>CAZLRW010000296.1:0-3004 GCA_964561925.1 uncultured Flavobacteriaceae bacterium
GCTCGCGTTCGGCGAGGCGACGAAGACGGTTCCCTATCTCGTCGACGCGCGGAAGGCCTATCGCTTCACCGTCGGCTGGGGGGCGGAGACGGCGACAGACGATCGCGAAGGTGACGTCACGCGGCGAAGCGATCTGCGTCCGCCGGCGGAAGCGATCATCCGGGCGCTGCCGCAATTCATCGGCGTGATCCTGCAAACGCCGCCCGCGTTCTCCGCCGTCAAGGTCGACGGGGAGCGCGCGTACGACTTGGCGCGGGACGGCGAGGACGTTCAACTGCAGCCGCGCCCGACGCATATCCATCGCTTGGAACTTCTCGAGGCAAGCGGGGCCCAAGCCGTGTTCGAGATGACGTGCGGCAAAGGGACCTACGTGCGGGCCTTTGCCCGCGATTTGGGGCGGGTTTTGGGCTGCCTCGGCCACGTGACGGCTCTGACGCGGCTGGCGGTCGGGCCTTTTTCGCTGAAATCCGCGATTTCTCTGGAAATGCTGGAGGAATCTGCTAAAGACGGTGCCGCCAAGCGCTTGCTCATGCCGCTTGCGACCGCGCTGGACGACATCCCGGCGCTGGCCGTGACGGATCAGGAAGCCTCCAGCTTAAGGCTGGGACAGGCGATTCTCGCGCGAGGCCGAGTCTCTCTCCGTGCAGAGGCTGTAGAAGGCGACGCCCCTTTGGGCGTTCCCGTCTATTGCCGCAGCCGCGGCGGCGATCCGGTTGCGATCGCCACGTTCGAACGGGGTGAGTTGCGGCCTTCGCGGGTGTTCAACTTCTCACATTAGAGGAACCCCGATGTCGCTGAATGCAGAACGCAAAACCGAAGTCGTCAAACAATTCGCCATCAAGTCCGGCGATACCGGATCGCCCGAGGTCCAGATCGCCATACTTTCCGAACGCATCAACGGCCTGACCGACCACTTCAAGACGCACGTGAAGGACAACCATTCGCGCCGCGGCTTGCTCAAAATGGTGTCGCAGCGCCGGCGTTTGCTCGACTACCTGAAGAACACGGACAAGAAGCGCTACGACGCGATCATCGGCAAACTGGGCCTGCGCCGGTAATCCCCGTGCGCATGACCGGCGAGAGGCATGGCCTCACCCTCGCCAACAGCGGCAAGCGAAACGTGCGCGTGAGAACGCGCGCGACCGCTTGGCCGCGACCGAGGCTTCACACATTTTCCTGCGCATGAAGAAGCAGCGAATGGCTGTCCGCAATCCGGCGGCGGCAAATCTGAGAAAGACAAAGCATGTTCGATATTCAACGAGAGGAATGCGATTGGGGCGGGCGTAAGCTCATCCTCGAAACGGGGCGCATTGCGCGCCAAGCCGACGGCGCCGTTCTCGCCACGATGGGCGAAACCGCCGTTCTGGCCACCGTCGTGTCGGCGAAGGCGCCGCGCCCGGGCATCGATTTCCTCCCCCTCACGGTCGACTATCAAGAGAAGACCTTCGCCGCGGGCCGCATTCCCGGCGGCTATTTCAAGCGCGAAGGCCGCCCGACGGAGCGTGAGACGCTGATCTCGCGCCTGATCGACCGTCCGATCCGGCCGCTGTTCGTCGAGGGCTACCGCAACGAAACGCAGGTCATCGCGACGGTTCTGTCGCACGACCTCGAGAACGACCCCGATATCCTCGCCATGGTCGCGGTGTCGGCGGCGTTGACGCTTTCAGGCGTGCCGTTCCGCGGGCCGATCGGCGCCGCACGCGTCGGCTATATCGACGGGCAATACGTGCTCAATCCGCTGATCGAGCAGTTCCCGCAGTCGAGCCTCGACCTCGTCGTCGCGGGCACGGACGATGCGGTCATGATGGTGGAATCGGAGGCGAAGGAGCTTCCCGAAGACGTGATGCTGGGTGCGGTGATGTTCGGCCACCGGTCGATGCAGCCGGTCATCAAGGCGATCATCCGCCTGGCGGAGCGCGCCGCGAAGGAGCCGCGCGATCACACGGTGCCGGACAACGACCCGCTGCTCGCCAAGATCAAGGCGATGGCGGAAGCCGATCTGCGCGCCGCCTATCGCGAGCGTCTGAAGCAGACGCGTTACGGCAAGATCGACGCGGTGAAGAAGCGCGTCGTCGAGGAGTTCGCGGGCGAGGGCAAGGCCGATCCGCTGCTTGTCACAGGGCTCTTCAAGGAGCTTGAAGCCCACATCGTGCGCAACGATATCCTCGACACGGGCAAGCGCATCGACGGCCGCGACACGAAGACGGTTCGTCCGATCATGAGCGAGGTCGGCGTTCTGCCGCGCACGCACGGCTCGGCGCTGTTCACGCGCGGCGAGACGCAGGCGCTCGTCGTGACCACGCTCGGCACCGGCGAGGACGAGCAATACGTCGACTCGCTCGAAGGGACGTACAAGCAGCACTTCATGCTGCACTATAACTTCCCGCCGTTCTCGGTCGGCGAGACGGGCCGCGTCGGCGCGCCGAAGCGCCGCGACATCGGCCACGGCAAGCTCGCGTGGCGCGCGATCCATCCCTTGATGCCGGAGAAGGACAAGTTCCCCTACACGATCCGCATCGTCTCGGAGATCACCGAGTCGAACGGGTCGTCGTCGATGGCGACCGTTTGCGGTTCGTCGCTCTCGCTGATGGATGCGGGCGTGCCGTTGAAGAGCCCTTGCGCGGGTATCGCGATGGGTCTGATCAAGGAGGGCGAGCGCTTCGCGGTCCTCTCGGACATCCTGGGCGATGAAGACCATTTGGGCGATATGGACTTCAAGGTGGCGGGCACCTCCACCGGCGTGACCTCGCTGCAGATGGACATCAAGATCGCCGGCATCACCGAAGAGATCATGCGCGTCGCCCTCAACCAGGCCAAGGATGGGCGTTTGCACATCCTCGGCGAAATGGCGAAGGCGTTGACAGGCGCGCGCGCCGAACTCGGCGAGCATGCGCCGCGCATCGAAGTGATCAACATTCCGACCGACAAAATCCGCGAAGTGATCGGCTCGGGCGGCAAGGTGATCCGCGAAATCGTCGAGAAGACGGGCGCGAAGATCGACATC
>CAZLRW010000297.1:0-2948 GCA_964561925.1 uncultured Flavobacteriaceae bacterium
CGAGTTCGGTCGCTTTCTGGACGATGTAGTCGAGCGGCGTCTTCTTGATCGGCGCAAGCAGCAGCCAGAGGTCGGGCACGGTCGTTTGCGTGCGCGTCTGCGCGTCCAGCGTCAACGTCACGCCGCGCTTGCCGACGGTCGCGACCGTGGCGGTCCACTCGCCGTCGCGGCCGTTGAACAGGCGCACGCGGTCGCCCGCCTTGGCGCGCAAGACGTGGGCGAGAAAATGCCCTTGCTGTTCGCCGAGCGCGACCGTGCCGCCTTGGGCCAGCGCCTCCTCCACGTAAAGGCGGGTCAGGCCTCCGGGGTGGGTCAGATCGTGCGCGTCTTGCGGCATGCCGTGCTCTTGTGGCGCTGTCGCGCTCCACTTAACACATCGCCCTATGAGCGCAATCGACGACGTCAAACCGGCCGACGCGGCGCCCCGCACGTGGGTGGATCGGCTGCCCGCGGCCGTGCGGCCCTATCTTCGTCTCGCGCGGGCGGATCGGCCGATCGGCGTCTGGCTGCTGCTCTGGCCGTGCTGGTGGAGCATTCTGCTTGCCACGACCGAGACGCCGTTCGGGCTTGCGTGGAGCCTCTATGTGCTCTGGCTCTTCGTGCTGTTCGCGGTCGGCGCGGCGGTGATGCGCGGCGCGGGATGCACATACAACGACATCGTCGACCGCGACATCGATGCGAAGGTCGCGCGCACCGCCGGGCGGCCGATCCCTTCGGGCCAAGTCAGCGTCGCGATGGCGGTCGTGTTTCTTGTCGTGCAGCTCGCCGTCGGGCTCGGCGTGCTTTTGCAGTTGAATTGGTTTTCCGTCGCGCTCGGTGCGCTCTCGCTCGTGCCGATCGCGATCTATCCGTTCATGAAACGGGTGACGGATTGGCCGCAGGCGTTCCTGGGGCTCACGTTCAATTGGGGGGCGTTGCTCGGCTGGACCGCGGTCACGGGCGGGCTCGGGCTCGCGCCCATGCTGCTGTTCGCGGGGTGCGTGTTCTGGACGCTCGGCTACGACACGATCTATGCGCATCAGGACAAGGAAGACGACGCGCTGATCGGCGTGCGTTCGACGGCGCGGCTGTTGGGCGAGCGGACGAAGACTTGGCTCATCGGGTTCTATGGCGCGGCGTGGGTGTTGTTCTTGCTTGCAGGGCTCGCGTGTCAGCTTGGGCTTGGGTTCTTTATCGGGCTTGGACTCGTCGCAGGGCATCTCGCGTGGCAGATCGTGCGGCTCGACATTAACGATGGCGCGAACTGCCTTGCGACGTTCAAGTCCAACCGGGATTTGGGGCTTGTCGCGTTCCTCGTTATCCTTGCGGGGATTCTCTTCCGCTAAAGGTTCTTCACATGCCTGGAATTCCGATCCTGCCGCCGCTCGTGGCGCTCGTGCTGTTTGCGGTGTGGGGGCTCTTGCTCGTGATGTCGATCGGCGGATGGCGCCTATCGCAGGTTTTACTTCAGGGCAAGAAAGCCGGCGACTTTCCGGCGGGGCAGCCGCATGGCAGCGATGCCTATTGGCGGCTCAATCGCGCGCACATGAACGTGGTCGAGAACTTGCCGTTCTTCGGGGCAGTCGTGCTCGCGGGGCTTTACCTGCAGGTTCAAGACACGGCGTTCCAAGTGCTGCCGACAATGGTGCTTTACGCGCGCGTCGCGCAGTCACTCATTCACGTGTCGTCGGGTTCCACGTTCGCGGTGACGTTACGGTTCACCTGTTACCTGGTGCAGGTGCTTTCCATGTTCGCGATGGCGTACGTCATCCTGAGGGCTGCGGGGCTGTCGCTGCCGTGATAGGCTGGGCGCCATGACGCTGGCCGCTTCGCAATTTCTGTCAGCCGACGAACTTGCGCTGATCCGCAAGAGGTCGGACTTGCGCGGCGTCTGGTGCGTCGTGCACGCGTGGGGCGTGATCGTCGGTGCGTGGGTGTTGTTTGCGTTGTGGCCCAACCCGCTGACGCTCGCCGTCGGCGTCGTGCTCGTCGGCGCGCGGCAGTTGGGTCTTGCAATCTTGATGCACGATGCGGCGCACGGCGTGCTGACGAACAATCGGCAACTCAACGAAGCGTTGGGGCAGTGGTTCCTGGCGTGGCCGGTGATCAGCGACCTCTACAACTACCGCACCTATCACCTGAAGCATCATCGTTGGACGCAGCAGCCGAACGATCCCGACCTCGTGCTGTCGGCGCCGTTTCCGATCACGCGTTCGAGTTTCCGGCGCAAGATGATCCGCGACGTGACCGGGCAAACCGTGTTCAAGCAGCGCGTTGCGCAGTTCCGCAATGCGTTCACGGCGAAGTCGGGCCGGTTCGTCGATGGGTTGAAGAAGGGGTTCGACCGGTTGGGCGGGCCGATCGCGGTCAATCTGGGGCTGCTCACCGCACTCACCGTTGCCGGCTATTGGTACGTGTTCTTCCTGCTTTGGGTGCTGCCGTTCTTCGTATGGTTCCCGATGATCACGCGCATCCGCAACATCGCGGAGCACGCGGTGGTGCCGGACAACGACGATCCGTTCCGCAACGCCCGCACGACGAAAGCGAACTGGCTCTGGCGCGCGGCGGTCGCGCCCTATTGGGTGAACTACCACGTCGAACATCATCTTCTGATGTGGGTGCCTTGCTACAATCTGCCGGCGTTCCACGCCCTGCTGTTGAAGAAGGGCTTTGGATCGAAGATGGAAATTCAGCCGAACTATCTCGCCGTGCTGCGCCTCGCGACGTCCAAGATGGTCGAGGCCGCGAACAGCAACGATGACGGCGATGCGGGCGAGACCGGCAACAATCACGGCGCGGGGCTTGCCTTCAACATCACACCGCGCGCAGGCAAGCGCGCGTGAAGGATCCGGCCGCGTTCATCCGCGCCAACACCGAACTCCTTCGCCCGCCCCTCGTGCCCGAGATCGTTCTCCATCTTGCGAGCGAGATCGTGCCGATCTGGCGCAAGACGGAAGAAGAGCTGGAAG
>CAZLRW010000298.1:0-1542 GCA_964561925.1 uncultured Flavobacteriaceae bacterium
GCCCAGATCAACACCAGGGCCAGCGCCGCGAACCCGATGAAGCCGACAACGGCGCCGGCGAGCGCAAAGTAGGTCCAGCTTGCCCTTCGGCGCTTTCTCATCCTGCGTGCGATGAGCGCGGAGGGCACGCCGATCGCGCCGACCAACACCAGCGAGAAGAGCAGATCTTGCACGTTGTGGTCGACGCCGACGGCCGTTGAAATCAGACCCAGCAGAACGACCGACGCAGCGACGACGGCGAGCGGCATGCCGACGAGCCACAAGACGAGTTCACGTCCTTCGCTGTGCGCACGTTGCTCCATGCGCCGAGGTTACGCGATCCACGCGTCGAGGCCATGTGGCGGGCGTCACTACATGCGCGGGGGCATCTCGTATTTCATCGCGCCGACGCGGTTGCCTTCGGTGTCTTCGAGGTAGATCACGGTGCCGACGGTTGGGATCGGCATTTTCTCCATCGTGATCTTGCCGCCGTGCTTCTTCACGGCTGCGGCGATGGCGTCGACGTCGTCGACGGAGATCGTGCACTCGAAGCAGTTCGGGCCGGCGCCCTGCGCGCGCGGGTGCTGGCGTTTGTGCATCAAGCCTTGGACACCCGGGTGGCGTTCGTCGCCGGTCGTGATCAAGTAGAAATCGGGCGGGCCCCAGGGCTCGAATTTCCAGCCGAAGACGGCTTCATAGAAGCGCCGGGCGCGCTGAACGTCGTCGGCATGGATGGCGAAGGCGGCGAGATTGTTGGGCATCAGCTGGTTCCCGCTTTTGGTCCGGCGCCCACGATAACCCGTGGCCCCTCTGGCGCAATCGCGCTATTCTGTCGATCGATGTCGAGAAAGCGTCACAGCGCGGCCGATGAGCCCTATTTCGCGATCCGCACCATGCGCTCGGTCCTGCCCGATGGGCACGCGATCGAACCGCACGCGCATGATTGGCATCAGCTGATCTACGCGTCGTCGGGGATCATGACGGTGAGCGCCGACAAGGGCGTTTGGGTCGTGCCGCCAACATGGGCGATTTGGGCGCCGGCGTCGGTACGTCACGCGATCACGTTCAACGGTGCGACGTCGTTCGCGACGCTCTATCTGCGCCCGTCCGATTGGAACGATCTGCGGGCGGAGAGCGGCGTCGTCGCCGTGTCGCCGTTGCTGCGAGAGTTGATCTTGCGCGCGTGCGAGATCGGCATGCTCGACCGGCGCGAGCCTCTGGAGCAAGCGCTTGCTCTGCTCATCGTCGATGCGTTTCGTGCGCGCGCCATGCCGGCCTTGGGGCTCGCGATGCCGTCCAGCATAAGTCTGCGCCGGGTCGCCGAGCACTGCGCGAACGGTGCGCACGATGAAGGCGCACCTTCGATCGCGCGGCGCTTCGGCTTCAGCGTGCGCACGCTCGAGCGGCGCTTTGCCGCTGAGACCGGGATGACGTTCGGCCAATGGCGGCGGCACAGCCGCTTCCTGCGCGCACTCAGGCTGCTCGCGGAAGGACGCGCGGTGAAGGCGGTCGCGCGCGATGCCGGCTACCGCAGCCCGAGCGCCTTCGTCGCCGCGTTCAGCG
>CAZLRW010000298.1:1642-2939 GCA_964561925.1 uncultured Flavobacteriaceae bacterium
GTTTGGATGAGCCAGCCGTCGCGTTCGCCGCTCGCACCTTTGCGCGGCACGAAAACGGGTTCTTCGCTCCATGTGCCGGGTGGGTGGCGGTAAGTCTCGGTAACACCCTTCTCCCAGTCCCAGGTTACGACACCGCCCTCGGTGACACCGTGACTGAAGCGGTGGCGCTCACCCACGCGGCGCGGGTCGATGCGCGGGAATTCGCCCAGGCGATCGAGCGTCGCGATCGTGCCTGCTCCTAACGGCGGCAGCGTGATCAGCGACGGGCGCGCGCTCAACGGCGTTTGCGCGAGGCCGAGCGCGAGATCGCGCGATGTCTTCACTGCAAACGTCGCGTCGGCGTCCAGGCAGGCGTCGAGGCGGATCGTGCCGTCCGCATCCTCCCACGCGTTGCCGATGTGGAAGAGGAAGCGCGCGGGCAACTCTTGCCTGCGCACGACTTCAAGCGTGTTCTTGTCGAGCACGAGTGCGGTCAGCGGCTTGTCCGCGCGCCAGGCGTAGCGATCGACGAGGGAATTCGCGGGCCCGTCATGCGCCAACATCGGCGGCGCCAGCAGCACGATGTGGCGCGCCGTGATTGCGAAGTCGTGCATCAGGCTCGCCTCAGGCAACTCGATCAGCTTCGCCTTGCGCACCGCACCGTCGGGCGCGAGATGCCAGAGCACGCAGCGCTTGCCGATGACGCCGAAGTTCCACGTATCGCCGCCCGGTTCCGTCTTCGGGTGCGCGGAGAACGCGACGCCGTTCAAGCCGCCGTCGAACGCCTTGCGGCCGAGGGTGGCCAGCGTCTCGGCGTCGATGCGGTAAGGCGAGCCGCCTTCCCACAACGCCCACACTTCGCCCGCGATCGGGAGCACGTTCGTGTTCGCGGCGTTCAGATCGTCGGGGGCACGAATGCCGGTCAGATTTTTCGGCGCAAAGCCGTAGCCGGTGTAGAGAAATCGTCCGGCCGCCTTCTCGGCGCGGCGCTTCGGTGTGTCGACGAAGCGGCCGCGGTGGACGACGCGGCCGTTCGCGATCGCAAAGCGCTGGATCATGCCGTCGCCGTCGAACCAATGGCCGAGCCGCTCGCCCGCACGTTCGAATTGCGCGGGGCCTATGCGGTAGAAATTGCCCGCAAAGTCGGCGGGCAAGCGCCCGTCGAGGCGCGTGAGTTCTGCGTCGAACGTCTCGGGTGCAGTGCGAAAGCCGATGCGCCAATTCTCTTCGGCGCGGGCGTAGCGTGGGGCCACGGCGACGGCGATCGCCGACGCCGCAAGCTGCGTGAAGGCGCGCCTGGTGAATTGGGTCATCGGCT
>CAZLRW010000299.1:0-2938 GCA_964561925.1 uncultured Flavobacteriaceae bacterium
GACGATCTCGCGGGCGCGCGCGGTGCAGTCATCGAGCATCTTCAGCAGAGACCATCCCTGCCAGGCCACGACCGCGATCACGACGAGGACGTTGATGACAATCGCGCGGCTCATGTTCTTTTCGGCTACATCAAACCCAGCTGCTTCAGGCTCGCGTGGCGGTCACGGCCGATGATCAGGTGGTCGTGGACGGCGATGTCGAGCGTCTTGGCGGCGGCGACGATCTCCTTCGTCATTTCGACGTCGCTGGCCGACGGGGCGGGGTCGCCTGAGGGATGATTGTGGACGAGGACCAGTGCGCTCGCGCCTAGTTCAAGCGCGCGCTTGACCACTTCGCGCGGATAGACGGGCGTGTGATCGACCGTGCCTTGCCCGTGAACTTCGTCGCGCAGCAGCTTGTTCTTGCGGTCGAGGAACAGGATGCGGAACTGTTCCGTCGTCTGTCCCGCCATCGCGCGCGTGCAATAGGCGACGACGGCGTTCCAGGAGGAGAGGACCTCGCGTTCCTTCACGGGTTGCTTTGCCGTGCGGGCGATGAAGGCGGCCATGACCGCGATCTGATCGGCGACGGCGTCGCCCACACCGTCGATCTGCTTCAGGCGGTCGCGCGAGGCGGCGAACAGCGCCGTCAGGTCGCCGCGGAACTCGTCGAGCAAGCGTTTGGCGAGGGGCTTCGTGTCCTGGCGCGGAATGGCCGTGAAGAGCGCAAGTTCCAAGAGTTCGTAGTCGGGCAGGGCTTCGGGGCTTTCCCGGAAACGGTCGCGCAGGCGCTCGCGGTGGCCGACGTAATGGGGAAGCTCCGTCGCCCCCTCGGCGAGGCCGCGTTTAGGCATAGGGCGGCTTGTGCAAGCCGGCGGGCGAGGTCGTGAAGATTTCCACGCCCGTCGCGGTGACGCCCACCGTGTGTTCGAACTGGGCCGAGAGCGAGCGGTCCTTCGTCACCGCGGTCCAGCCGTCGGGCTTCAGCTTCACGCCGTACTTGCCGGCGTTGATCATGGGTTCGACCGTGAAGATCATGCCTTCGCGGAACGCAAGGCCCGCGCCCGAACGGCCGTAGTGCAGAATGTTCGGCGTGTCGTGGAACACGCGGCCGACGCCGTGGCCGCAAAAGTCGCGCACGACGGAATACGAGTGCGCCTCGGCATAGGCCTGGATCGCGTGGCCGAGGTCGCCGGTGGTCCCGCCGGGTTTGATCGCAGCGATGCCCTTCATCATGGCCTCGTACGTCACTTCGACGAGGCGGCGCGCTTTGAGCGGCGGGTCGCCGACGAGATACATGCGGCTCGTGTCGCCGTGCCAGCCGTCGACGATCGCCGTCACGTCGATGTTCAGCGTGTCGCCGTCCCTGAGTTCGCGCTCGCCCGGGATGCCATGGCAGACGACTTCGTTGATCGAGGTGCAGCTCGAGTGACGGTAGCCGCGGTAGTACAGCGTCGCCGGGATCGCGCCCTTGGCGGTCACGAAGTCGTAGATCAGGTCGTCGATCATGCGCGTGGTGACGCCCGGTGCGACGTGGCCTGCGATCATGTCCAGGCATTCGGCGGCGACGCGGCCGGCCTTGCGCATGCCGTCGAACGCCTCCGCCCCGTGCAGCTTGATCGTGCCGGAGGTGCGGGTCGCGTTCGCTTCGGTGGCGGGGACGTAGGTCATGCGGTCGCGGGGCTTCGCCGTGGTTGAACCGGTTTCGATTATACGGCCATGATATAGGACGCCAGTAAAACTTGGCTAACGGCCCAAATCATGCCTGCGAATGCGCCGAAATCCGAAGACCGAACGACCCGCCGCGCGCGCGGTGCGGCGATTCTCGTGATCGGCGACGAGATCCTGTCGGGGCGCACGCAGGATACGAACACCGGCTACATCGCGCGCTGGTTGGCGCAGCTCGGCATTCCGGTGCGCGAGGCGCGCGTGGTCGCCGACGTCGAGGTCGAGATCGTGGCGGCGGTCCGCCACCTGAGCGCACGCTACGACTATGTGTTCACGACCGGGGGCATCGGGCCCACGCACGACGACATCACGGCCGACAGCGTGGCGCGGGCGTTCGAGACCGGCATCGACCATCATCCGGCCGTGTTTGCGGCGCTTGCCGCGCGCTATGCCGCCATGAATATCGGGCCGTTCAACGAGGCGCGCCAGCGGATGGCGCGTATTCCCTACGGCGCGAGCCTCATCGCCAATCCGCTGTCCGCCGCGCCCGGCTTCCAAATCGCCAATGTGTTCGTCATGGCGGGCATTCCGGCCGTGATGCAGGCGATGCTGGACGACGTGCGCGGCCGGCTTGCGGCGGGCACGCCGCTGAGCGCGGTGACGGTCAGCGCTTATTTGGGCGAAGGCACGATCGCCGCGCAACTCGCGGCGTTGCAGAAGGCGTTTCCGGACGTTCCGTTGGGCAGTTATCCGTTCTCCCGCGACGGCAAGTTCGGCACCAGTCTCGTCGCCCGCGGCAACGATGCGGCGCGGCTGGCGGCAGTGCGGGAGGGACTCGTCGCCTTGATTCGGGAGGCAGGGGCCGAGCCGCTCGCCGAGGGCGCAGCCTGATCCGGCGCTTTCCGGCTCTTGCGCTCGCGCGCGGCTTCTCACACTGTCCCGCACGCAAGGCCCCTTGGCGGAACTGGTAGACGCAACGGACTTAAAATCCGTCGTTCGCGAGGACGTGCCGGTTCGAGTCCGGCAGGGGCCACCAGCCTTCGCTCGCGAAGTCGGTGAAGGCTGCGACGCTGGCGTAGGTTCGATAGAGGCTGGCGCGTGTGCTCGAGCTACGGCTTGGCAAGCCAGCAGCATCTTCCTCAAACGACAACGCCGCCGGCTTTCGCGCGGCGGCGTGAAGAGCTGTCGTGTGATCGCGGTCTTAAGCGACTTTGGCGCGGCGGCCGCGGTTGGCGACGGGGACGCGGCCGAGGCCGATCTTCTTCGCGAACGCCGAACGCAGCCGCGCGTA
>CAZLRW010000300.1:0-2923 GCA_964561925.1 uncultured Flavobacteriaceae bacterium
CTTGTATGGGCACTCCGGCTTGCCGCAGTTCTTTTGTTGGCTGGGGGCGGAGTAGGTGCCGCATTGCGGGCACTTCACCATGTCCTCGGACGGCAGGCTCGAGCGGCGGGGTTGGGAGGCTTTGCGAAGCTGCTGTTCGATTTCTTCGCGCAAGCGGACGATGCGGCCCTTGACCGCGAAGTAGGCGAGCGCGCCGAGCCCTAAGAGCAAGAGAAGCCAGAGCAATCCCATGCGTTCTTATAGCCCAAAGCGGGCCCACAAAGAACGCTCTTCGACGGCGGCGATGAGGCCGCCTGCCCAATCGCTTTCGGGTGTGCTGCCGCCACGGCTCGACAATGCGTCGAGCGAGAACCACGGCTTGCGCGGCGTGATCACGCGGAACTCGACCTTGTCGCCGAATTTTTGGCGACACACGGCGCGTAGGTCGCCGAGGCCGTCGACGAGGCCCATGTCCTTCGCGCGCGCGCCGGTCCAGAACGCGCCGGAGAAGAGATCCTTGTCCTCGCCCTTCAGCTTGCCCGTGCGGCGCGTGCGGACCATCGCCTTGAAGCTCTCGTGCACTTCTTGCTGCAGTTCTTTCAGGTGGGCGGTGTCGCGCGGGTCTTCGGGCTTGAACGGGTCGAGCATCGCCTTGCGTTCGCCGGATGTGTAGACGCGGCGCTCGACGCCGATCTTTTCTATCAGCTGCGTGAAGCCGAAGCCGGCCGAGACGACGCCGATCGAGCCCACGATCGAGTTTTCATGCGCGTAAACTTCGTCGCCCGCGAGCGCGAGCATGTAGCCGCCGGATGCCGCGACGTCTTCGGCGAACGTCAGGACCTTGATGCCCTTCTCGGCGGCAAGGGCGCGGATGCGATCGTGGATCAGCGCGGCCTGCACGGGCGAGCCGCCGGGCGAATTGATGACGACGGCGACGGCCGCCACAGTCTTGTCGGCGAAGAGCTTTGCGATGGGTTCGGCGGTCGTGGTCATCGATAGGCCCTTGCGCAGGCCGCTCGCCATGCCGATCGCGCCGGAGAGACGCAGGACCGCCACGACCGGCGGGGTTGTTCCGGAGAGACGGCGCCAAACGTTGCGAAACCAAGCGAAGACCATCGTCTCTATCTAATGAGCGCGCCCGCGTGCCGCAAGACGGCTTCGGCCGCAGGTGCGGGCTTGCCCTCAGCGCCGTGAAGGATGAGCCCCTGGTGGAGCACGAGCGGGCTTGCCGCATTCGTCCGTAGGCGGACGATGATGCGCCGCGCCGGCACCCCTTCTTTCGGCCAGAGCGGAACGATCTCGATGCCGCGGCCGGTCGCGCTCAGGGCTTCGAGTGCCGCGGGCAGTTGTTCGGGCGGCAGGATCGCCGTCACCGTGCCCTTCGGGCGCACGAGCGCGCGGGCGAAGCGCAACCACGCCGTCAACGCCGTCACCGTCGCCGATGTGGCGCGGGCCTTCTGCGCTTCGGGCGCGCGGGTGCCGCGGCCGGTGTCGTGGTACGGCGGATTCGTGAGAACGTGGTCGAAGCTCTGCCGCTTCAGCGTGCGCGGGCGCTTTCCCACATCGGCGACGACAACCTCGAACGCGGCGTGGCCGTTGCGCGCGGCGTTGGCCGCAGCAAGCGCCGCGCTCTCTTCGTCGATGTCGACGGCAGTGATGTGGAGGTTCGCGACGCGCGCCGCGAGACAAAGCGCTGCCGTGCCTACGCCGGCGCCAAGGTCGCACACCCTGTCCCCGCCGCGCGCCGGGACAGCGGCCGCGAGCATCACGGCGTCGAGACCCGCGCGATAGCCCCGCTCCGGTTGTAGAATGCGGACGCGGCCACCCAGGAACGCGTCGTCGGTCGTGCCCTGCGGGCGTGCGGCCATTGGACGCTGATCAACGCTTGAGTGCGTCGCCAAGGCCTGCGTCTCTCAACAACCGGCGCGCGCGTTCCACATCGTCGTCGTCAACCATGACGCGGCGGGGAATCGCGGCGACGTTGCCGTCCAGCGTCGACATGTGCTCGTCGAGACCCACGGCCTCGATCCCGTCCCCGGCCAACAAAGCGCGAACGTAGCTCAACATCACCAAATCGTTCGAGCGCAGGAGTTCAACCATCGCACCACCCTTGTGGAGATCACGGAACCGTGGACACCGCGTACCCTTGACCCGAGTTTGGAACGGTTCCTATTTTCACCTCAAGCCGTCGTTTCGGGAAAACCTCCTCACCAGGGTGTCACCGCTTGCGCGCCGTCCAGCGATTGATCAAAGGCGCGGCCCAGCCGACCGGGGCCGTCGAACGGCTGTATCGCCTTGTCGAAGGCGACCTGCAGCACGTCAACGCCTTGATTTTGGAGCGCATGCGCTCCGACGTGCCGCTGATCCCGGAGCTTGCCGGGCACCTCATCAATTCGGGCGGCAAGCGGCTTCGGCCGATGCTGACATTGGCCGCGGCGCAGATTTGCGGATACCAGGGGCTTGCCCATATCCGGCTTGCGACCGCGGTCGAGTTCATTCACACAGCGACGCTGCTGCACGACGACGTGGTCGACGACAGCGACCTGCGTCGCGGCAAGGCGGCAGCGCACGTGATCTGGGGCAACGCGCCCAGCGTGCTCGTCGGCGACTTCCTGTTCTCGCGCTCGTTCCAGTTGATGGTCGAGACGGGTTCTCTGCGCGTGCTCAACATTCTCTCGAACGCGTCGGCCGTGATCGCCGAGGGCGAGGTGATGCAGCTCGGCACGAAGGGCAATATCGGCGTCACCGAAGACACCTATCTGAAGATCGTCGCGGCGAAGACGGCGGCGCTGTTCGCGGCGGCGGCCGAATCGGGCGCGGTCGTGGCGCAGAGCGACGGCTTGCGCGAAATGGCGCTCAAGACCTATGGGCAGAATCTGGGCATCGCGTTCCAACTCGTCGACGACGCGCTCGACTATTCCGGGCGCGAGGCGATGATGGGCAA
>CAZLRW010000301.1:0-2917 GCA_964561925.1 uncultured Flavobacteriaceae bacterium
GCGCTCAAGATTCCGCATATGGGGTGGAACACGCTGCGTGTCGTGTCACCGCATCCGGTGCTGGCGCATCTCGCCGACGTTGCGGAGCCGCATGCCTATTTCGTGCATAGCTATTGCCTTGCGGCCGCGCATCGAGGCGACGTTCTGGTCGAGACCGACTATGGCGGAGCGTTCGCTGCGGTCGTTGGCCGGGACAATATGATCGGCACGCAGTTCCATCCGGAGAAGAGCCAGGCTGTCGGCCTTGCATTGCTGCAGAACTTCGTGCGGTGGCGGCCGTGATCCTGTTTCCGGCGATCGACCTGAAGGACGGCAAATGCGTGCGCCTTCTGCGCGGCGCGATGGATTCGGCGACCGTGTTCAATGACAATCCCACGGCGCAGGCGAAGGCGTTCGAGGCGCTCGGGTTTCAATGGCTGCACATCGTCGATCTCGACGGCGCGGTGCAGGGCCGGGCGGCAAACGGCGATGCGGTCGCCGGGATTCTGACGAACGTCGCCCTGCCCGTTCAGCTTGGCGGCGGGATTCGGGATCGCGCGGCGATCGAGCGTTGGCTTGAGGCGGGTGTGCGGCGCGTGATCTTGGGGACCGTCGCGGTGCGCGACCCGGCGCTCGTGCGCGAGGCGGCGCGAGCGCATCCGGGGCGCATTGTCGTCGGCATCGACGCGCGCGCAGGGCGCGTCGCCATCGAAGGCTGGGCAGAGGCGACGGAGATTTCCGCGCGCGATCTTGCCCTCAAAGTGCAAGACGCGGGTGCGGCTGCGATCATCTACACCGACATTGCGCGCGACGGCACGGGGCTTGGGCTCAATGTGGAGGAGACGGCGGCGATCGCGGACGCTGTGTCCATTCCGGTGATCGCGAGCGGCGGCATCGGCTCGCTCGACGATCTGACGGCGCTGGCGACGCGGGCGCATCCGAACATTGCCGGGGCGATTTGCGGGCGGGCGCTTTATGACGGGCGGGTCGATGCGCGCGCGGCGCTGGCGCTGCTCGGCGGTGGAGGTTAGGTTTTTCGCGCCATGATCACGAACGAACAGAAGGGGCAGTGGGAACGCGACGGGTATTTCGTCGCGCGCGGCCTTATCGAGGTCTCGACATGCCAGGCGATGACCGAGGAGGCGGTGCGGATCGTTCGCGCGGCCGGGCGCGAGGCGCTGGAGCACAAGATCAGCGCCTATGACGGCCTCTACATCCAGCGGGAGGCGCAGCCGGTTGCGACAGCGCAGCAGCCGGAAGATCACATGGCGAAGATCTTCAATCTGCATCTGCGCGACGGCGTGTTCGGCTCGTTTGCTGGTGAGACGCGGATCGTCGACCTGGTGGCCGGCGTGCTCGGCGCCGACGTCGATTGCTTTCAGAGCCAGTTCATTTGGAAGAACCCCGGCGCCTGGGGCCAGCCGTGGCATCAGGACAGCCACTATTTTCCGTTCGACAAGCAGCCGCAGGTCGGCATTTGGCTGGCGCTGACCGAGGCGACGCTCGAGAACGGGTGTTTGAGCGTGCTGCCGGGGTCGCACACGGACGATCTCCGCGTGCATGGGCCGGACAAGCGGCCGGGATCGAATTACGGCTATCTCGAAGTCGACGTCGGGCCTGCCGGCGCAAAGGCCGCGCCGATGCTGATGCAGCCGGGCGACGTGCTCGTGTTCCATTCCTATTTGTTGCACCGTTCGGAAGACAATCGCGCGCGCAGCCACCGCGCGGCGCTCGTCTATCACTATGGCCGCGCGGGCACGCGGCAGACCGGCGAACCCAATCCGGTCGTGCACTTCAAGCCTGTGCGGCGCGCGGCCTGACGATGCTGAAGACGCGGATCATTCCCTGTCTCGACGTGAAGGACGGGCGCGTCGTCAAAGGCGTGCAGTTCGTGAATCTGCGCGATGCGGGCGATCCGGTGGAGGCGGCGCGCGCGTACGATGCGGCGGGGGCGGACGAGCTTTGCTTCCTCGACATCACGGCGAGCCACGAGAAACGCGGCATCCTGCTCGACGTGGTGCGGCGGACGGCGGAGGTGTGCTTCATGCCGCTGACGGTCGGCGGCGGCGTGCGCGCGATCGGAGACATCCGGACACTGCTGCTCGCGGGCGCGGACAAGGTTTCGATCAACACGGCGGCGGTCGAGCGGCGCGCGATCGTGTCGGAGGCGGCGGAGAAGTTCGGCTCGCAGCTCGTCGTCGTCGCGATCGACGCGAAGCGCATTGGCAGCGGGCGGTTCGAGGTGTTCACGCATGGCGGGCGCAAGGCCACCGGGATCGACGCGATCGACTACGCGCGCGAGGTGGTACACTGCGGGGCGGGCGAAATTTTGCTCACGTCCATGGATCGCGACGGGAGCAAGATCGGCTATGACCTGGAGCTCACGCGGGCGATCGCCGATGCGGTGAGCGTGCCGGTGATCGCGAGCGGCGGCGTGGGCACGCTCGATCATCTGGTCGAGGGCGTGCGCGAGGGTCACGCGAGCGCGGTGCTGGCCGCTTCGATCTTCCACTTCGGTGAGGCGACGATCGCACAAGCGAAAGCGCATATGGCGCGCGCGGGCGTCCTCGTGCGCGCGTGACGGGACGAGCAGTGCCATGAAGAAGATTGAAAGGCCCGGCGTGCGCCGAGGGTACGACCTTTGGGCCGAGACCTATGACGCGACGCCCAATCCGCTTGTGGCGCTCGATCGGCGCTATGCGATCACGCATCTCGGTCCACGCGCTGGTGAGCGGGTGCTCGATGCTGGCTGCGGGACGGGGGCAAACTTGCGCGCCATTGCGGCGTCGGGCGCCGTTTCGGTCGGGCTCGACTTTTCGTTTGGGATGCTGCGTGCCGCACAACGCGCGGCGCCCAATGCCCTGTTGGCGCAAGCCGACCTCAACAGCGATTTTCCGGTGAGGCGGCGCACGTTCGATGCGCTGCTGTGCTCGCTTGT
>CAZLRW010000302.1:0-2910 GCA_964561925.1 uncultured Flavobacteriaceae bacterium
TCCAGCGACTCGGCGCTCGTGAGCGGCGCACCACCAACGCAACGACCCTTGAACAACACGTTCACGATGCTCTTTTCGAGCGACTGGAAGACGCCGCAGAAGACGAGGTCGTCGACCTCGATGCCGGACTCCTCATGCACTTCTCGGCGCGCAGCCGCTTCAAGGGACTCGCCGATCTCGACTTGCCCGCCTGGCATTTCCCAACCGCGTAACGGCGACCGCACGAGCAACAACCTGCCGTCACCGTCCAGCGCCACGACCGCCGCGCTCACGATGTGGCGCGGCGATCGCTGCCAAACGGCGCCCTGGTACCAATCGGGCATGGGTGGGTGAGAGTTACAGCGCTTCGATCGCGGTCGAGCAGGGTGAGGGCGGCTGGTTCGCGCGCTTCAACCCGTCGAGGATGCGTTGCTTGTCCTCGGGCCTCACGCCTATTTCGGTTGCGATCGACTTGATCGTCGCGTTCGCCGCGTCCTGCGTCATCGCGCCGGAGGCGACCGAGCTGTCGATCACTTTGCAGGCGCCGAGATAGCTACCCGCAGCCGCGCCGCCGAAACCGCCGACCGCAAAGCCGATGATGCCGCCAATGACAAACGTGAACAGAAACGCCAGAAAACGACCCATGTTGCTCTCCTCGCAAAACGATTCGCGCACCCGCGCGAGTCAGCCCGTCGCAAATTGATGACTCAATGTGTCGCATTCAAGGCTGCCTGGGAGCGCCGGCTTCCAGCCGGCTTGTGGAGAAGTGCCGGCCGGAAGCCGGCGCTCCCAGGCACGGACATCACGACGCGGCCCTCAGTCCTTGAATTTTGCCCGGGCGTTCAGTAAGTTCTGTCTAGACAGAAAGAACTGACAGGACCCGTGTCATGCCGCTGTCGCCTGTGATGGCCAAGATCGTGCTCCACTGGGGCGAGATGGGGGCGCGTTGGGGGGTGAATCGGTCCGTGGCGCAGATTCATGCGCTGCTCTGGCTCGTCGGCCGGCCGATGCCCGCCGAGGAAATCGCCGACACGCTGGGCATCGCCCGCTCGAATGTCTCGACCTCGATCGAAGAGCTGCAGGGCTATCGCCTCGTCAATCTGATCCACATGATCGGCGATCGTCGCAATTTCTACGAAGCGAAAGGCGATCCCTGGGACGTCGTGGAGAACATCGTCGAAGAACGCAAGAAGCGCGAGATCGACCCGACACTCGAGATGTTGCGCGCCGCGCGTGACCTCGCCGCCGAAGATCCTGCGACCCCGCCCGACGTACGCCGCCGCGTGAACGAGATGCTCGCCTTCATCGAGCGGCTGATGGGTTGGTACGACCAAATGAAGCGCGTGCCGCGGCCCACGCTTCAACGCCTGATCAAACTCGGCTCCGGCGTCGCGCGTCTCGTCGCCAGATAACGGAGAAACCCCATGCGGGTTCTGTCGGATCTCGTCTGGAGCGGCCCCAGGGCGCTCGACGAAGCGCACGGCGAGCGCAACGACACGATCGCGCGCATCATCGGCGCGCGGGCGTGGATGTCGCTACCGGCCGCAGTGCGCGCACGTTTCGCGCGGGTGGAGCCGACGCTCTATCGCGGCCTGACCGACACGCGCCTGAGCGCGACCGGGCGCTTCTTCGCCTGGGCGCTGTTGCCGTTCGGGGCGCCGCTGCCGCTCTTTGCGGGCAAAAGCGCGACCGAAGTCAAAGTGGGCGTCAAGCACGGCGGCATGTCATGGACGCGGGAGTATCGCGGGCCGTTGGGTTTGACGTTCAGTGTGCGTTCGATCAAGCGGCCGTCCGCAGACGGCGGTTTGTTCGAATGCTGCGCGGGCGGATGGACGATGCTGCTGGATGTGTCCGCCGACCAGGGCAGCCTTGTCTTCCGCTCGCGCAAATTCTTCTGGCGCTGGCGCGCGCTCAGCGTGCCGTTGCCCGTGTGGCTGACGCCGGGCGTGGCCGAAGTGCGTCACACGGATTTGGGCGAGGGCCGCTTTCGCTTCACGCTGACGTTCGACCATCCGTGGGCGGGCCGCACGGTTCACCAAGACGGCGTGTTCGAGGATCCGCGGCCATGACGTTGACGGCCCTCATCCTGCTCACCGCCCAGACGTTGCTCGGCGCGCTCGACAATGTGTTGCACCACGAAGTGACGGAGCGGCTGGCAGCCAAGCCATCGGCGCGGCGGGAGCTTGCGCTGCACAGCGCGCGCGAGGCGATCTATGGCGTGCTGTTCCTGATCTTCGCCTGGGTCGAACCGTCGGGCATTATCGCGCTCGCGGTTTTGGCCCTGCTCGCGACGGAGATCGCGATCACGATCGCGGACTTCCTGGAGGAGGATCGCACGCGCCGCCTGCCGCCGTTCGAGCGGGTGCTGCACACCGTGCTCGCGGTGCTCTATGGCGGGTTCTTAGGATTTGCGGTCCCGTGGCTCGCGACTCAGGCGGCGTCGCCGACCGGCATCGCCTTCGTATCGCACGGGCTCTTCTCCTGGTTCTTCACTCTGGCTTCGATCGGTGTCCTGGCCTTCGCCGTGCGAAACGCCATCGCCGTCCGGGCGTTGGCAAGCGTGTCGCCGCCGCTGCGTACGCTGCCGCCGCCGAGCGGCCGCACCATCCTCGTCACCGGTGCAACCGGCTTCATCGGCGCCGCATTGGTCGAGCGCCTGCTCGCGCGCGGCGATCGCGTCTTCGCGTACACCCGTGACAGGCGTCAGTCGCACGCGCTGTTCTTGGATCGCGTGACCCATGTCGAGCGCCTTGACGCCTTGCCGCGCGAGACCCGCATCGATGCGATCGTCAACCTCACCGGTGCGCCGATCATCGGCTTGCCGTGGACGCGCGCGCGCCGCGCGCAGCTCTGGCGCTCGCGCGTCGATTTCACGGACGATCTGATCCGTTGGATCAAGACGCTCGATCATGCGCCGGCCGTGCTCGTGAA
>CAZLRW010000303.1:0-2899 GCA_964561925.1 uncultured Flavobacteriaceae bacterium
TGCGCGACCGCTTCGGCGACTTTGATGCCGTCGATGGCGGCGGAGAGGATGCCGCCGGCGTAGCCTGCGCCTTCGCCGGCGGGGAAGAGGCCCTTCGTGTTCAGGCTTTGGAAGGTTTCGTCGCGGCGGATCGAGATGGGGGACGACGTGCGGGTTTCGACGCCGGTCAGGACAGCGTCGGGGAGCGCGAAGTTCTTGATCTGGCGTTCGAACGCGGGGAGCGCTTCGCGGATCGCCGCGATCGCGTAGTCGGGAAGGCAGGTCGACAGGTCCGTCGGCGTGACGGAGGGTTTGTAGGACGGGATGACCGTGCCGAGTTCCTTCGACGGGCGGGCGGCGATGAAATCTTCGACGCGCTGGCCCGGCGCCGCATAGGTTTCGCCGCCGGCTTTGTAGGCTTGTTCCTCCCAACGGCGTTGGAACTCGATGCCGGCGAGCGGATGGCCGGGGTAGTCGGCGGGCGTGATGCCGACGACGATGCCGGCGTTGGCGTTGCGTTCGTTGCGCGAGTATTGGCTCATGCCGTTCGTGACCACGCGGCCGGGTTCGGAGGCGGTCGCCACGACCGTGCCGCCGGGGCACATGCAGAAGCTGTAGACGCTGCGGCCGTTCGAAGCATGGTGGACGATTTTGTAGTCGGCGGCGCCGAGCAGCTTGTTGCCCGCGTTGGGGCCGAGGCGCGCGCGGTCGATCAGCGATTGCGGGTGTTCGATGCGAAAGCCGATCGAGAACGGTTTTGCTTCGATGTAGACCCCTTCGTCATGGAGCATTTGGAACGTGTCGCGGGCGCTGTGCCCGACGGCGAGCACGACGTGGTCGGCGTCCAGCGTCGTGCCGTCGCTCAGGACCAAGGCTTCGACGCGGCGTCCGCCCGATTTCGTTTTGCCGATGACGATGCGTTCGACGCGGGTTTGGAAGCGGAATTCGCCGCCCAAGCCCTCGATCGTCGCGCGCATGTGTTCGACCATCGTGACCAGGCGGAACGTGCCGATGTGGGGCTTCGAGACGTAGAGGATTTCGGGCGGTGCGCCGGCCTTCACGAACTCGGTCAGCACTTTGCGGCCGAGATAGCGCGGGTCTTTGACCTGGCTGTAGAGCTTGCCGTCGGAGAAGGTCCCTGCCCCACCCTCGCCGAACTGCGCGTTCGATTCCGGGTTCAGGATGCGCTTGCGCCAGAAGCCGAACGTGTCTTTCGTCCGTTCACGGACGACCTTGCCCCGCTCGAGGACGATGGGGTTCAGCCCCATCTGCGCCATGATAAGCGCCGCGAAGATGCCGCACGGGCCCGCACCGATCACCACCGGGCGGTGCGCGGGCGGCTTCTCCGCGCGGACGATGCGGTAGTCCATGTCGGGCGCGGTTGTGACGTTGCGGTCCCGTGCGAGACGCTTCAGCGCCGCGGCCTCGTTCTTCAACGCGACGTCCAGCGTATAGATGAAAACGATCGCCGCGGGCTTGCGCGCATCGACGCCGCGGCGGAAGACGGTGAAGTCGATCAGGTCCTCAGCGCGGATGGCGAGACGCTTGATCAGCGCGGCGCGCAGGGCAGCCTCGTCGTGTCCCAGCGGCAGTTTGAGTTCGGTCAGGCGCAGCATGGCCTGCGTGTTAGGCAGTAAATTCGGTCGCCGCAAGACGCTCGCTTAAGTGGGGGAGTTCCCGGATGGGCGGGCTGGGAAGTCCTGCGCTCCCGGGTCGCACACTCGCGCCCGCGCCGGGAGGAGCCCTGTTGCACAAGCGTCGCGTGACTGGTGTAGAGGCGCGGGAACGATGGAGGGAAGAATGCGGATATGGATCGCAGCGGCGAGCTTTTTGGCGTTGGGCGCCTGCACAACGAACACGCCACCGCCCGCCGATCCGATTGCCGCACTTCGCCCCTATGTGCAGTCGGTCGTCGATCTGCCCGTCGGGCCGCGCGGGCCGGCGCTGCCGAGTGACGGAACGGTTCTGACCGCGATCGCGTTCGGTTCGTGCCAGACGGCGGAGCGCGACATACCCATTCTCGATCGTATCGTCGCCGCGCGTCCTCAGCTGATGGTCTATATGGGCGACAACGTCTACGGCGACGCCCATGCGGGCGACATGAGCCTGCCGGAACTGCGCACGCAATATGCGCGTCTGAGCGCGCGTCCGGAGTTCCAGCGCCTGCGCGCCGCGACGCCCATGCTGGCGACTTGGGACGATCACGATCTGGCGTGGAACGACGGCGGGCGCGATTTCACCGGGCGCGAGATGGCGCAGCGGATGTTCGAACGCTACTGGGGCATGGACGCTGCGTTCTCGGGCCAGGATGGAATCTGGCACGCGCGCACGTTCGGTCCAGAAGGACGCCGCGTGCAGTTCATCATGCTCGATACGCGCTCCGGCCGCTCGTCGCTCACCCGTCTGCCGCAGGCGACGCCGAACGGCCGGTATGCGCCGTCGCAAGATCCGAACCAGCGGATGCTCTCGGATGCGCAGTGGGCGTGGCTTGAAGCGCAACTGCGCAAGCCGGCCGACATCCGGTTTGTCGTCTCTTCGATACAGGTCCTGGCGGACGGCCACGCCTGGGAGGCGTGGCATGCGATGCCGCGCGAACGGGCGCGCCTTTTCGAAACCGTCAACCGCTCGGGCGCAAAGGGTGTCGTGTTCGTTTCCGGCGACCGGCACTTGGCCGCGCTCTATCGCCAAGACGGGCTCATCGGCCACCCCGCCCATGAGATGACGACGTCGTCACTCAATTTGTCGTTTCGCGACACGAGCGACGAGATGAGTTCAAACCAGATCGGCGCGGCGTATTCCCCCATCAATTACGGCATGGCGCGCATCGACTGGGAGGCGCGTGCACTGACGCTGCAAATCGCCGGCGGTGACGGCGCACCGGTGCGCGAACGCCGTGTCGCGTTTGGCGAACTGGGGCTTT
>CAZLRW010000304.1:0-2899 GCA_964561925.1 uncultured Flavobacteriaceae bacterium
CCGCGCATCCGTCCCGTCGTAGATCGTCACGTTCGCGACGACGAGATCGGCGGGTGACGTTGCCGTCGCAGGCGCTGCGGCCAAGCACGCCAGAACTGCCAGCGTCAACGCCGCAAGAACGCTTCGACGAAGCAACTCAACACCCGCCCATCGGCACGAATTGGCCGGCAATGCCCAGGATCGAGCAGTTCTTCTCATCCCCGCGATCGTCGGGGAAGCGCACGCCGTAGATCGAGAACGCGAGGAAGTTCCTCCGCTCGATCGGCATGTTCGAGATCACGAAGCCGGCGATCGCCCCGCCGAGTTGTGCAGAGCCGTCGCCCGGATTCTCGCCCCGCTTGCGCGCCTCGTCTTCGATCTTCTTCATGACGTAGCTTTGCGCCCACGCGTTGAACTCGGCCCGCGAAGGGTTCGTTGCGACCAGAAGCGCGCCGATGATGATGAAGCCAAGCAAGAGCCGATTCATGCGTGATGTCCCCGGAAAGCCTCGAGCCCGGTCGGCAATCTCTAAATCGATTGCGACCAAAGTGTGGCGCGGAGCCGATCGCCACCGCAGAGATCTGGCGTCGCACGCGTTCGACGCGTAATGTCGATACATGACCGTCTACATCCTGGCCCAGCTCGCGATCAACGATCGTGCGGCGTACGAACGGTATCAGTCGCGGTTCATGGACGCGTTCTTGCCGTTCGGCGGCACGGTGCTCGCCGTCGACGACAAGGTGCAAACGATCGAGGGCGACTGGCCGTACACGCGCCTCGTGCTCGCCTCGTTCCCCGACGAAGCATCGTTCCGCGCCTGGTGGGATTCGCCCGCCTATCGCGAAATCGTCGAGCATCGCTGGGCGGGCGCCAACGGTGTCATCGTTTTGGCCAAAGGCCTTCCAAGCCGCACCTAGACTGCGAATCCTTCACCCATCCGGCGATGGCGACCGAGCCACCCGTCACCGGTTAGAAACCACGCCCGCAGAATGTAAATCGGGCGTCGAGAAGGGGACCTTGAAACCACACCGGCTGGCGCTAAATCCCCCAGAATGCTCACAGACCGGGCCCCTCTGGCAGGCGCGTACCCGCACTGCGATGTCGGCTTTGAGCGACGAACCATGCATCAGGAGGGGTCCCCTTGGAATTTCTCAGCGCATTCTTCATTGGCGATTTTCTGGGCAAGCCCGTCTGGGCCTGGACGCTGTTTCTCTCGATCATCATCACGGTTCTTGCCTTCGACCTCGGCGTCTTTCACCGCAAGGCGCATGTCATCTCGTTCCGCGAGAGCATGATCCAGTCCTCCGTGTACGTCGTGATCGCGCTCGGCTTCGGCGCGTTCGTCTGGTCGTCCTATGGCGCGGAAAGCGGGATGAACTGGCTGACCGCCTATCTCGTCGAATACACGCTCGCGCTCGACAACATCTTCGTCATCGCGCTGATCTTCACCTACTTCGCGGTCCCGCGCGAGTTCCAGCACCGCGTGCTGTTCTGGGGCATCCTGGGCGTCATCGTGCTCCGTGCGATCATGATCACGCTGGGTGCTGCGATCGTGACCGAGTTCCACTGGGTGCTTTACCTCTTCGGCGCGTTCCTAGTGCTGACCGGTCTGAAGATGCTCTGGCTCGTCGACCAGAAGCCGGACATCGCGAACAATCCGGTCCTGCTGTTCCTGAAGAAGCGCATCCGCGTCACCGACAAACTTCACGGCGAGAAGTTCTTCGTGAAGATGCCGGACACGAAGACCGGCCGCGTCGTCGCCCACGCGACGCCGCTGTTTCTGGCGCTCTGCGTTATCGAGTTCGCCGACATCATCTTCGCGGTGGATTCGGTGCCGGCGGTGTTCCTGATCACGACCGATCCGTTCATCGTCTACACGTCGAACATCTTCGCGATCATGGGCTTGCGCGCGCTGTTCTTCACGCTGGCCGCGATGATCGACCGCTTCCACTATCTGAAATACGCGCTCGCGCTCGTGCTCGTCTTCATCGGCTCGAAGATCTTCGTCGCCCAGTTCACGGGCAAGATCCCCGCGGAACTGTCGCTGGGCGTGACCCTTGCGCTACTCGCCGGCGGCGTCTTCTACTCGATGTACAAGACCCGCAAAGCCGAACGAAACGGCGCCGCCGTCCAACCGGCGGAATAACGAGCCCCATCACACAGGCGCGGCGCAGCACAAAAGTGCTGCGCCGCTTCGCTTTTGAGAGCTGCAACCAAGCGCGCCACGCGCACGTACCGTCTCCACATCCAAGGAGACGCCCCATGCCCCGCCTCACCGCCGCCCTCGCCTCACTCGCTCTCGCAACGTCGGCGCAGGCCACCGCAATCTGCCCGCCCGACGCACCGAAACTCGAAGGCAAAGCCGCAACCGCGCGAAACCTGAAAACCGTCCAAGCGATCTACGCCGCCTTCGGCAAAGGCGACGTGCCCGCGATCCTCGGCTGCATCGCCCCCGATGCGCACTGGGAACAGTGGCGCAACAACCACGCGCAAAAGGCCGGCGTCCCATGGCTGAAGGAACAGACCGGTCCCGAAGGCGTCGCGAACTTTTTCGCCTATATCGGTGAGTGGAAAGTGAACAAGTTCGCGGTCAAGAACGTGATGGCCGCAGGCGCAAACGTCGCCGCCGAAATCGAAGTCGACTTCGACGTCACCCAAACCGGCGGCCGCATCCAGGACGATGAAATCCACTACTGGACCTTCAACGCCCAAGGCCAAATCACAGGCCTGCGCCACTACAACGACACCGCCAAACACATCGCCGCGTCGAAAGGAGAGCGATAGCGCGTTACGCGCTCAGCCAGGAGTAAGAATCACGCAAAGCAGCGAAGAAACAAAGAAGCAAAGAGGGGGCTTTCTTCGCGCCGCAGGCGCATTTCAAAGGCCGAACTGGCGCTCCGCGCCGACATTGCGCCAACGC
>CAZLRW010000305.1:0-2893 GCA_964561925.1 uncultured Flavobacteriaceae bacterium
ACGTCGAAGGCGAAGCGCTGGCGACGCTCGTCGTCAACAAGCTGCGCGGCGGCCTCAAAGTCGCGGCCGTCAAGGCGCCGGGCTTCGGCGACCGCCGCAAGGCGATGCTCGAAGACATCGCGATCCTGACCGGCGGCAACGTGATCTCCGAAGAGCTCGGAACGAAGCTCGAGAACGTCACGATCAATATGCTGGGCCGGGCAAAGCGCATCGTCATCGACAAGGACAACACGACGATCATCGACGGCGCCGGCAAACGCGCCGACATCGACGCCCGCATCGCGCAGATCAACCTGCAGATCGAGGAGACGACGTCGGATTACGACCGTGAGAAGCTGCTCGAGCGGCGCGCCAAACTCGCCGGCGGCGTCGCCATCATCCGCGTGGGCGGCGCGACCGAGGTCGAGGTGAAAGAAAAGAAGGACCGCGTCGACGACGCGTTGCATGCGACGCGCGCGGCGGCGGCGGAAGGCCTTCTGCCGGGCGGCGGCATCGCGCTGCTGCGCGCGGCCAAGGCGCTCGACACCGTCAAACCCCAGAACGAGGACCAGAAGGCGGGTGTCGAGATCGTGCGCCGCGCTATCCAGGTGCCGACGATGCAGATCGCGGTCAACGCCGGCGAGAACGGCGGCGTCATCGCGAACAAGGTGCTGGAGAACGGCGACTACAACTGGGGCTACAACGCCGCGACCGGCACATTCGAAAACCTGGTCGCATCGGGTGTGATCGATCCCGCCAAGGTCGTTCGCACGGCCCTGCAAGACGCGGCTTCCGTCGCCTCGCTGTTGATCACGACCGAAGCGCTGGTCGCCGAGGTGCCGAAGCGCGACGCGCAACCGCACACGGCCGCACACGCGCCGGAGTGGTGACCGGCCGCGGCCTGAAGGGCGGCGGGCTCGCAAACTTGCCCGCCGCCCATCTCCGTTCGGCCCGCTGAAAGCAACGCACGGACAAGCTTCACCGAGTGGTACATGCCCCCTTGAACCGCCGCTGGGTCGTTCCCAAATCACCGACCGCCGAAAACCGCCGACGTGGGTTTCGGTCATGGGACTCGGCCCCTCAGGGGCGAGCGCCATGGCTTGCACATCGCTTGAGCGTTGAGGGTGTGTGAACGTTGTCGGGATGCAATCGCTCGCGCAATCTGGCGTAGATGCGATGCCCCCTGTGCGCCGCACGGCGCGCTGATGCCCCTCTCCGGTCCGGCCAGGTGCAAGGATGGCGCCGCCACTGAGGGCGAGGTTCCTTACCACGCGAAGGGAAGTTTGTTCGATGTCGTCTTCGGCGGTGCCGCTGCCGGCGCTCGACGGCCGGGCCATGTGGTGCGCGGGCGAGACGGTCGCGTCCGTCGGCCTGCTGGCGCAGGCCCTGCTCGCCGTGCCCGTGCTGTGGGCGCCGCCTCTGACGGTGACGGCGTTATTGATGAGCCGCCCTTCGACGAACGGAGGAGATGCACATGACGATCAAGAGATTGCTGAAGAACAAAGGCGCCTACGTGCCGTCGATCCCGTCGCAGGCGACGGTGCGCGAGGTCATCAAACAACTCGACCTGGACGACGCGGGCGCCCTGGTGGTGACCGACGACGATCAGCGCATTCTCGGCCTGATCTCGGAGCGGGACATCGTGCGCGCGCTACAGCTGCACGGCACAGCAGCGGTCGACATGCCGGTGCGTCAACTGATGTCGACGGTCGTGCATAGCTGCGACGTCGACGAGCCGCTGTCGAACGTGCTCGAGCTTATGGATCGCCACCAGATCCGCCACGTCCCGATCACGGCGGGCGGCAATTTGTGCGGCATCATCAACATGCTCGACGTCGTCAAATATCGGCTTGAGGAAATCCGGGCCGAGGCCGACGCGCTGAAAGCCTATGTCGCCGGATACGCGTGAACCGGGAGGTTTCGACTATGACGCAAACGATCGCTCGCAATCTCCCGGCCGTCGCCGCCGTCGCGTCGTTCGCGGCTCTCGCCTGGGCCGTGGCCGGCGCAGTCGCGGGCCTTGCGATGGCCGCGGCGACGGCCTGCGCTCTCGCCGCACAGGAGGGCGCTCTTGACCGCATCCGCCGGCATTCCCACATCGGCGACGGTCGGGCACCTCACGTGCAGCCCGGCGCGTTCAAGGTCCATGTTGCTCGGGCGAGGACGTGGTCATGATTGAAACACCAGCGAACCACGTGGCGGGTTCCGCCCCGCTCGCGTCTCTCCAGGGGCGCGAACACGAAGCCGCCGCGCACCATGCAGCGCCCCCCGCGTTGCAGCGTGCGAGAGCCTCGCACCAGGACGACGACGACGCGCCGCCTGCAAGCGAGGGCCCACCGCGCTGGCCGCGCGTCTTCCCGGGACTTTGACGGGAGACGCGCGCGCCCCGCGCCATCACAACAACCAACCGAAGAGGAGCGAATCCATGGCCATGTTCACCATCAATCCGTTCCAAGCGATGCTCGACTTTCAGCGTTCGCTCGAAAGCCTGCGCGACAGCGCTTGGTTCGACACGTCGCCGTCTGGTCGCGGCGCGTTCCCGCCGCTGAACGTGTTCGGCAAGGGCGACGACATCGTCGTCATCGCCGAAGCGCCCGGCGTCCACAAGGCAGACCTCAAAGTCGAAGCCAAAGGCAACACCGTGCGCGTGTCGGGCACGAAATCGATCGCCTACGGCGAACGCGCGAGCCTGCATCGGCGCGAACGCGCCGAAGGACGGTTCGACCGCACGATCACGTTGCCGGTCGAGATCGACGCCGACCGCATCAAGGCGGAGTTCCGCGACGGCGTGTTGGCGCTTTATCTGCCGCGCGCCGAAAGCGCCAAGCCGCGCACGATCAACATCAGCTGAACTGCCGCAACGGGAGTACAAACCATGAGCAAGTCATCGCAAGCGCTGTCCGTGCAGGAAAAG
>CAZLRW010000306.1:0-2879 GCA_964561925.1 uncultured Flavobacteriaceae bacterium
TTGAAGTTCTTCGCCCGCGTCAGGCGGTCGACGAGTTCCTGCGGGATCGGCTTGCCGGTCTGATAGTGGACGGCGAACTTGTTCAGCACCTCCGGCGTTTCGAGCCAGTACTCGTAGACTTGGCTCGGGAACTCGACGAAGTCGCGCTTCACGTTCGTGCCCGCGAGCGTGGGGTAGGTGACACGCGACAGAAGGCCGTGCAGTGCGTGGCCGAACTCGTGGAACAACGTGTTCGCGTCGTCCCAGGAGATCAGCACCGGCTCGCCCGGTTTGCCCTTCACGTAGTTGCAGTTGTTCGAGACGATCGGCGTGATCTCGCCCTTGAATTTCTCCTGCGTGCGGTACTCGTTCATCCAGGCGCCGGACGATTTTCCGGAGCGCGCGTACGGGTCGAAGTAGAAGAGACCCACGCGCTTTCCGTCGCGCTGCACGTCGTAGACCGTCACGTCCGGGTGATAGACGGGCACGCCCGAGAGCTTCTTGAACTCGAGGCGATAGACCTGGCCCGCGGCCCAGAACATCGCTTCAACCATCTTGTCGAGCTGGAGGTAAGGCTTCACCTCGTTCTGATCGATATCGTATTTCGCCTTGCGCACCTTCTCGGCGTAGTAGCGGTAGTCCCAAGGCTCGATCTTGAACTTCGCGCCTTCCTTGTCCGCGAGTTCCTGCATCGCCGCCACGTCTTCCTTCACGGCAGCGACGGCGGCCGGCCAGACCTTCATCATCAGGCCCATCGCCGCGTCGGGCGTGCGGGCCATGTTGTCGTCGACGATCCAGTGGGCATGGCTTTGGAAGCCCAGCATGCGCGCGCGTTCGGCGCGCAGCTGCAGGATTTCGCTGGCCACCTTCTTGTTGTCGCGTGCGTCGTTGTTGTTGCCGCGGTTGACCCACATGCGCCAGCCCTTCTCGCGCTGCGCACGGTCGTCGGCGAAGACGAGGAACGGTTCGATCGACGAGCGCGTGTTCGTGAACACCCACTTGCCGGGCATCTTGCGCTCCTTCGCGGCCTCGGCGGCGGCGGCTTTGATCGAGTCAGGCAAGCCCGCCAGGTCGGCTTCGTTGTCGATGACGAGCGTGTAGTGCTCTTCGTCGCCGAGCTGGTTCTGGCTGAACTGCGTGAACAGCGTGGCGAGGCGTTTGTTGATGTCCTTGAGCCGCGTCTTCTGCTCCGCGTTCAGGGCGGCGCCGCGGCGGGCGAAGCGCGTGTAGTAGACGTCGGTCAGGCGCTGCTGTTCGGCGTTGAGGCCCGTGCTCTGGCGTGCGTCGTAAACCGCCTTCAGGCGGCCGAACAGCGCTTCGTTCTGAATGATCTCGTCGTTGAACGCGGCGAGAACCGGCGACATGTCGGCCTCGATCTTCTGCATCGTCTTGTCGTTCATCGTCGACGTGTAGATGCCGAAGAAGCTCTGCACGCGGCCGAACGGGCGGCCGGCGTCCTCGAACGGCACGACGGTGTTGTCGAACGTCGCCGGCGTGTTGTTCGCGGTGATCGCACGGACCTCGGCGCGCAGCATGTCCATGCTCTTCGTAAAGGCCGGTTTGATGTCGGCGATCTTGACTTGGTCGAAGCGCGGGATGCCGCCGTGCGGCCCCGTCCACGGATCGAGCAACGGACCCAAAGCTTTCTCCTTCTTTGTTTTGGCGGCGGCGAGTACCGGCGCGGTTGCGCCGGCGGTAAGGGCGAGGCCGGCGGCCGCACCCATCAGAAACGTACGTCTTTCCATGTCGATCCCCGATCCTTTGCGCGGCGAAACCCGTGCTTCGTCGCGGAGTTATGCCAACGCGCCGGGGGCGATGCCAATTGTTTCGCGCTCAAATGTTTCGCTGGATAGGCGGGCTCGCGCCCTTGAACTCGCGCCAAGGATGCGTAGGTTTTCCGCCCTTCTTCGATCCAGCCGAGGCCAAATCCCCGTGATCCAGCAATCGAGTACGGACTTCGTCGTGCGTGTGGTGCCCGGAAAGGGGCGGTGCGTTTTCGCGGCGCGCGATATCCCCAAGGGGGCTTTGGTCCTGGCCGATCCCGTCATCCTGGTGCCGGGGGACGAGTCGGAGCACACCGACCAGACGGTCGTCGGACGCTATGTGTTTCAGTGGAACGAGGACGACGATCTGGCGGTCGTGCTCGGGCTCGGCAGTCTGATCAATCACGGACTGCCGGAGAACGTGTCGCTCGTCTCGAACTACGAGGCGATGACGATGGAGTTCTATGCGCTCAAGGAGATCAAGGCGGGCGAGGAACTCGTCTACGACTACGGGCACGATCACGGCGAGCTTGCCGAGTACTACGGTATTCCGAAGGACGAACTCGCGCGGCTCACGCTCGATTGATCCGCAAAGCTCCAATGCGTGCAGGCGCCGACCGCACGCCATGTTGCAGTTGCTCAGTGTACGGAAGGAGCGATTCTCGCTGCCTTCCAACGGTTAATCGTTAACGCGTGCTTCGTTGCGGGCGCGACTTTTCTCTGAGACGCTATCTCTCGAATCGGGTCCACGTTCCGGGGAGGAAGCGTCATGGCGGATCAAGGCACGCAAGGGGTCAAGTACGAGAAGGTCGGCGACGAGTACTTCGCGCAGCGGAAACTGCGCCGGTACGCCGGGGTGTTTTCTTTGTGGGCGCTTGGCGTTGGCGCCGTTATCTCGGGTCACTTCTCCGGATGGAATTTCGGCCTTGCGTTCGGTTGGGGCTCGATGTTTGCAGCCACGATCGTCATCACGATCATGTATCTGGGGCTGACATATTCGCTGGCCGAGATGTCGCCCGCCTTGCCGCATACGGGCGGCGCCTATTCGTTCGCGCGTTCGGCGATGGGCCCCTGGGGTGGATTTGTCACAGGGGTGGCCGAGAACATCGAGTACGTGCTGACGCCGGCGGTCGTCGT
>CAZLRW010000307.1:0-2850 GCA_964561925.1 uncultured Flavobacteriaceae bacterium
GGCGAGCGCCTCGGCCCGCGGGTCGGCGCACACGCGCGTTACGACGCCGAGCGCCGCCCCCTCTTCCGCCGTGAAGATGCGGCCGGTGTAGGTGAGCTCGCGCACGACGTCGTCGCGCAGCAAGTGGCGCATCAGCATCGTGCCCGCCATGTCGGGAACGAGGCCCCATTTGATCTCCATGACGGAGAACTTCGTGTCCGGCGCCGCGTAGCGCATGTCGGCGCCGAGCGCGACTTGGAACCCGCCGCCGAAGGCAACCCCGTGCACCGCCGCGATCACCGGCACCGGCACCTCGCGCCAAACCCATGCCGCGTATTGCGGATCGTTGGCGATGCCGTGCGTGCGCCCGATCAGCCGCCCCTCCGCCCGCGTCTCGCGTCCGGCCTCGGCCGTCCGCTGAAAGTTGCCCATGTCGAGACCGGCGCAAAAGGCGCGCCCCTCGCCCGACAGAACCACGGCACGCACGCCGCGCTCTTCTTTCAGCCGCAGGCCCGCACCGATCAGCGCCTCGAACATCGCCGGGTCGAGCGCGTTCATTTTGTCGGCGCGCACCAGCCGCACGTCCGCCACGCCGTCCTCGACCGTCACGGTCACTCTGTCGCTCATGCCTTGGGCCCTTTCGATGATTGCGCAAGCATTTCGGAGAACGCAGCGTCTCGCAAGCAGCCTCGCAAATCGGCGGCGGGTGTGCCGCTACGGTCATCGACACCAGGGCGGCAAGACCGAATGCTTGCGCACGACCGATTCTGTTCACGGCGGGGGAGGCGCCTCATGCGTTCGATATGGCTCGCATTGGCGGCGGCGCTGACCGCCGGCTCGGCAGCGGCCGACGGACCCGAACGGTTGCCCATCGGTGGCTACGACTGGACAGGCTGGGCGAGCCTCGGCGGGGTTGCCGTTTCCGCGCCGGAATGCGTGGCGCCGGGCGAAGGGCGGCTCGACTGTTTCGTGCGCGGTCAGGACGGACAGCTGCTCCGCCGCGCATTTGAAGGCGGCGTCTGGCAACCTTGGTCGAAGGCCGGCGGCCTCGCAAACGACGCCTACTACGCCGCGCGGCCCGAGTGCATCAGCACGCAGGCTGGCCAGGTCGACTGCTTCGTGCGCCGTCATGGCGACGGCACGTTGTTCCGGCGCACCTGGCTCGGCAGCTACATGCATTCGTGGGAGCAGCTGGGTGGCGCGCTCGCCTCCGATCCCGAGTGCGTGGTGCGGGGCGCGCGTATCGACTGTTTCGCCCGCGGTGAAGACGGCGCGCTATGGCAGAACGCGTTCGACGGCGATGCGTGGGGCGGCTGGATCTCGCGCGGCGGCACGATGGCCGAAGGCACGAAGCCGGCCTGCGGCGTGCGCGGCGAGGATGCCCACTGCTTGGCCGTATGGGCCGGCGACAAATCACTCCGCCACTTTGACGGCGATGCCTGGAACAAGATCGACGGCGCGCCTGTCGCTCTGCCGTCGGCGGAAAACATGACCGCGAGCGCGAAATGCATGAGCATGCGCGACCGCGTCCATTGCTTCGCGCCGGTCGCAACTACCGACGGCGCCCGGGTGCTTCGCCGCTTTTCCTATGACGGCGATTGGAGTGCTGACGACGTGGGCGCCCCGCTCGATGCGGGTCTCGCGCACTACGATTTCGATTGCGTCGTGCGCGCGAAGGGGCGGTTCGATTGCATGGACATTGCCGTGTCAGCCGACTCAGGCCCCGCGCGCAAAGTTCGCTTCCGCCATTTCGCCTATGTGCCCGGCGCGCCCGCCGCTTGGCGCGAGCTGCCGCTGACCATGCCTGTCGAGGCTGGGGACGTCACGTTTCTGCGCTGCCTGAGTGCCGACGGGGCCCGCATCGACTGCTTCACCGGCGGGAACTGGCGCGGCAATTCCACGTTGAACCAAGCCTCGCTCGTCTATCAGGAAAAGCTCGTGTTCCGGCCGATGAACCCCGTTCGCTGAACATTCGGGGTGGCGCGGCGGCGGCACGCTCCGTACGCTCGGGTCCGAACCGGAACAGAGGACCCGCGATATGATCAAAGTCCACCATCTGAACAACTCGCGCTCGCACCGCGTGCTGTGGCTGCTCGAGGAACTCGGCACGCCCTACGAAATCGTGCCCTACAAGCGCGATGCGATGACGCGATTGGCGCCGCCGGAGCTGAAGAAGGTGCATCCGCTCGGCAAGTCGCCCGTGGTCACCGACGGCGATCGCGTCGTGGCGGAGTCCGGTGCGATCATCGAGTACCTGACGAAGACTTACGGCAAGGGCAAGTTCTGGCCGGCCGACAGCGCGGCCAATTGGGTAACGCACACGCATTGGATGCACTTCGCCGAGGGCTCGGCCATGTTGCCGTTCCTGCTCGCCCTTTACGTCGGAATGCTGGGCGAGAACGCCGCGCCCTTGAAGCCGCGCATCGAAAGCGAGATCGCGAACCACCTTGCCTATATGGACGGCGCACTCGCCGGGCGGGATTACTTCGCCGGCAACGAGTTCACCGCCGCCGATATCCAGATGTCGTTCATCTTGGAAATCGCCGACCGGAGCGACAGGTTGAAGGACTTTCCGCGGCTCGCAGGGCTCCTGAAACGGCTCCGCGAGCGCCCCGCCTACAAGCGCGCGATCGAGAAAGGCGGGCCCTTGGAATTGACACGGCGCTGACTTATATTAGAACAATTCTAATCTATTGGGAGACCCCTCATGACAAACGGCGAAGGCGCCATCGACATCGGCATCTCGGCGGCCGGCCGCAAGGACATCGCGGCGGGCTTGTCGCGCGTGCTCGCGGACACGTACACGCTCTATCTGAAGACGCACAATTATCACTGGAACGTCACGGGGCCGCAGTTCAACGACCTGCACGC
>CAZLRW010000308.1:0-2840 GCA_964561925.1 uncultured Flavobacteriaceae bacterium
CCGCCCTCAAAAAGGAGCGCGCGGCGTCGGTTCGAAGCGGTCACAGCCATCATGGCGCGAGGCTCATATCAAACTCGCCGTTCCTGCGCCAGAGGTTTCAACGCGATCGTCAGCCAGCCGTCGCGCGAGCAGCCCGGTCGCCCTTGCCGGCTCGATATCGGCGACGAACAAGTTCTCCGCGCCGTCGATGTGCATGGCCACGATGTGCCCGTCCGGATCGATGACCGCACTGCCCGCGATGCAGTTCGCGATCGCGTAGTTCACCGTGGCGAAATAGATTGTGTTCTCGGCCGCGCGGCACACGGCGGCCTTTTCGTGCATCGTTCCACCCGCTGCGGCCCACGTATCCGCGCGCGGATCGGCGCCGGCGGGCGAGAACTGCGGATGAAACACGATCTGCGCCCCACGCCGCGCGGCCCACCGCACGGTCTCCGGATAGCGCCACCCTTCGTGACAAATGACGACGCCGAAACGCACACCGTCGATCTCGAACACCGAACGGCCGGAGCCCGGCGTGTACGTCCCTTCTTCGCTCGGATCGAGCTGCACCTTGTCCTGATACCCGAGCAATCGCCCATTCGGCCCGACGACCAACGCGGAAGCGAAGAGCCCAGCCGCCGTCGGCCGCTCGATCCCGACGACCGCCCCGACGCCCACCTGCGCGGCGACCTCGCAAATCGTCCGCTCCGCGCGGGCAGCGAACGCCGCATCCGTCGGCGCCAAGTCGAGCCCAACGCCCCTCAGCCCCGGCAAATAACATTCGGCCATGCAAACAACCCGGGCACCTCGCCGCGCCGCGTCACGCATAGCGTCGACGACGGCGCACACCGCCTCGTCAGGATTGGGACGAAAACGTAATGTCGCCAAAGCTATGCGCATGCGTCGGCTCCCTGCTCCGCGACACCAGCCGTGCCTTAAGCCTCACCAATGTCCGTTGCCTGGCGCACGGAAAGCAACCACCTGTCGCCCTCTCTCCGCCAAATGTCCGTGAAGCGGCGGCGCGATGGGCGCTGGTAGTTGGTGTTTATGGCTTTCGGGTAGACGACTTCCTCGCCCATCAACGGGTACTCACCCGTCAGCCGTCGCGACAAGTGTTCGACGCGGCGCACATACCCAGTGCAAGGCGCACCAGGCTCGCATCGCCGATCGTGTTTCTTGGGCTGTTGAGCGCAAGCTTAGGCGCCATAGCCGCTGCGGCGGCCTCGTGATCGTCATCGACCTGGGCTGTGTCTGCGGCACACACAGCGGCCAACAGCGACGCCAGCTCGGGGCTCTCCGGCAGGGCTGAAGCAAGGTGGATCTGCGCGGCTCACACTTCGCGAACGAACCCTTGTAGCACGCGACCTGCCCCAGCGCGATGGACTTGGCTTGCAATCTCGCCAACGGCGACGAACCGACACCCCCGCGGGGCACGAGCGCGCGATGGCATTGTCTCTATTGCCGAACTTCGTTCGGCTGATACCTTGGCGGCTCGACGTCCGCGATATCGAGAACCATGTCTGCAAACCGCTGAATGGGTGCATCAAGGCGCGGCGACGTCTTCACGAGGACCTGGTATTGTCCCCCATCCATTATTTCGACGAACCAACTGACGCCGTCGACGGCTTCTATCTCGTCGACGCTGCTCGCTGATCGAAGTCCCAAGTCGTCGATCGCGCGCTTTAGGTGTACGACATCGCTCTGCAAGACCGCGAAGCGTTGCTGCTGACGCATGACGATGGGGCGGTTGTCGGCAGCGATGTCCTCACGCCACTTCTTTGTTGTCCCGGCCGATCGTTCAACGGATTGTTCGATTCGAATAAGAACGCCAGCACCCCACGACGCATGAACGACCAGCCGCACTGCAAAGTCGGCGCCGCGCGCGTCGTGCAGAGCCGTCTCCCCCAGGCTGCAAAGAAGTGCAGCGTATTCCCGTCGCAGAAGCGCCCTTGCGTTTGGACCAAACTCGGAAAACGCAGTTTCTGGGAACGCCGATCTTGAACAGTCCGGGTTTGCGCTTGCAGGCGCGAGAACGCTCAGGAAAGCGATGCAGAAGCTCGCGGCGTTGCACGTCAACATCTGCTCCCTCCGTTTTCTCGGCGCCGCGGCATGAAGTTCGACGACGTTGCAGGGGCAAGCAACGTATCACTGTCTCTGCTGCTGGTCCTCGTTCGGCCGAGGTCTGGGCAGACTAACGTCAGCGATATCTCGAACCATTTCACCGAATCTCCGGATAGGTTCGAACTCGCGCGGCGACGTGCTTGCGAGAAACAGGTGTCGTCCCCCGACCCTTATTTCGACGAACCAGGCGAGACCGTCCACGATCTCCAACCGATCGACGCTGTTCGGTGATCGAAGTCCCAAGTCGTCGACCGCGCGTTGAAGGCGCGCGACGTCTGCCCGCATGATCGCGAAGCGCTGCTGTTGGATGGTGATGATTGGCCGGTTGTCGGCGGAGACGGCCTTCCGCCATTTCTTTCGTGTTCCGGCCGACCGCTCGCCGGATTGTTCGATTCGGACAAGGACGCCGTCGCCCCACGACGCATCGACGACGAGCCGGGCCGCGAAGTCGGTGCCGCGAGCGTCATGAAGAGCAGCCTCTCCCAGGTTGCAGAGAAGTTGCGCGTACTGCTGCTGCAGGTACGTCTTGGCATCTGGACCAAACTCGGAAAACGCAGTGTCGGGGAGCACCGATCTTGGACAGGTCGGATTTGCGCTGGCAGGCGCGAGAACGCAAAGGAAAGCGATGCTCCAGCTCGCGACGTTGCGTAGTAACATCTACTTCTTCCGCTTCCCCGGCGCCAAGTGCTCCTCGAACCGCGGCATCAGTTCGACGAAGTTGCAGGGGCGGTGGCGCGAGT
>CAZLRW010000309.1:0-2831 GCA_964561925.1 uncultured Flavobacteriaceae bacterium
GTTCGCCTTGTCCGAACTTGGCGAAGCTGTCGTCCAGCGTCTTGTGCTTGGAGAATGCGTGATCGTTGCCGGGGATGATCTCGAACACGGCATTGCCCGGTTGCTTGCGGTTGACGATGTCGACGGCGAGTCGGTGGTCGTGCCGCTCCGACACCCAGTCGTACTCGCCGTGCAGCGCAAGCAGCTTGCCGCCGAACGCGTTCCACCCGCGCACGAGCGGCGCGCGGTCGATCTCGCGGTGGAACGTCCAGCTGCGCCCGGCGAAACGCGGCAGGTCGCCCACACCCGTAGTGACGATCGCCACTGAATCCGGGTAAAGCTTCGTCACTTCGTCGACCGACTTGCCGTCCATGAGAGCCGTCAGAACGCGGCGCCAATGGCGGCCGTGCCACGCGTTCTCGTCGGGCACTTCGCCCTGCAGAACTGCGCGACGATGGAACGTCGTCAGAAGATAGTCGTTCCAGAACGTGACGCCCGCGCCCCACGTGATGATGCCGGCGGGCGCGACGGACTCCGCAACCAACGGCGCTTGAAGCCCGCCCAGCGACAGGCCGACGATGTAGATCCGCTTGGCGTCGACGCGCTTGTCGGCGGCAAAGCGTAACGCCGCCGCGCGGAACGCCTGCTCTTCGACATCGAACCCGCCGTCGAGACACGGCGTGCCTTCGCTGTCGCCTTGGCCGGGCTTGTCGGCCATTGCGACGGCAAATCCCGCCGCCGTCAGCATCGTGAACAGCTTCGTGTAGGGGTGACCGGCCGCGCCGAATGCTTCCACCGTGCCGCACGGAATCCCCGGCAGGATCATCACCGCCGGAACACGGCCGTTGCGCGCAAGCGCCTTCGTTGCGGGTGCTAGAAAGAACGTGCGCACGCGCGGGCCGCCTTTGGCCTGCGCCTCACCCATTTCGATCGGGCGTCCGTCCAAAACCGGCGGCGGCGCCGCGAACGCGGGGACCGTCACCTCCTGCGTCGCGCCATCGCGCACGATCGTCACACGCGCGACCTCGCCCGGCTTTATCCCATAGGTCGCGCCGCCCGCGCCCACGCCTTGCGGCCCCGACAACGGCTTGCCGTTGATCGAGACAACGATGTCGCCGACCCGCACAGCGGGTGCATTCGGGTTTGAGATGTTGACGATCTTCAGTGCTTGACCGTCCTCGGTCGGCGCCAACGCCAGACCCAGCGTGCCGCGGCGCGGCAACTCTGCGCCAAACGCGCTTCCCGCCGCCAAGACCAGCAGCGCCAACCCAATCCACATCGATCTCACGTCAGCCCCCATGCGATCCCGCAATCGAGGCAAACGCTAGCCGAGCTTTCCAACCGCCTGTTCTCACGAAGCGGTGAGATTGGGCACATGCGGTGTCGACCGGGCCGGCGTCGCGCCCGGGGGCTTGACGCTGGGTGCCGGCCGAAAAGGAGATAGTGTGGCCCCGACAAATCAGGTGCGAGAACCGCCATGCCCGAACTCACGTGCCATTGCGGCGCCGTCCGCATCGACGTCGAAACCGCGCCCGTCGAGGTAACGTCCTGCAACTGCTCGATCTGCCGGCGCACGGGGGCACTTCTGGCGTACTATTCGCCGCGTCAAGTCCGCTTCACGCCCTCGCCGCCGCAGACCGACACATACGTTTGGGGCGACAAGTCCATCGTCTTCCATCGTTGCAAGACTTGCGGTTGTCACACTCATTGGTCGGCGGTTGACCCGGCCTACGACCGCATGGGCGTCAACGCCCGCTTGTTCGACCCCGACGTGCTCGCCAAGGCCCGCATCCGCCGCTTCGACGGTGCGGACACGTGGCGATATCTCGACGAGTGACCGCAGCTGCCGGCATGCAGAACCGATGACGAGCGCCCTTACTTGCCGCACTTCCTCAGATCGAGGCCGAAGACGAGTCCGCCCGCGGGCGCGCCGTCGACGGTATCGATTGTCATCGTGCCGGTGCTGGCGCCGCGCTTGGAGAGAAGCGTGAGCGTCGCCGCGAAATTCAGCACGGCCTCTGAGCCGCAGCCCATACGCTTCAAGACGCCGCCCTTCAGACGCTCACTGAAAACGAAGTCTCCCTCATAAGTGCCTCTGACGTCGCGGCGGAAACGCCGGCCGCGGTTGCGTTCGCCGGCGCCCGTGCCGTAGGCGACGCTGAGTTCGCCGCGCTGCTTGTCGCCGAGTTGCGCAAAGCCGCGATAGTCGACCTGATAAACGCCCAGCGAATATCCTTCCGGCAGGGCAAGCGGAATCTCGAGCGCACAGGTCATGCGTGCGAACCCGCCGTTCGTCTCGTTGCCCTGGACCGCGAAATTGTCGAACAGCACGCTGATCGCGCCGCCGTCGGGCGACGTGACCACGCTGAACGACCCGGGTGGGCAGGCCTGCGCCTCGATCATGCGCGCACGAAGCGCCCGGACCTCGGGCTTAGCGAGCGCGTCCGCCGTGGAAGCGAACGCCAAGACCGCAAGGACGGCCAATCGTTGCAAAGTGAGCATCGAAATCTCCTGCTTCTGTTTGCCACGATTGGCCGTGGCCCTTGCGTCATGTGTGCGTTACGAATGTCAGCTGCAGCGGCGCATTTGCACGTGGTAGACGATCGCCGCGTTCACATCCTGCGAGTCGACGGTCGCGCTCGCCTCTCTGTTGCCGACCGTGTTGACGCGCAAGCTCGCGTTCGTGCGCAGGTTCACGTCTGCGCCGCACGGCGACCACACCAGGCTTTCGGCCAGAAGCTCGTTCTGGATCAGATAGTCGCCTTCCTGCGCGCCGCGGAACGTGCGGCGGAAGGCAGGGCCGCGGCTGCCCGCGAAGAAATACTCGACGTTGAATTGCGACATCGCGCCGT
>CAZLRW010000310.1:0-2812 GCA_964561925.1 uncultured Flavobacteriaceae bacterium
GGTACTCGGGCAGGGTGCGGATCACTTCACCTGTGGATTTCTGCCCGGCGAAGGGGCGCGTCACCGCGTCGACGTCGCGGCACTGCGCCTTAAGCCAGCCGCGCGGATCGCCGCGCATGGCGTCCAGATCGCGCCTTCCGGCGCCCAGGCCGAAACGGTGGGCGGCCAAGACCGCGTCAGCGTTCATGCGTCACCCTCTTGCCTTGGAGTTCCCACGCGTCGTTGGTTGAACGGACCAACGTGCCCGATCCGTCGCGAGCCCTTTCCGAGCGAGTTTCGCGATCGGCCTTGGGATGCTTACTCTGCCGTACCGCCAACCTCGTTGCGCTCGGACAATCGTCGCGCTTGACCAGGGTTGAGCATATGCAGATACGCGAGCTTCCCGGCGAGCCGCGCGTCGACAGCGCCGGCCAGCTTTGTGCGCTGCTGATGAAGCGCAGCGCGTAGCTTACGGCGGGTTTTCCGCGAGAGGCCCATGTCCTTGTTCACGATCACGCCCGTCACCGCCTGGCGGCCGGATTGGCGCATGAGGCGGGTCTTGTCGCGATTGATCTCGAAACCTTCCTCGGCGACGAGTTTTGGAACGATGCCGAGCAGTTTCTTCACGTCGGCTTCGGGGCCTGAGAACGTGAGATCGTCCGCGTAGCGTGTGTAGCTGAGGCCGCGCTTTTTCGCGAGACCGCCGAGACGGCGATCGAGGCGCAGCAGAATCGCGTTGCAGAGCCCAGGGCTGGTCGGCGCGCCTTGAACGCACGCGCGCGGGCCCGTCGGCGTGTGGTAGAGCTTGCCTTCCGCCTCGACCGGTTGGCGCGGAGCTTCCGTCATCAGCACGGCGAGCGAGGCGGCGACGGGGTAGCTGTAGCCCATCGCCAACAGCAGTCCACGCACGCGGCCCATCTTGATGCTGGGGAAGCAGTCCTTGATGTCGAATTTCGCGACTATCGGCTTGCCGACATGCGGGCGCGCATTCGTCGCGATCGAGCGGCCCTTGACGAAGCCGTGCGCGTGTTCGCTGACGGGCAGTTTCGAGACGAGCTCCTTGTCGAGCTTGCGAAGGATGGCTTTCAGCTTCGTCTTCGGCGCGTGAATGATGCGCTCGCCGCCCTGCCGCTTCGGAATCGCGAAGGCGATGTAGTGCGGCTTCTGCTCGCGATGGCGATGCTGGGCGAAGTGGCGAAGTTGTCCTGGACTCAGCCCAAGAGCCTTCGCGACATCAGCTTCGCTCGTCCAGAGCGGCAAGCCGTAACGCTTCAATTGCTCTTCGTCGGTCGCGAGGTCCATGACGTCGCGTTCGACCGTGCGCAGCGACGGGCTGAACAGACGATCTGCGTCGCTTTCAGTGAGATATTTCGGTTTCGGCGGGCGCGGCCACTTCGAATAGTAGTCGGGACCGAGCGGCGGCTTCGGCAATAGGCGTTCGTCGCGATGCGCAAGCCTGCGGTGCTTCGGCTTCAGCGGCCCGCCAATGTTGATCTTCTCGGACTTGAACGCCGCGTCGCCCTCGCCGGCGACGCCCGATACGTCACGAACAGGCGCCTTCTTGAACTCCTTGACCACTTGTTTGTGGCGCGCGCGGGCGATCGCACGCCGGGCGAACTGGACGATCAAGATGACGGCAATGACGGCGAGAAGCGCGAGCAGGCCCTTCATCGCGCGCTCTTGCGTGTTGTGAAAGACCTGCAGGCCCGGATGAAGCCGCCCACCACCCACAAGGCTCTGGACCCGTGGCCTCCCCGCGTTTCGTACGACGGGGAGCCGTGGCGATGTAATGGGATCAGGAGGCAACCACGGCGAAACACCGTGGCGTTGGAAGCTGGAAGGCTAAGCCTCGATCCGGGCGCTGCAAGTCTTGTCGTCATGTCACTCGTCCTCAGACCCGCTGTCAACTTCCCAACGGTTGGGCTGTTTGCGCGTGGTCGCGGCCTGCGCGGCCGCCTCGGCGGGCAGGCTCGAGGGTTGGTCTGCACGATCCGATTCGCTCGCTTTGAAGAGCGCGAGCATGTGTTCGCACGGGCCTTGGTTCATCAAATGCTCGGTGAAGTGTGGGCAGGCGCAGCGGCCGAAGATGATGCGGCCGTTGTCGTTGACCGCGATCTCGACCTGCTTTTGGTCGGCGACTTCGCCCAGAACGCGCCAGTCGCGATAAACGACTTCGCGGAGGACTTTGTCTTTCTTCTCGCCAGTCGCCGGGTCGCGGAACGAGCGCACCTTACGCGTCTCTTCGCTGACGCAGGACGTGACCTTCACAGCGTTCTCGGCGAGGAAGCCTGCCGCCAGTTCTTGTCGCAAGTCGGGCGGGAAGTAGGTCGCCTCGTCCGCCGGCTTCTCGAACAATTCACGATGGCGATAGTCGCGCGCTTCGACGTCAAACATCGCCCGGCCCTGCCGGCACAGGCGCACGAGAATGCGCGAGGCGGCGGTCTTGTCGATCCCAAGCGACTCCGCGACGCCATTGATCGAGACGTGATAGTTCTTGCGCAGAAGTTCGAGCGCTTCGGGGAGTTTCGTATCGTCTTCGGCAGCGCTTGACGCCAAGAGATCGAAGCCGCCGGTGTTCGTGAAGCCGCTGCCCGACCAGCCCGTGATTCCGAGCAGGAACGTCATGCCAGGCAGCTTCACCGCGTAGAAGCTCGGCAGCGCGCGGCCTTTGAGATAGATGTCGACCTGCTCGGCGAACGGCAGCAGGCCTTCGATCAGCTTCAACCGGCGGCGACCCCACACGCGTGTCGTCTTGTGTTCGGTGTAGTTGTGGCTCGCGCCTTCGAATGGGACGACGTGTTCCCAGGGTTCGAGCACGAGCTTCACGTCTTTG
>CAZLRW010000311.1:0-2789 GCA_964561925.1 uncultured Flavobacteriaceae bacterium
GAGCGCGATGTAGGGCACGATGCCGAGCAGGATGAGCATCACCGCCTTGTCGGGAACGTAGGCGAAGGCGAGCGGGATCAGGATCGCGGGCAGGGCGCCCAGCGTGTAAAGGCCGATGATCCGCCAATCGATCCACTGGCGCCAGATGACGGCTCGCCATCCGTTCGAGAAGAATTGCGTGATGCCGTGCAGCACCATCGCGGCCTGGACGGGCAGCATCAGCCCCAGAATCAGCATCAGGATCAGGCCGCCGGCCATCCCGAAAATGCCCGAGATGACCGACGTCACGATGACGACGGCGCCGATCGACAGGCTGAAGGGAATGGCGGCGAGCATGCGTTTTTGTCCTTCGTGGCCGCTTAACTCTATCGCCGATTCGCGCGGTTTTCGCGCGGAGTTATGATAGGGTTAGCCTCAGATTAGTTGAGGCTATCGATGCCCGCCTTGCCGCCGCTGAACGGTCTGCGCGCCTTCGAGGCCGCCGCGCGCACGGGCAGCTACGTTGCGGCGGCCGGCGAACTCAACGTGTCGCCGTCGGCGATCAGCCGCCTCGTGAAGTTGTTGGAGCAGAGGCTCGGCGTCGTGTTGTTCGAGCGTCTGCCCAACGGATTGGAACTGACGGAACGCGGCGCGGTCTATCTGCGCGAGCTGACCGCCGCCTTCGAACGCATCGCGACGGCGACGGACCGTTTGAAGGGGGATGCGTCTTCGGCGCTGCTCATCGGGGCAGGGCCGACGCTTGCCATGCGCTGGTTGATCCCGCGCTTGCCCACGTTTCACGCCGAGCATCCCGGCATTGACGTGCGCCTCTCGACGGCGGTCGCGGATGCCGATCCTCTGAAGGCTGACTGGGCGGCGGGCATTCGCATGGGCGATGGGAAGTGGCCCGGTTTGGTCGCGCATTTCCTGTTCACGGCGGCGTTGTTTCCGGTGTGTGCGCCGGCGCTCGCCAAACGCCTCAAGAAGCCGGCTGACTTGGCCAAGGTCACGCTGTTGGACGTGGCGAGCGCGCCGGAGGATTGGCCGCTCTGGCTAAAGGCCGCGCGCGCGACGGATGTCGAGCTCGCCCACGCGCAGCAGTTCGACTACCCAGCCTTTGCGCTTCAAGCGGCGGTCGACGGTCTTGGCGTCGCCATGGCGCGCGCGCCGTTCGTTGCTGACGACCTTGCGGCCGGGCGTCTGGTGCGGCCGTTCAAGCTTGCGGTGCCGAAGGGGAAGGGGTGGTATCTCGTGCACCGGCCGGCGCAGGAGGCGAACGCGGCGCTCACCGCGTTTCGCGATTGGCTGCTGAGGGCCGCCCGTTAGCCAAACCTGGCAAGCGGCTTTTGATTTCCCTCAAGGCGGCGGACGGCGTTCCGGGCGGACACTTCCTCATCGCAATTTCGAGGATTCCGTTATGGCCCAAGCTGCGACTGCCGTCCGCCCGCCACAGGCTGGCGAACACTTCGACGTCGTCATCATCGGCGCCGGCATTTCCGGCGTCGGCGGGGCGTATCACCTGACAAAGCAATGCCCGGGCACGAGCTTCGTCGTGCTGGAGATGTACGAGAGTTTCGGCGGCACGTGGTGGATGCATCGCTATCCCGGCGTGCGTTCGGACAGCGACCTTTACACGTTCGGATATCGCTTCAAGCCATGGGTCGGGAACCCTATCGCGACCGGCGAGGAAATTCTGAAATATATGGGCGAGGTGATCGAGGAGAACGATCTCGGCAGACACATCCGCTATCGCCACAAGATTACGTCGGCAATGTGGGACAGCAAGACGAACACCTGGACGCTTGAAGGTGTGCGCACCGACACGAACGCGCCGGTGAGGTTCACGGCGAACTTCCTCTGGATGTGTCAAGGCTACTACCGCCATGCGGAGGGCTATACGCCGGCGTGGAAGGGCATGGACAAATACAAGGGCCGGATCGTTCACCCGCAGACTTGGCCCGACGACCTCGACCTCAAGGGCAAGAACGTCATCTGCATCGGCTCTGGCGCGACGACCGCGACCGTCGTTCCCGCCATCGCGGGCGACTGCAACCACGTGACGGTCGTGCAGCGCTCGCCGACCTATTTCATACCGGCGCGCAACGCGAACGATCTGGCCGACATCTTGCGGCAAATCGAAGTTCGCGAGGATTGGATTCACGAAATCGTTCGCAAGAAGATTCTGTTCGATCAGCAGCAGCTGACGTCCCGCGCCTTCAAGGAGCCGGAGGCGGTGAAGCAAGAACTGCTCGCCGCGGCCGAGTTGTTCTTAGGCGCCGAGGAGGTCGCGAAGAACTTCACGCCGAAGTACCGGCCCTGGCAGCAGCGGATCGCCTTCATTCCCGACGGCGATCTCTTCCAAGGCATCAAGTCGGGCAAAGCATCCGTCGTCACCGACGAGATCGAGAGCTTCACCGAGACGGGACTGTTGCTGCGCTCCGGCAAGCGGGTGGACGGCGACGTGATCATCACCGCGACCGGCTTCAACCTCAGCGTCCTTGGCGACATCGCGTTCACGATCGACGGAAAGGCGCTCGACTTCCACGATACGGTCACCTATCGCGGCATGATGTTCACCGGTATTCCGAACATGCTCTGGGTGTTCGGCTATTTCCGTGCGAGCTGGACGTTGCGGGCGGACTTGCTGGGCGACTTCGTCTGCCGCTTGCTCAATCACATGAAGGCGAAGGGCAAAAAGCGGGTCGAGGTGGCGCTGCGGTCGGAAGATAAGAACATGCCGCTGCTCGACTGGATGGACCCCGACAACTTCAATCCGGGCTATCTTATGCGCAGCATGCACCTCTTGCCCC
>CAZLRW010000312.1:0-1411 GCA_964561925.1 uncultured Flavobacteriaceae bacterium
GCCGGAGGGCAGGTCGCGGACTTCGACTTGGCGCAGTTTGCGTTCGACGGCGCGGGTGCGGACGCCGACGTCGTGGATTGTCTTCTGCGCGGATTGCAGCTGCTTGTCGAGCTTGTCCCAAACCTCGGCGTAGCGCTGGAATTCGGCCTTCGCTTCGCCGAGGACGCGCCAGACTTCGCTTGAGCGCTTTTGAATCGCGAGCGTGCGAAAGCCCATTTGCAGGCTGTTGAGCAGCGCGTGCAGCGTCGTTGGACCGGCAACCGTGACGCGGTGCTTCGACTGCAGGCGTTGGACGAGGCCCGGCGCGCGCATCGCCTCTGCGAACAGGCCTTCGGTCGGCAGATACATGACCGCGAAGTCGGTCGTCGCGGGCGGGCGGATGTATTTCGAGGAGATGCGCTTGGCTTCGTTTTCGATGACGCCTGCGAGTTCGTCCGCGGCCGCGCGTATTGCATCGGCGTCGCTTACGTCCCAGGCGGCCATCAAGCGTTCGTAGGCTTCCTTCGGAAATTTCGCGTCGATCGGCAGCAAGACGTCGGCGCCTTCCGATTGGCCCGGCATGCGCACGGCGTATTCGACCATTTCGGTCGCGCCCTGCTCCACCTTCGCGTTCGTCACGTATTGGTCGCGCGCGAGCATTTGTTCCAGCATCGCGCCGAGCTGCACCTCGGCCCAGCCGCCGCGGTCCTTCACGTTCGACATCACGCGCTTCAGGTCGCCGACGCCGATCGCGAGCGTCTGCATTTCGCCGAGGCCTTTGTGCACCATCTCCAGGCGGTCAGAGACGAGCGCGAAGCTTTCGCCCAAGCGCTTCTCCAGCGTGCCCTGCAGCTTTTCTTCCACAGTCGCGCGCATCGCTTCGAGCTTCTGCTCGTTGTCCGCGCGCAGTTTGTCCAGGCGTTCGGTCACGGTTTGGCGCAACGCTTCTTGCGTGACGGCGCTTGCGTCAGCGAGCGTCTTGACGTCGGTCTTCAGCGTCTCGCCGAAGGATGCGATCGTCTTGCGCACTTCGTCGCGCAGCGCGTTCGCGAACTCGGCGTGGGTGCGGGAGAATTCCTCGAAGCGTTTGTCGACGGCGCTGCGGCCCTCGGTCATCGAGGTTTGGAGCGCGTTGCCGAACTTCAGGATCCCCTCGCCCACCTCTTCGCGCAGCGCCCGGCCGCGCGTTTCGGATTCCTTGCGCATGGTCTGATGCTCGTCGCGCACGGCGCGTTCGGTGCGCTCGGCCAGGTCGGCGATGCGTTCGAGGCGCTTGTCGAGGTCGCGCGCGACGCCGCCGCCGGCCCCGCCGAGTAGGCCGTGGAGCCAAGTCACGAGCTGGACCACGCCGATGACGAGCAGCAGCGCAATGCAGAGCGAAAAGAAGAACGTGGGCCAGTCCATCGCGAATCTCCCGATTCGGGTGATTCTA
>CAZLRW010000312.1:1511-2778 GCA_964561925.1 uncultured Flavobacteriaceae bacterium
GCGCAGGTGCTGACGCCGGTTCAAACGCGCGTGATGCTGGATCTCGGCCTCGACACGCGCACGATCGTCATCCGCGCCAAGACGAATTCGATGACGGTGGAGATTTCGGGGCGGTAGCACCGCTCTTGACAGTTACACTGCCACCGTGGCAGTTTGACTGCCATGGATACTCAGTTGCGCCAAGATGTCGATGAGGTTGTGACCGAACGCGTGATGCGCGCCGTCGCGACATTGGTGCGACGCGGGGTCGACGATCTGACGTTCGCGCGCACGGCGGCCGAGTCCGGCGTCGCGGAGCGAACGCTCTACCGGCGCTATCCGACCAAGGCGGCTCTGCTGGAGGGGTTCTGGCACTGGCTGAACAAGAAGATCGACGCGCCGGCCGCGCCGCAGGCCGCCGCCGAACTCATCGAACAGATCCCATCGCTCTACGCCGCGTTCGAGGCCGACGAGGCTCTCGTTCGGGCCATGCTGCACGACCGCAACGGGCGGGAGGTGCGGCTGGCGCAGGCCGACGCACGGCGCAAGCGGCTGCGTATGGCGCTGAAGGATGTGCTGGCGCCGCTCGGCGCGAAAGAGCGGGAGCATCTGCTCGCAAGCGTGCAGTTGATCGCTTCGGCCGCCGGGTGGGAATCGATGAAGGACAATTGGGGGCTCAGCGGCAAGGCAGCGGGCGAGGCCGCGCAATGGGCCGTCATGTCGCTGATCGACGCCGCCCGTCAGGCTCGAACCAGGAGGAGCTAACGATGTTGCATCACGTGTCGTTCAGCGTGCACGCGCCCGAGCGTGCGGCCGCGATTGCCGCGGCGCTGATGGGCGGCTCAGCAGTTCAAGGTCCGTCGCCGCCGTTCCCGCCGGGGACTTGGTTTGCGCTCGCGGGCGACGATGCAGGGTCGCTGATCGAGCTCACGCCGTGGGGCACCGTTGTCGATCCGCAAAAAAGCCTCGCGCGGGATGAGGCGATGCGTACGCGGACCGCGTCGCATGTGCTCGCGAGCACGCCGCTTTCGGGCGAACGCGTGGCAGCGCTTGCGGCGCGCGAGGGATTGCGTGCGGTGCCCGTCGACGCGGGGCTCTTCCGGTTCCTCAAGGTTTGGATCGAGGACGGTTTTCTTCTCGAGCTGCTGACGCCGGAGCAGCGCAACGACTATGTCGCGTGCTTTGGTGTCGACGGGGTCGAGCGCGTCGATGAGCGTCTGCGCGGACTCGAGCGCACGATCGCCGCAGCTATGCGGCCTGCTTCGCCCGGGCACGGATGAGTTTCAGG
>CAZLRW010000313.1:0-2772 GCA_964561925.1 uncultured Flavobacteriaceae bacterium
GCGGGCCTCGCCCTCGTGCAAACGCGCGCAGACGCGGCCCAAGTGTTCCACCCCGATCCGCCGGTGATCTCGCTCGTCTCCTCGCTCGCCGAAGGGGCCGATCGTTTCTGTGCGGGGATCGGCCTGCGCCGCGGTTTCGAGTTGCGATCACCGCTCCCGTTCCCGATCGAGGAGTACAAGCGCGACTTCCCGAACACGGTCGATGGCTTTGAGAGCCTTCTCCGGCACGCCGAAGCCGGCGGCATCGTCGAACTCGACGGCGAGCCGGAAACGGGCGACCCGCGCAACCGCGCCTACATGACGGGCGGCGAGTTCGTGCTGCGCCACTGCGATCTGTTGATCGCGATATGGAACGGCGACAAGGCGGCCGGCTTCGGCGGCACCGGCGACGTGGTCGCGCGCGCGAAAAGCCTCGGCCTGCCGATCGTGCACATCCAAAGCCAAAACCCGCACGCGATCTTCCTTTGGGAAGGTGGCGGCGCAACGGCGGCGTGGACCGCTTATTCGCCGAAGCGCCTAAGCGATTCGATTGCGGCGCAAATTTTCCCGAAGGTGCGCGATCCCCACCATGGCCACGGCGCGACGAGGGAGCCGCCGCTCGAGGCCGCCAAGACATATTTCCTCGGCGAACCGGTGAAGACGACGGGCAAGGAGATCGACTTCCTCTACAAGGGTCCGCTCGCACCCGACATGCATTGGACGAAGCGGCTCCTCGCCGCCGTCTTTCCGCGCTTCGTGAAACTCCTCGGGAAGAAGCCGGCCGTGCCTGGCCCGGTCGTGGCGCTGCCGCCGGGCAGCACGTCCGAGCCCACGCCCCGGTATCTCTTTCTGCATCATCACCGCGCCGATGTGCTCGCGACGTTCTATTCGAACCTTCACCGCAGCGCGTTTCTCTTGGTCTATCTGCTGGGCGCGCTCGCGCTCATCTCGGCGGCGGCGGCCATTTTCTTCCATGGCTGCGTCGTACCCCTGATCGAAAGGAAGGCCGAGTATGTCTTCACCGGCATCGAGCTTGTGTTGCTTGTCGCGCTGTCCGCACTCGTTCAGACCGACCGGAGCGCCCGCTGGCGCGATCGTTGGCTAGAGTACCGTTTGCTGGCCGAACTGTTGCGTCAGGCCGATCTGCTTGCCCAAATCGGCCGGCCGATGCCGATCGCAAAGATCGACGAACTGACGCAAGACCTGCCCGGCCGGGCATGGGTGATGATCGCCTACAGCGCAATCGTGCGGCGCGCGGGCCTGGTCACGCGCAGCTACGATAAGGCCTTCCTGGCAAGGCTGCGCGACTACACGGCGGCCACGCGGCTTGAGGATCAAGTCGCTTATCACCGTGGTGCCGAAATGCGGAACGAATCGATCTCGAAGAGATTGCGAACGATCGCAGAGTTCGTGTTCTACGGAACGATGGCTGTCGCGATCACGAAGATCGTCGCGTCCGGCTTCGCCGAACCCCTCGGCTTCGCGCTCTTGGCCGTCGCGCTGCCGGCCGCGGCCTACGCGTTCTTCGGCATCCGCGCCCAGGCCGAGTTCGAAATCGTGGGCCGGCGCTCCGAGCGCATGATCGCCAAGCTCACCCGCCATCAACAGCGCCTTCGTGCATTGCAGGGCGACGCGCTCACGAGCGAAGCTTTGGGCCGCGAAATCCTGAAAGCCGCCGGCGTCATGCGCCACGACGCCGCCGACTGGGCCTCGATCTTCGAGGTCAAGGAAACGGAGACCTAGATGGCCCACGACGTCGTCATCTCCTATTCGAGGCGCAATCGCGACGTCGCCGACCGGCTTGTCGAACTCTTGCGCGCGCGCGGCCTCGACGTCTGGTACGACCGCATGATCAGAACCGGCGCCGACTGGCGCGACGAAATCGCAAACGCGATCGCCGGCTCGCGCTGCTTCGTCATCCTGTTCTCGTCAGAGTCGAACGCGTCGGAGGAATTGAGGAAGGAGTACTCGATCGCCGAGCGCCGCGACCTTCTGATCATTCCGATCCGCATTGAAAACGTCGAACCCACCGGCTTTTTCGAATACGAACTCGCGCGCAGGCAGTGGTTCGACGCATTCGCGGATCGGGACGCCGAACTCGCGGTGGCCGCAGCCCAAGTCGCCGACGCGCTCAAGCCCGAGCCTTCCAAACCGGCGCCCGAACTGAAGGCGAAGGCCGAGCCGCCGCCAGTCAGTGAGGTTCGCCGATTCGCCAACGACGCGCCGGCGTCGGCCTCCGGTAAGGTCCACTGGCTGAAACTTGTCTTGCCCGCCATCAGTCTTGTCGTGGGGTTGTTCGCCCCGATCGGAATGTTGGTGTGGCCCGTATTGCAGGTGTTCATGGTCCACATCGCCGCGAAAGGCAGGCCGCACGCGTGGACCGCGAGAGCTGCAAGTTTTGCCGTCATCGTCGGGGGCCTCGCCGTACTGGCGACGTGGTCGCTCGGTTTCGATCCCGATGAATTCGCCGTGGCGTCGGGTTACGCGCTCGCCGGTGTCGGCGCCGGCCTGGCGGCTTTCTTGGCGTTTCGAGTCGTCTCGCGCGGAGAGCGGCAAGCCGCGATCTGGATCGCAACCGCACTCGGTTCGGCGCTTTTGGCGCTTGGAGCGGCATTGATTGCCGGACGGCAGCCGCCTGTCGTTTGGTGGACCGTCATGAGCTTGGGAATGACGATCGCAAGCGCCGCATACCTCGCCGACGCGTGGAACCGGGCAAAGCGCACTGAGCCTTGAATTGCTGCATCGCACATGGCAAAGGGCGCTGGCGCACGAAAAATGCTTGGGGCGTCCTGC
>CAZLRW010000314.1:0-2739 GCA_964561925.1 uncultured Flavobacteriaceae bacterium
GGGCGGCAAGGTGATCCGCGAAATCGTCGAGAAGACGGGCGCGAAGATCGACATCGCCGACGACGGCGTCGTGAAGGTCGCCTCCGCGAACGGCGAATCCATCCGTGCCGCGCTCAAGTGGATCAAGTCGATCGTGGCGGAGCCCGAGGTCGGGGAGATCTATGAAGGCAAAGTCGTGAAGGTGATGGACTTCGGCGCATTCGTGAACTTCTTCGGCGCCCGCGACGGTCTCGTCCACATCTCGCAGCTCGCACGCAAGAAGGTGGCCAAGACCGGCGACGTCGTGAAGGAAGGCGACAAGGTTTTCGTGAAGCTCCTCGGCTTCGACGATCGCGGCAAGGTGCGCCTCTCCATGCGCGTCGTCGATCAGACGACGGGCAAGGAAATCGCCGACGAGGGCGGCGACCGGGCGGCAGAGGGTTAGGCTCTCCGTCACCGTCTTCACCGGAATTGGGCCGCGCGGCGCATTGCTCCGCGCGGCTTTTTCTTGTGCCCATAGGTCAAATTGACTATGGTATTGACCATGGTCAAAAAGGCTCTCAAGCGGACGATGCCGATCTCTGAGTTCCGGGCGAAGTGCCTGGCGCTCATGGACGAGGTCGCGGAAACGGGCGTACCGATCGAGGTCACCCGCCACGGCAAGGTTGTGGGCGAGTTGCGGCCCGTGACGCCGGAAGAGGAGCGGCTCTACTACGAGGGAAAGCTGGAAGAGTGGAAACCTTCCCGGGCGAAGCGCAGAAAGAAAACTGGAAAGAGGGGCGGGCGATGAAATGGGTGAAGGCGTCTGAGTTCAAAGCCGATTGCGCCCAGCTGAGTGAGGGGGCTAGCGGTCCCGTTCTGGTCGTCAAGAACGGCAAGCCGGTCGGTGCGTTTGGGCCGGATCGCCGCGGGAAGGGCCGTTTCAAGCTTGGTGAGAACATTGGAGGGGGTCGGATCCTCGGTGACATCGTGTCGCCGATACACGGGCTATGGGATGGCTGGGAGAAGGATTTTGACCTCATGACAAGCAGGCCGCGGCGACGTTGATCCTTCTCGACACGCATGTGCTGATCTGGGCCGATCTCGATCCGCGCCGACTTGGCGTTCGAGCCCGGCGCAGAGTTGAACTCGCCGTGCGACGTGACGAAGTGGCTCTGCCGTCGATTGCTTTTTTCGAGGCGGGCTTGTTGGTGGAGCGTGGCCGCCTCAGTCTTGAGGATACGCTTCGCGCCTGGCGGGCCAAGCTCTTGGAGCGCGGCCTTCACGAACTACCGATCAGCGGAGACGTCGCTGCCAGGGCAACGGAGGTCGGGCTTGCAGATCCCTTCGACAGGCTCATCGTCGCGGTGGCCATTGAAGGCGGGTGCACGCTCGTGACCGCCGACGAGTCGATTCTCGATTGGAAAGGCGAGCTACGGCGCGTTGACGCACGCGAGTAGTCAGCCTTCCTCGCCACCCATGAGCGCTTTCACGTCCGGGGCCGAGGGCATGCCCATGACGGTGAAGCCGGCGTCGATGTGGTGGATTTCGCCGGTGACCCCTGCAGAGAGGTCACTCAGGAAGTAGAGCGCGGCGCCGCCGACGTGGGGGAGTTCGACCGTCTTCCTCAGCGGCGAATAGTTCTTGTACCACTTGAAGACGTTGCGGCTGTCGCCGACGACGGAGCCTGCGAGCGTTCGCATGGGTCCGGGCGAGAGCGCGTTGATACGGATGTTGTCGCGGCCGAGGTCTGCCGCCAGGTACCGGACCGACGCTTCGAGGGCGGCTTTGGCGACGCCCATGACGTTGTAGTTTGGCATCACGCGGGTGGAGCCGGCGTAGGTCAGCGTGATCATCGACCCGCCGTTCTTCATCAGGTGGCTCGCGCGCCTTGCGACGTCGGTGAACGAGTAGCAGCTGATCTCCATCGACTGGCGGAAGTTCGCGCGGGTCGTGTCGACGTAGCGGCCTTTGAGCTCGTTCTTGTCGGAGTAGGCGATCGCGTGGACGAGGAAGTCGAGGCCGCCCCATTGGCGTTCGATCTCGCCGAAGGCGCGTTCCAGAGATTGGTCGTCCTGCACGTCGGCCTGGACGATGAGTTTTGCGCCGATGGAGTCGACGAGCGGCTTCACGCGCTTGCCGAACGCTTCGGTCTGGTAGGTGAACGCCAACTCGGCGCCGTGCTCGTGCAGCGTCTTGGCGATGCCCCAGGCGATCGAGTGGTCGTTCGCGACCCCCATGATCAGGCCGCGCTTGCCGGCCATGAGCTTCGTCGTCATGTCAGTGATAACGCTGGAAGACGAGGCAGGCGTTCGTGCCGCCGAAGCCGAACGAATTCGACAGCACGGTGTCGATCTTCGCGTTGTCGATGCGTTTCCTCACGATGTTCGCGTCGGCGACCTCGGGGTCGATCTCCTCGATGTTCGCGCTTTCGCAGATGAACCTGTTGTGCAGCATCAGGACCGAATAGATCGCCTCGTGCACGCCGGCGGCGCCCTGGCTGTGGCCGGTCAGCGACTTTGTCGCGCTGATCGGCGGCATGTTCTTGCCGAAGACTTCGGTGATGGCCTTGATCTCCGGGATGTCGCCCACGGGCGTCGAGGTCGCGTGCGGGTTGATGTAGTCGATCGGGGCCTTCGCCTGCTCGATCGCCAGGCGCATGCAGCGCACGGCGCCTTCGCCGGAGGGGGCCACCATGTCGGCGCCGTCGGCGGTCGCGCCATAGCCGGTGATCTCGGCGTAGATTTTCGCGCCGCGGGCTTTGGCGTGTTGCAGCTCTTC
>CAZLRW010000315.1:0-2723 GCA_964561925.1 uncultured Flavobacteriaceae bacterium
GTGTCGACGATGCTCTGGTGGATGTGCATCGCGCTGCCCGGTTCCTGCTCGTAGGGCTTGGCCATGAACGTCGCGTAGATGTCGTGGCGCAGTGCCGCGTGTCGCACGGTGCGTTTGAACAGGAACGTGTGATCGGCGAGCTGCAGCGGGTCGCCGTGGTTGAAGTTGATCTCGACCTGGGCGACGCCGTCTTCGTGGATCAAGCTGTCGATGCCGATCTCCTGGGCCTCGCAATAGTCGTAGACGTCCTCGAAGAGCGGATCGAACTCGTTCACCGCGTCGATCGAGTAGGCTTGGCGGCCGGTTTGCGGACGACCGGATTTGCCCGCCGGCGGCAGCAGCGGGTAGTCGGGATCGATGTTCTTTTGCGAGAGGAAGAATTCAAGCTCGGGCGCGACGACGGGGCGCCAGCCCTTGGCTTCGTATTTCGCGAGGATGTTCTTGAGGATCTGGCGCGGCGCGACCGGGTTCGGTGCGCCTTCGCGGTTGACGCAATCGCATACCACCTGCGCCGTCGGCTCGCGGTACCACGGCACGACGCAGATCGTATCCGGGTCGGGGACCAGGATCATGTCGGGCGCTTGATATGTCAGGTTCTCGGTGTCGGCGTCGGCGCCGGTCACCATCTGACCGAATACGCTCTCCGGCAGGCGCAGCGTGTCGTTGTCGAGGCCGGACAGGAACTTGCTGGTCGGAAAGATCTTGCCGCGCGCGATCCCCGCCATGTCGGGCACCAAGAGCTCGATCTCGGTGATGCGGCGTTCCTTCAGCCATTCCTTCAAGGTGGCGCGGTCGCCCATCACACGCTCTCCGCGGTGCGGGTGCGAAGCGCCTGGCCGAAGGCCGCGAACAGCGCCTTCGAAAAGTCGTTCTCCCAGAAACGCCATTCAGGGTGCCATTGAACGCCGAGTGCGAACGAGCGAGCGTTGCGCACGCGCAAGCCTTCGACCGTGCCGTCGGGCGCGACAGCTTCGACGGCGAGCCCCTCGCCTACCCTGTCCACGCCCTGGCCGTGGAGCGAGTTGACCTTGATCGTCGGTAACCCTGCGATCGCTTCCAGCCTGCCGCCCGGCGTCAAGTGGACGTCGTGCGCGGGGGCGTATTGGAGGTCGAGCGGTTGATCCTTGTCTTCGCGGTGGTCAAGCCGGCCGGGCACTTCTTCGACGTGCTGATGAAGCGTGCCGCCATAGGCGACGTTCAGCTCCTGAAAGCCGCGGCAGACGGCGAGCAGCGGCAGCCCGTGGGCGACGATGTTCTTGATCAGAGGCAACGTCGTCGCGTCGCGGCGTTCGTCCTGCAGCACGCCTTCGCGTGGGGCTTTCCCGCCGTAACGCCGCGGCGCGACGTTCGACGGCGAGCCGGTCAACAGAATGCCGTCGACGGTCTCCAGGATCTCTTCGATGTCGATCGGTTTTTCGAGGACGGGGAGAAGAACCGGAATCGCGTTCGCGCCGTCACGGACCGCAACGATGTACTTCTCGCCGACGGCATGAAACGGGTGCGGCCCGATCATGCGCAGGTCGCAGGGAATTCCGACGAGCGGCTTTTTGTTCGGCTGGCGGGTCATGGCTCATTGGCCTAGCACCCGCCCGCAAAATGCGGCAAGGCGGGGACTAGGTTACTCGTCTCTCCGGCGGAATTTGTCGACGTCCCTCAACACGAAGAGTTCCGGCGGCAGCTGCACCCCGGCCTTCATGTTTTTCAAGGCAATCATAGTTTGCAAGCCTTGCGCATCGGTAATGATCCACTGGCGCAGCTCAGTTGCGGGATAGCTGAAGATTAAGGTTACTTGACCCTTAAGCGGTCCCGATTTCTCGGTCGCCGTTATGCGGAGCGTTCCGGCCTGCCGGTCGATGCCCGAGATGCGCGTGTCCTTGGCGAGATCGATCCCTTCGCGCAAGATGATGTTCAACGGGTTGTCGACCAGCGGGTAGCGATCGACCGTGCGCAGCTTCGAGTTCGCGACCGCGATCGTCACGCCGTCGGAGACGATGAGATAGGGGCTGGGCGGGGCGTATTCGAAGCGCAGGCGGCCGGGCTTGCGGGCGTAGATCATGCCTTGGTCGAGTTCGCCGTTCGGGCCGACTTGCACGAAGCTCGCCTGCAGCGAGGCGATCGAATTCAGATAGGCCGAGATCTTGTTCAAATCGGCGACATCTTGGCCGTTCAACTTGGCGGCGCCGGCATGAACGGGAACCAGTGCGACGAGCGCCGCAACGGCAAGGATGCGGATGATGGATTGGAGCTTGGACATGGGGTCAAAGCCTTTGGCGGACGAGTGTGGCAACAAGAAGACCGGCGGCCTTTTGACGGGCCTGGCGAAGTCTGCCGGTTTTCAGACACAATAGCACAAGGCGGGTGTTGGGCCATTAAATCATTGACAATAATGGCTTCAAGGGTGGGGCAGCCATGACGCAGGGAATCATCGACCTTCTGTTGGATCCGGCAGGTCCGTTGGGTTTGAACGAAGCGTTCTTTCAGAACGCGGCGGCGGAGGTCGTCGGCTTCGTGCTCGGCGCTATCGTGTTCTCGATCTTGATCCCGATCGTGATCGATGCCCGCCAGGCGCGGAAGTGGCGGCCTGCGCGGCAGAATTTTGGGCAGGAGCTCTTGCTGCTTCACGTTGCATTCGGCGAGGCGCTGCTGCGCTTCGTGCGAACGCCGTCGGGCGCGGTGCGCGTGCGCGCGGCGGATGCGGTCGACAACGCCTATCGGGCGTTTCC
>CAZLRW010000316.1:0-2721 GCA_964561925.1 uncultured Flavobacteriaceae bacterium
CAGGGGCGCACCGTCGACTTCAAGAACACGGTCATCATCCTGACGTCGAACCTCGGCGGTGACATCCTGGCCGCCCAGGCCGACGGCGAGGACACGTCGATCGTCCGCGAAGCGGTGATGGAGATCGTGCGCGGAAAATTCCGCCCGGAATTCTTGAACCGGCTCGACGAAATCATCCTGTTCCGCCGCCTCGGCCGCGATCAGATGGACAAGATCGTCGACATCCAGGTCGCGCGCCTGATCAAACTCTTGAGCGACCGCAAAATCGCGATCGCACTCGACAAGCCGGCAAAGGAATGGCTCGCGAATGCGGGCTACGACCCGGTCTACGGCGCGCGTCCCCTGAAGCGTTCGATCCAACGCCACCTTCAGGATCCGCTCGCCGAACAGATCCTCGAAGGCAAGATCAAAGACGGGGACACCGTGAAAGTCTCAGCCGACGAAGGCGGCCTCTTGATCAACCAGAAACGAAAGGGAACGACGCTTCACTGATCGGGGTACTTGAACGGACAGGCGCTCATGACTTCGTCGATCGCGATCCGCGCGCCGAGCAGCGTAAACGCAATGGAGGCGTCGTTCCGCGAGACCTGCACGCCGTCGCTGTCCTTGAGCAGGCTGGCCACGAAATGCGCTTCCGATCCCTTGATCTCGAATGTCCCGAGACCTTCGGTGATCGGCGCGCGCCGGGCGACGGTGTCGTAATTGCCTTCGGCGAACCCGAAGCGGACGTGCTCGAACTCAGGCTCGTCGTTCGAGACGACCGCGGGCATCTCGCCCAGATTGAACTGCAGCTCGACGCCGACGATGCCGCCGCAGGCGTACGTGAGATGCACGAACGGTCGCGCAGCGTCTGGCGCGATCGAGGCGACGTAGACGGGCTGGCCGAGCGGGTCGCGCACCGTGTCGAATTGCCAGCCGGATGCGCTGAGCGCGGCGAGAAGAAGAAGCATGGCGCGACGCTACAAGGCGGCGCTGTCACGCTGCAAAAGGAAAAGGAGGATTAAGGCGTTTGCGCGGGCGCCGTTTGTGCGACCAGCGCGCTCGACGGCGGCAGCGTCGCCAGCACTTGGCCGATGCGCGCGACCTCGGCCTGGAACTGCGCAAGATCGGCGCCCGCCAGATTGCGCCCCGTGGGCAGCTTCACGCCCATCGGATTGATCTGCTTCGACTTGACCATCACCTCGTAGTGGAGGTGCGGCCCGGTCGACCGGCCCGTCGTGCCGACATAGCCGATCAGCTGGCCCTGCCGCACGCGCACCCCCGGCTTGATCCCGCGGGCGAAGCGGCTCAAGTGGGCATAGGCCGTCGAGTAGGAATTCGCGTGGCGCACGCGCACATAGCGGCCGTAGCCGCCGAACCATTCGGCCTTCTCGATCGTGCCGTGGCCGGCGGCCATGACGGGCGTGCCCGAAGGCGCCCCGAAGTCGACGCCGCGGTGCAGCTTGTTGTAGCCCAGGATCGGGTGATAGCGCATCCCGTATCCGGAGGTGAGCCTGGCCCCGTCGACCGGCGTGCGCATCAAGAGCCGCTTGCCCGACCAGCCCTTGGGCGTGAAATAGTCCGTGGTCTGATCGTCGCTGGTGGTGAAACGGTAGAGCGGCTTCTTCTCGCCGGAAAGCGTGAGTTCCGCGTACTGAACCGCGCCGTGTTTCAGGCTCTCGCCGTGTTCGTCGACGTAGTGCGTATAGAGCACGTCGAACCGGTCGCCGGACTTGACCTCGCGCTGGAAGTCGACGTCGTAGGAGTAGATGCGGATGAGATCGACGATCACGCCGTCCGGCACGCCGGCCGCCTTCGCCGACATGAACAGGCTGCCGTCGATGACGCCGCTGGCCCGCGCGTCGGTCGCGGTCAGTTGCTTGACGGTCTCGTGCGCCGCGAATGTGCCGTCCTCCGCGCGCACGACCTCGATGTCGCGTTCGACGCTGGGTTTGAGCGCGACGCCGATCAGCGGCGTGCCCTCCGGTGCGAACGTGGCGGTGACGATCTGCCCGGCGCGCAGCGCCGACGCGTCGTAGACGGCCGAAAGCGCGGCCACGGCGGCCTTCGCTTCGTCGGCGCCGGCGCCGGCGTCGATCAGGAGGCCGGTCAACGTGTCCCCGCGTTCGGCGGCGATCTCGCGGATGTCGGGCCCGGGCGGCGGCGCCTCTTCGGCGACGGTGGCGGGCGCAGGTGGCGGCGTCGCGCGGAACCAGGCGAACATCGTCGCCGGATCGCGACCCGTTTCGGATGTGACGAAGGCGACGAACGCAAAGCCCAAGGCGAGCACGCCGCCCATCGTCGCGGCGGCTGCGAGCCACCGCCGCTTCGGTTCGGATTCGCGCCCTGAATCCACAGCCAACTCCACCCCACCGAACCCGAAAGCCGCTGATTCGATTCCGGGCTTGCCGCCGAGAGTCAATCGCATCCGGGTTGAACCCGTGCGCCCATGCACGGTCCGCGCCAAGGATAGGCCGCGAATACTTGCCGCCCGTTTGACGAACGGCTCGGGAACAGGGCCATTTTTTTGGTTTCCGACCCTGTTGACTAACGATTTGGAGGGGCTTAGAGTTAAAAGTCCCGCTTTGGCAGGCGTCTCTGCGCTGGCCGGTGGGTGTTCCCTCGACGGGTATCAGGTGCGTGTCGTGCGATTTCCGCACGGGGCGGGCCTTTGTTTCCGTCGGGCGGCTGCGACTTGACAATTTATGTAACCGGGAAGGGGGATGTGGGCGGCGTTGGAGG
>CAZLRW010000317.1:0-2719 GCA_964561925.1 uncultured Flavobacteriaceae bacterium
CCGCTTGGCCCGCCGCCTCGTTGATGTCGAAGATCGCAACCTTCGCCCCCGCCGCGGCCAGCGCCTGCGCGCTCGCCTTGCCCAACCCCGACGCGCCGCCCGTGACAACCGCCGCCGTGTTCTTCTCGATTTTCATGCCGTTCCTCCCAATGCCTAAAGCGCCGGAACCTTGAACCAACGCGCATCGCCTGTGAACCGCCAAGTGAGCCGAACCACGCGACGCTACGGCAGCCACGTGCGACCGCAACCTGCCGGTCATGGTGTGGGTCCATGGCGGCGGCCTCGTCAACGGATCGGGCTCGACGCCGCTCTATGCCGGCGACGGCTTGCGCAGCGCGGCGGCGTCGTCGTGACGTTCAACTACCGCCTCGGCGCGCTCGGCTTCCTCGCGCATCCCGAACTCGACAAAGGGTCGAAGCACGGCGGCTCTGGCAACTACGGCCTGCTCGATCAGATCGCCGCGCTGCAATGGGTTCGCCGCAACATCGCGGTTTTCGGCGGCGACCCCGGCCAGGGGACGATCTTCGGCCAGTCGTCGGGCGCGATGTCGGTGAGCATGCTGATCGCCTCGCCGCTCGCGAAGGGCTTGTTCCGCCGCGCGATCGGGCAAAGCGGCGGCGTGTTCGAACCCGTGGCGCTCGACCCGCTGTTCACGCCCGAAGGCGCCGCCCAAGCAGGCGAACGCTTTGCCGCCCGCGCCGGCGCCAAGACGCTGGCCGACCTGGAACATGTGGGCCTGGGCAAGGTTCGCCGCCGCCGACAACCGCAACCGCGTTTTCTACTACCAATTCTCACGCACCCCGCCGCTCAGCCAAGGCGATCTCTATTTCGGCCAAGGCGCCACGCACGGCGTGGAGATGACTTATGTCTTCGATCACCTCGACCAACAAAAGGTCGCGTGGACGCGAATGACCGCGAGCTCGCCGCGTTCATCCCCGCCTATTGGACGAATTTCGCCAAGACCGGCGACCCGAACGGCCAAAACCTTCCCCATTGGCCCGAGTTTCGCGCGAGCCCGGGTCAAGCAATGAACCTCGCAGACACGAGCGCCTCCATCTGCATCCCGAACGAAGATCGCTTGCAACGGATCGACACGGTCTATGCGACCGCGAGGTTCGTCGCCGGCAATCTCTATGCCGTGATCGGAGCAGCGGGTGCGCTCATCGGCCTGCTGCTCGCCCTACTCGTGCGCGCAATCTATCGCCGCCTCCGCCGCATCCCAGCAAGCTGAACACACGTGAACGAAGAACACGACACGATCGGGATCAACTCCGCCGAGGATCGGCGCCATCGAAGTGGCACACGTGGCACAAGGGTCGATGTCTCGATTACTGTCCCGCATCGGTGTCCGGCATCTGAGCAAGTGCTTGAAGATGTTGCGGTAAGCATGCGGGATCGACGGTCTCGCCGCGCAGCAGACGCCGTGCCAGCGCCTCGAGCGTATAGTCCCGCACGACCACCGACACCAGCTGCAGTTGCGGCTGCCTTGGTGTCGCTGCCGATCCCCTCTCGCGATACATCTCAGGCCGGATTGCTTTCAGGCGCGCGAGCAACAAGCCGTTGGAGTACTCGCGTTTCGTGCCGGAGGCCTTGCCTTGGTAAAATACGGGGACATCGAAACCGTCCCGGCCGCGCCGGTCGGCCTCTTCCTCCAGAAGGTCGCCGGCCACTTGCATTGCGGCCACCCATCGCGCCGCAAACGCCGTATCTTGAGCGCGCCAACGATAGACGCAGCGCCGGGCGTAACGCGCCATCTTGCAGGCGGCGCGCACCGGGTGTCCGTTTTCCAGTGCAGTGAAGAAAACGTCGTCGGCCGCCGACCGAGATGTTGGTTGGGGCATCGGCAGGATTCCGCGGATTCGCAACGCGCCAATGGGCGGCGGCCGCATCTCTTGGATCATGGGCGATTTCAGCGCCGAAGGTATCCGAAAGCGCCGAATGAGGTCAAGAACAAAATAGGAACAACCCCTTCACTTCAATGCCGGGGACGGTATCAGATCCTTCTCTACTCAAAACCGGCCCCGGTCGGACCGGAAGACCAAACGGCAAGACCAAACCCGAAGACCGAATGCCAAGACGGAGCACCAAGACCAAACGCCAAGACAGAAATCCAAGACCGACCAAACCCGGATGCTGCGCGCATGCGGAAAACACGCGCACGGCATCTGTGAGAAGGCTCGCCAACTCGAGTGGGTTCACGTCAATTTCGCGCTGGCTGCAACCAGTGTCTGGACGACTACAATGATGCCGCTCAACATCTCTTGGTGAAAAGGCAGGAAATCGCCGCTGACAGTCCGTCGTCTGGCACTCAGAAACCGCAAGCAAGTAGCGATAACCTCAGAGGTGCCGGCTAGGGCTCACGCCCGATCAGAAGACGGAAACGTTTGTGGGTCAGGCATAGCCCCCCACCGCACGACCGGGCGTCGAAGATCAGATCCTGCTTCTCTCCACAAGCTGGCGGGCGATGATGATCCGTTGCATTTCGTTCGTGCCCTCGCCGATGCAAAGCAACGGTGCATCTCGATAGAGGCGCTCGATCGGATACTCGACGGAGTATCCATTTCCGCCGTGAATGCGCATCGCCTCGAAGGCAAGCTCGGCGGCGGTCAGCACCGCCGACAGCGCATCTTCACGCGGCGGCACCAGGATGAGGTGCACGTGGTTCAGCATCAAACAATAGACGAGCACCTCGACATCCTCCGCCCGGCAGCGCGCGGCC
>CAZLRW010000318.1:0-2676 GCA_964561925.1 uncultured Flavobacteriaceae bacterium
GCGCGGATGATGCCGGCGATGAGCGGAACATAACCTTGTGGTTCGGTTGCGTTGCCGGCGGCGTTGACGACCGCGTTCTGACCGGACATTGCGGCGGCGAGCGCGGACTCGTCGGTGACGTCGCCGGTGCGGATGGTCAGCCCTTTGGGGTTCGCCGCAGCGAGCTGATCTTTGAACTTGTGTTCGTTGCGGACGAAGGCCGTGACCTCGTGACCGGCGGCGAGGCCCATGCGAACGAGGCGCAAGCCGCTGTTGCCGCCGGCGCCGAGGATGAGGAGTTTCATGCGGGTAGAGCTCCTGCGTTCAGCAAGCGTTCGACCGACGGATCCGCCTTGCGCGTTTGCCGGAGGTCCGCCACGGCTTGCTCGATGATGGGATGGGTGACGTTCAGGATGGCCGCTTGCCAGCTGGAGCGGGCGCGCAGGCGATCGTAGTAGGCGTGTACGGCTTTCAGGTCGCCGTCGCGAACGAAGCGTTCGAGGTAGCCGGTTTCGTCGATACGCAAGAGCACGCAGGCGAGCGTGATGTCGGCGAGCGTGAACTGGTTGCCCAGAACCCAGGGGCCGCCGCTATCGTTCAATGCGCCGTCGAGACGCGCGAGATGAGTGGGCATGTGGCGCTGTCCCCGGCTCATCATTTGCTGCAACGGCTTTTGCGCGAGCATGCGTTTCAGGCCGAGCAGTTTGCCCGCGGTGAAGAAGATCGGGCGTTCCTTCTGCGGGTGAAACAGGAGGCCGACGAGGATGCGGTTCAGCGGGATCGCGCGGATCGCGGTGAGGAACAGTGGGAGCGTGAGCGGCGGCACGCACGAGCCCATACGATGCTCCATGTCGCCCGTCGGGTCGGCGCTCGAGAGATTGCAGAACTCGATCCAGGTCTGCATGCGCGCGCGTTGCTCAGGATCGTCGGGCACGAGCTTCGGCGCCCCGGGCCGCGCGTGGGCGGCGGCGTAGGTCAGGATGTCGTCGGACTCGTAGACGGGATGGCCGTTGTGGACCAGCGTCGGGATCAGACCCGACGGGTTGATCTTCAGATATTCCGGCGAGAGCGTTTCGTAGCTGCCGGTTTCGATCAAATCGATCGGCTTGTGCGTGTAAGGGATGCGAAGCTCCGCCATCACGAGGCGCGTCTTGCGCGAGCAGTGCGAGAACGCGTTGCCGTAAAGCTCGAATTCGGCCGTGTGGGGCAGTGTGATGTCTGCGTGGAGGCCGCCTTTCACCGGATGGGTCTTGCGCCGGGATTTTTCGAACAGGAACCACGCTGTCAGTGCAATCGCCAGTGCACCTAAGATCGCAAGTGCGGTCATGGGCGCAGCGCGGCAGCGTAGGCGTTCGAGAGTTCGCGCGCGTTGCCGGCGCCGAATGTGTAGCGGTCGGGGCGGACGAGGACGGCGTCGCTGTTGTGCGCGTCGAGCAGGGCGGCGAGTTTGGCGGCGAAGGGTCTTAAGGCTGCGCCTTCGAGCGATTCGATGCGGGCGAGCGCTGCGTTCTTCAGGCCGGCTATGTCGCCGGCGCGGCGGGCGATGAGCCAGGCGCCCGGGCCGAGAATGTCGTCGAGGTAGGCGCCGCCCACGATGTCTTGCGGGAAGATGTCGCCGGCGCGGGGGGCGCCTTTCATGAAGGCGCCTGGGCCGATTTGGAGATCGGGCGGCGGCACAGGTTGTTGGCCGGCGGCGCGGGCGGCGAGCATGGCGGCGTCGCGTTGGGCGGCGGCTTGCGGGTCCGCGATGCAGACGACGCGGCCCATGGCGATCGCGGTTTCGGTGACGGCGCGGACGTGGGGTTCGCGTTCGGTTTGGTAGGTGTCGAGCAGCGCGTCGTTCGCTTCGCCGCGGAGCACGTGCGTGAGTTTCCAGGCGAGGTTCACCGCGTCGCGGATGCCGGAGCACATGCCTTGGCCGGCGAATGGCGGTGTCTGATGCGCGGCGTCGCCGGCCAGGATCACGCGGCCGCGGCGCCATTCGTTCGCGACGAGGCCGTGGAAGCGGTAGATGGCTTTGCGGTCGATCTCCACGTCGCCGTCGTTGATCCACGGTTTCAGAAGTTCGGCGATGCGGCGGTCGTCGAGGAAGCTCTGCGCGTCTTCGCCGGGGCGGATCATGAACTCCCAGCGGTGGCGGCCGGGGCCCATCAGCACACAGGTCGTCGGACGCACGGGGTCGCAGATTTGCAGGTTCATCACCGGCATGCGCTCGGGGCGCTTCACCTGTGCGTCGATCACGAGCCAGGGTTCGTCGAAGCCGTAATCGAAATGGGTGATGCCGAGCGCTTTGCGCACCGGGCTCGAGGCGCCGTCGCAGCCGATGATGTAGCGCGCTTCGATAGTCTCGGGTTTGCCGGTCGTGTTGGTGATCGTTGCGCGGATGGTCTCCGCGCCGATGTGGTCGAGGCTTTCGAAGCGCACGCCGAGGCGGGTGTCGACATTGCGGTAGTCGCGCAGTTTGGCGCGCAGCGCGCGTTCGAGGTCGGGCTGGTTGAACATCCAGCTCGGCGCGAAGCCTGAGGCGACGACCACTTCGGCAAGGTCGTAGTGCAGCAGCGCTTCGCCTTTCGCCGTGCGGAATTCGTAAGCGGGCGCGCGGCGCGAGACGGCCATCGCCTGCTTCAGGATTCCAAGGTTCTGCCAGACGCGCATGATTTCGGCGTCGAAGTGGGCGGCGCGGGGGAGCGGGTAGAC
>CAZLRW010000319.1:0-2667 GCA_964561925.1 uncultured Flavobacteriaceae bacterium
ATGATGGGCGTCGACCGCGCGCTGCCGCGCCATCTGGTCGAAGCCGTCGCCGGGCAGAAACTGTCGCCCTTCGCTCGTATCGCCGATGCCGTGCGACTGGTCACGACGGCGTTCGGTCTGATCTGGAAGCGCCTGTGGCTCACGCGCTCGATCAAGGCGTTCAAAGCGCGCGTTGATGACGCGCTCGGCGGCCTCACGGACGACCTCGCGCGCGCGAGCTATCAAGACCTCGCCGTTTCCTACCGCCGCATTGAAGGCCGCCTGTTGCGCGCCTGGACGCCGCCCTTGGTGAACGACCTCTGGTGCATGATCGCCTTTGGCGTCGCCCGCGCGCTCACACGCAAATGGGCGAAGGATGAAAACGGCGCGCTGCTGAACGAGGTGCTGACCGACCAAGGCGGCATCGTCAGCGCCGAACCGCCGCGCCTGATCGCCGAGATGGGCGAGAAGCTGCGCGCCGACAAAGCGCTGCTCGAACGCCTGGACGCGTTGCCGACCGCCGAAGCCATCGCCGCACTCGCGCAAGACCGCGTGATGGGCCCGCTCTACCGCGCCTACCTCGCGCGCTTCGGCGACCGCTGCCTCGGCGAACTCAAACTCGAAAGCGCGACGCTCGTCGACGATCCACGACCGTTGTGGAACGCGATTTTGGCCGCTGCAAAGCGCCCCTCAGCCCCGCCCGCAAAGGCGGAGAAGAGCGCGATGCAGAAAATCGAAGAAGCCGTCGGACAGAACCGCATGCGTCTGCGCCTGCTCAAGTTTGCGCTCAGTGAGGCAAAGGCGCGCGTCCGCGACCGCGAAAACATGCGCTTCGAACGCACGCGCGTCTTCGGCCGCGCGCGCCGCCTGTTCCTTGAGATGGGCAAGCGCCTCACCGCATCGAAGCTACTTCCGAACCGCGACGACGTCTTCTATCTGACGGTCGAGGAACTGTTGGGTCTCGCCGAAAGCACGGCGAACGGCACGACACTCGCCGCCATCGCCGCCGAACGCCGCAAAGAGTTCGCAGCTTATGCCGCCGAACCCGATCTCCCGCGCCGCTTCGAAACCGTCGGCGCACCGGGCTTGAGCCCGATCATCCCCGTGAAGTCCGAGATCCCGGAAAGCGACGATCCCGACCTGCGCCGCGGTCTCGGCTGCTCGGCCGGAATCGTCCGCGGCCGCGCCCGCGTCGTGCGCGATCCCCACGGCGTCGTTCTCGATCATGGGGACATCTTGATCGCGGAGTTCACCGATCCGGGCTGGATCACGGTCTTCGCCAATTGCGCGGCGCTCGCCGTCGAACGCGGCAGCCTGCTCTCGCACAGCGCGATCGTGGCGCGCGAATTGGGTCTGCCCGCGGTCGTCGGCGTGCCCGGCCTGCTCGCCTGGGTCGCGGACGGCGATGCGGTCGAGATCGACGGCGCGGCGGGCACGATCCGCAAACTGCCGCCGAACGTCGCCATCGTGAAGCCGAAGGCGGCCGAATGACCGGCGCCGAAGTCGCACGCAAAGCGGCCTTCACCGGTATCCGCTACGCCCAAGTGTGGGAGGATGCGGACGTCCTGCTCGAAGGGCTCGACGTTCAACCGGGCGACGTCTGCGTCTCGATCGCCTCCGCCGGCGACAACGCGCTCGCGCTGCTGACAAAGGACCCCGCGCGCGTCGTCGCTGTCGATTTGAGCGCGGCGCAACTTGTCTGCCTCGATCTACGCACCGCCGCCTACCGCACGCTCGACCACGGAAGCTTCCTTGAGCTCTATGGCGCAAAGGTCAGCACGCGCCGCGCCGAACTCTACGCCGCCTGCCGCCCCGCGTTTCGGGAAGAGCGCTCGCGCGCGTTCTGGGACGCGCGCAAGGACGAGGTGAACGAGCGCGGCTTTGCGGCGCTGGGCAAGTTCGAACGCTACTTCCGCCTGTTCAAGACCTGGATCCTGCCGCTCGTCCACTCGCGCGCCCGCGTGAAGGAACTGCTGCGCCCGAAATCGAAGGCCGATCGCGAAGCGTTCTTCGACAGGGAATGGGACTCGCCCCGCTGGCGCCTGCTGTTCGGCGTCTTCTTCTCGCGCACGGTCATGGGGCTGCTCGGTCGCGACCGCGCCTTCTTCGACTATGTCGAGGGCGATCTGAAGACGCATCTGATGGGCCGCGTGCGTCACGCCGCGGTCGAACTCGATCCCGCGGCGAATTCCTACATGCAGTGGATCTTGAACGACCGCTTCGACGGTGCGCTTCCCGCTGCACTGCGGCCGGAGAACTACGCGACGATCCGCGACCGGCTCGATCGCCTCGAATGGCGCGAAGGCGCGCTCGAAGACGCGATCGGCGATCTGGCGCGCGCAGGTCTGCGTCCCGCACGCTACAATCTCAGCGACATATTCGAATACATGTCGGCCGAAAACACGGAGGCGCTGTTGCGCAATCTGGCCGCGGCAGGCGCGAAAGGCGGGCGGCTCGCTTATTGGAACATGATGGTCCCGCGCAGCCGGCCGGAGTCGCTCAAGCATATGCTCAAACCGCTCGACGCGCTCTCCAGCGCGCTGCACGAAAAGGACAGGGCGTTCTTCTACCGCGCCTTCATCGTGGAAGAGATCGCATGATCCACGGCGCGGTCGCGACGGTAGGGCTGATCGTGGGCCTCGTCGGCGCCATGGCGCTGATGAGCCGCTTGGTCGCGGCCGGCAAAGT
>CAZLRW010000320.1:0-2632 GCA_964561925.1 uncultured Flavobacteriaceae bacterium
GAGAATTTCCGGATGCTGGAGACGCTGACGCCGGGGCGCATCGATCTCGCGATCGGGCGGGCGCCGGGGGCGGACGGGCGCACGAGCGCGGCGCTGCAAGCGGGACCACAGGCGTGGGACATCGGCGTCTTCCCGCAGCAGGCGGCGTTGCTTCGCCACTATCTGGAAGAGGCGGCGGGGCTCGCCGAATGGCCGGCGGGGCACGCCTATCGCAGCGTCCACGCCTCGCCGCGCGGACCTGGCATGCCGGAGATGTGGATGCTGGCCTCGAGCGTGAACGGCGCGGTCTATGCGGCCGAATTGGGCATGCCGCTCGCCTTCGCACAGTTCATCAATCCGGACGGCAGCGGCGTCGAGGCGGCGGAGGTCTATCGCAAGCAGTTCAAGCCGCACCGCGACGGCGACAAGCCCCGCGTCAGCGTCGCCGTCTTTGCGCTCGCCGCCGACACGGAGGACGAAGCAGAACGGCTGTGCGCGACGCGCAATCTTTGGGTGATGCAGCTGTTGCGCAATCAGGCGGGGCCGTTCCCGTCGCCGGACGAGGCGCTCGCCTATCCCTACACGGCGGAGGACCGCGTGCTCATTCGCGGGATCGCGGCGCGCGGGATCACGGGGACGCCCGAGCGCGTGAATCTGGGGCTCGAGCGCCTGCAAGCCGAGTACGGCGCGGAAGAGGTGATCGTGCTCACGATCACCTTCGACTTCGCGGCGCGGCTCAGGTCTTATGAGCTTCTTGCCGGCGTCTGTGGACTTCCGCCTCGATCTTGATGCGGCGCTCGATCAGTTGGCGGATGCGCTTTTGCACCGCGGGCGTGATCGGGAAGTTCCAGAGCAGGATGATCGCCGGAATCCAAAGCGCGATCGGGAACAGGACATAGACGTTCGCGAGCGCGTCGATCGCCTCGGGCGTGTTGACGGCGCATTTCTGGGCAAGGAAGCCCAGCCAGCCGACAAGCATCAGCGACAAGCCCACGCCGATCGCGTCGCCCGCCTTCACCGCGAGCTGAAAGAACGAGATCAGAAGGCCGGCGCGCGGCTGGCGGCTCTTCAAACTGTCGAGGTCGATCACGTCGGCGGCCATCGACTGGCCGAGCGTGAAGGGGGCCGAGAACACCGAACCCAGAATCGCGAACGCCGCGAGGTTCGCGATGTAGCCTGCCTCACGCAGGAACGGCAGGCCGCAGAACGTGAGCGTCCCGATGAGGAGCGCGATCGCCAGTGCCCGGTGCTTCGTCCAAGCCTTGCCGGCCCAAATCCAGAACGGGGCGAACAGGATCGCGGGCACCAGAAGCGCGAGCACGGCCGAACTCGCCTGCTGTTCGGTGAAGAGCGCGACGCTGACCAGATAGAACGTCAGCAAACCTTCGACTGCGCGCGAGCCCATGCGGATGCCGAGCGTGATGAAGAAGAGATTCACGAACGGCATGTTCGTGGCGGCGATCTTCGCGCCTTTGAGGAACGAGATGTGCTTCATCTCGCGCACCGGCGGTTCGGGCGTCGTGAGATAGAGGATCGCGAGCGCGAGCGGCACGAGCGCGATGATGGTAAGCCCCATCACCGACATGATGTTCCAGTAGCCGCCCTGCCCGTTTTGGGCGATCTGCAGCACGCCGTCGACGCAGACCTCTTTGGGGACGCCGACGATCACGGGGATCGCACCGGCGACGCCGAGGCCAAGCAGCGTGAACACTTCGCGCACGCCGGTGATCTGCGAGCGTTCGTTGTAGTCGTCCGAGAGCTCCGCGCCCCAGGCGCCGTAGGCGATCGTGATCATCGTCCAGCCGAGATAGAAGACGGCGATCCAGATGAGCAGATAGAGCCTGCGCGCATCTTCGCTTGCCTCGGCGAGGCTTGGCGGCGGCAAGAACAGCATGAAGACGCCAAGCGCGAAGACCGGCGCGCCGAGCAACACCCACGTCTTGCGTCGGCCGAACGGCAGCTGCAGGCGGTCGCTGACGAAACCGATGATCGGGTCGACGATGATGTCGGCGAGGCGCGCGATCAAGAGGATGAAGCCGACGTCGGCGATGCCGATCTGCAAATCCTGCGCATAGAAGCGCGTGACGAAGATCGCGATCGGCAAGCTCGCAAAGGCGAGCGGAACGGCGAGCTGTCCAAAGCCCAACAGTACGGGCCAGGTGACGCGTGCGGCTGGGGCGGTGTCGGCTGGTCGCTGCAAGGGAGGCTCCGGACGCACGAGGCGGGATTTGAGGAGAATACGGGCGGCTCGGCTAATGCGGCATTAAGCTTTGGCGCTTGTCTTCGTGGATTTTCAGGCAGACCCCAAGGCTCAGGCGCGCGTGCCGATATAGGCGAAGAACAGGCACGCGAAGCCGATGAGCAGCATTAGCATATCCAGCTGCACGAGTGGCAAGACCACGGGCAGCGACACGAACGGCACCACGGTCGCAAAACTCGCGATCGCGAGCACGATCAAGGCATAGATGCGAATGCGGCGCGTGAGCGAAGGCGACGCAGCGTCAACCACCGCCCGCTCACTCGCCGCATAGGCCGAGGCGAGGCAGAGAAGGCCGACGATGGGCATTAGGAGCTCGACCTGGAGGAAGAGAAGCTTCAGCGGGAGCGAAGCGACCTTCACCGACCCGAGGATAGCCAGAACACCGGCGACCCA
>CAZLRW010000321.1:0-2596 GCA_964561925.1 uncultured Flavobacteriaceae bacterium
GCGGTTGGAAGCATCGCCCCCGCCGTGGGCTTGAGCCCGCGTCAGAACAATCGGAAACACGTGCCGGGGCAAGCGTTTGTCGCCGTCGAGCCGCCCTGGGAGCGGGGGCTATCATCTGCCGACGCCGATCTGGTGCCGGGTTCGATAGCCTGCATGTATGGTTCCCAAATCTATCGGGTCTTTCACTTTGGGCGATCCTACACTTAGAACCGGCCTGGGCATCGGGTACGGAAAACATGCAGGGCAGCGCTGGCAACAACGGAGTGCTCACGCCACCAGGGCGTCTGGTTATTTCAACCGAGCATCTTCCCGCGCGCGACCGCTTCGCGTTCATGCGTGAGGAGTTGTGCGCCCATCATCTGAACTTCGATCTGACGCGGCACGAAAAGGGTTCTTACGACGCCACGGTCGAGGCGGCTTTTGCGGGCGAGGTGATGGTCAGTACCTTTCGCGGCGGAGAGATGGCGCCCGCAAGCTGGACGCGATCGCGAAAGGCGCTCACCGATGCCGACGGCGGTTGCATGATCTACGTGATGCGTGCCGGGCGCGTTCATCTCAGACAGGGCGATGTCGACGAAACGGTTCAGGCTGGCGCCGGTTGCTTGTTTCACGTTGGTGAGGCCAGCACTTTCGAAGTTCCGTCAGGCGGTATTTCCACGCTTGCCGTCAAGGTTCCAGAGCATGTCTTGCGCCCTGCGTTGAAAGCCGGACAGCGTATAGCACCACGTACTTTCGCGCCGTCGGCACCACTCATGACGTTGCTTGCGGGGTATGCCGAAACGGTGTTTCATCTGCCACCCGAGACGGAGCTTGCGCTGCGCGTTGCAGCGGGTGCGCATCTTGCGGATCTTGTGACGTTGGCTCTCGGGCCAAACGGCGATGCCACGGAACGGGCGAGAGACGGTGGGCTGCGTGCTGCGCGTACGGACGCGGTACTCAAAGCCATTGAAGCGAACTTCCGACGAGCGGACATCTCGGCCACGGGCGTCGGCAAGATGCTCGGTATCAGCGACCGGCAGGTGCACCGATTGCTGGAAGCGACGCCGAAGTCGTTTTATGAACACGTGCTTGAGGCCCGACTTCAGGAAGCTCGTCGTCAGCTTGGCGATCCGTCGTCGCACGGTTCAAGAATCGCCGAAATCGCCGCAAATGCTGGGTTCGGCGATGTCACGTATTTCAACCGCGTGTTCCGCACGCGCTTCGGCGAAACGCCGGCGGGCGTGCGCGGCGGGCGGTTTAGGCCGGAGCGGACTTTGCCTGAAGCGACATCAACTTGACCGAGACCGACTCCGGGATTCCAAGGGCATTGCGGCAAGCTTCTCAAAGCGGCGGTGACGCCGCGGCGCACGAGAAGGAGCCCGCCTATGGAGATGCATCAAGTCCGCTACTTTCTAGCCGTTTCGCGTTCGCTCAACTTCACGCGCGCAGCGGAAGCCTGCAACGTGACGCAGCCGTCTTTGACGCGCGCGATTCAGTTGTTGGAGGCCGAATTCGGCGGGGACTTGTTCCGGCGCGAACGGAATCTCACGCATCTGACGGACCTCGGGAAACGGATGCTGCCGGCACTGCAACGATGCTATGATGCGGCGGCGGAGGCGAAGTCGGCCGCACAACGCTTTGTGAGGTCGGGCGGTTTGGAGATATCCGTCGCGACATATGCCGGCGGCGATATGCTTGCCAAGTACCTGAAGCAAGTCACACGCGCGTTTCCGGGCGTCGAAATCAACCTTCATCGCGGATCGCCCGGCGAGGCGCTGGAGACGCTGAAGCGAGGCGACGCAGACCTTGTGATCGCCGAGACGTTCGACGATTGTTGGGAGCGGCTTGAGTCGTACGCGCTTGCGCGCGAACGGTTCAGCTTGGCCGTCAATGCGGCCCATGCATTCGCCGAGCGGGAGGAGGTCGCGGCAGCGGCGCTTACCGGAGAGCGGCTGCTCTATCTTCCTGGCACGTCCAAGATACGTACGCTCGCTGCGAACGCCAATTTTACCGGGCGGGAGGTCGCGCTCCTGGACGATATCACTATGCTCGTCGAAGCGGGTGCAGGGATCGCGCTGTTGCCCGAGCGCGCGGCACTATCGGCGGGGCTTGTCCGGGTGGAAGTTAACGGTGCCGACATGGAGAGTGTGATTTCCCTTCACCTGGCTGCCGGTCGCCGACGCTCTCCCGCGGTGCAGGCGCTCGTCAAGGCGGTGCAGCCGAAGGGCCGCGGCGCCACATTTGAAAGCACCCGCGATGTGGAGGCACGTGTCTGCTAGACGTTTAGCAGCAGGTGCTGGCGTTCCCAGGGGCTGATGACCTGCTGATAGGCGTCGTGCTCCGACGCCTTCACGTCCGAATAGAGATCGACGAATGCCTCGCCCAAGAGGTCGCGCATGTCCTGCGAGTTGCGGAAGCGCTGGATCGCGTCGAGAAGGTGGCGCGGCAGCTGATACTTCATCGACTCGTAGGCGTTGCCTTCCATCGGTTTCGTCGGCGAGAGGTTCTGCGTCATGCCGAGATAGCCGCAGGCGAGCGTGGCGGCGACCGCGAGGTAGGGGTTCGCGTCGGCGCCGGGGACGCGGTTTTCGATGCGGCGGTTCTTCGGCTCCGACTC
>CAZLRW010000322.1:0-2587 GCA_964561925.1 uncultured Flavobacteriaceae bacterium
CCGGCACTTCGCAGGAACAAGCTAACGACTGTTCGCCCATGGGCGTTCGCCGCGCGAAACCGGCCGCTCATTTTGGAGCTGCTGTCGCCGAACGAATCCAAGCGATGAAGGCATTGATCGACGCGATCTTCGGGTGACCGGTGCGGTGGACGATGTAGAAGCCGTAGCCGGGGAGCGTGATGCGGGAAATGGGCACCAGCGCACCGCTCGCGAGTTCCGGTGCGATCAGAACGTCGCTGCAGATCGCGACGCCCTGCCCAGCGACGGCGGCCTCGATAGCGTGCAACTCCTCGCGGAAGCTGAGGCTCGCGAGTGCCGAGAGGTCGGGCACGGCCTTGTGTCGCGCGCGGGCCGCACGTTGCCATCGAAGCCAGTTTGGCGCGTGCGGGTCGGTCGGCGGCCACTCGGCCTCGATCAACGGCAACCGCGCCAACTCAGCCGGGCTCAGCATTCGCCGACCTGAACCGAGAAGCCGCGGGCTCGCAACGACATGGAACGTGTCGCGGATCAGCTCGGTCGCGATGCCGTCGGCGGGCGGCTTCACGGCGTAGCGGATCGCGACATCGACCTCTCCCGCCTTCAGATCGAGCACGGCGTCGGTGCCGACGATGTCGAGCCTCAAGCGCGGGTGCATCTCGCGCCATCGGGGCAATCGCGGCACCAGCCAACGGGCGGCGAAGGCATTGGTAGCCGTGATGCGCAGGCGCCCGCTCGCGCCGCCCGTGCGCACCGTCGTCAGGGCCTCGCGGAAACTTTCGATGCCGTCGCGGATGACGGGGAAGAGCTGCTCACCGGCCCAGGTCAGCGAGAGCGGGCGTGGGCGCCGCCGGAACAGCGGCTTGCCGCAATGACGCTCGAGCAGCTTGATCTGGTGGCTGATCGCGGTCGGTGTCACGCCAAGCTCGGCCGCGGCCAGCTTGAAGCTCATGTGGCGCGCAGCCGCCTCGAAGGCACGTAGCTCGGTCAACGGCGGCAGGTTTCGCATGGGTCGAGTGTAGATGAGCCAGATTCATCTGCACCTGAATTCTTCGAGCTTGCACGATCGATCCGCCGCCAGCGACGGTGGCCTTCCAATCTCGTCCCATCGAGGCCCGCATGCCGACCGCCAACGGAAGCAAAGACGCATCTGAGTATTTGGAAGCCCTGTGCGGGCTGGCGCCGCTCATTGCCGAGCATCGTGCCGCATTCGACCGCGACCGGCGCCTACCCGATACCGTGTTCGCCGCGCTCGCCGACGCGGGGCTGTTCCGGCTCTGGCTGCCGCGCACACTTGGTGGACCGGAACTGTCGCCGCTCGACTTTATGCGTGTCGTTGAGGCTGCGTCCGCGCTGGATGGATCAATCGGCTGGCTCGTCGGCAACGGTGGTGGCATGAGCCGGGTCGGCGGCTATCTCCCAACGGCGGTGGCCCGCGACTGGTTCGCGAACCCGAGCGCCTTCATTGTGAGCGCGACAGGCGCCGTCGGCACGGCTGAGCCGGTCCGCGGCGGCTATCGCGTCACCGGCCTCTGGCCGTTCGGCAGTGGCACGCCGCACGCTTCGCACTTCATGGGGCTCGCGACCGTCGGCGGTAAACAGGCGGGCGACCAGACGCTCTGCTGCTACTTCGAACGAGACCAGGTCATCCTCCACGATACCTGGCACGTGTCGGGAATGCGCGGGACCGGCAGCTGGAATTTCGAGGTGCGCGATGCCTTCGTGCCCGCCGGACACGTGCACGCTTTCATCGACAACGCGCCGACGGCACCCGGCATCCTCTACGGCATGCCGCCGATCTCCGTATTTGCGTGGACGGTCTCGGTGGTGCCGCTCGGCATCGCCAGAGGCGCCATCGACGCGTTCGTGATGCTGGCTGACCGCAAACTCAGCGCGACTGGTCTGCTGCGCGACCGCGAGGCAGTGCAAGCGACCGTCGGCCGGGTTGAGACGCTGCATGCCGCTGCCCGCGCGTTGCTCGTCGAGGCCATGACCGAGTTGATGACCACGACCGACATCGGCGGCGAGCGGCTCATTGCGGCGCGGTCCCGGTTGCGCACCGCGGGAGCGCACGCGACCGAGACGGCCCTGCGCATCGTCGACATGCTGGCCGCCGATGCGGGCTCGGTCGCGATCTTCGAGACCAGCCCGCTCGAGCGCGCGATCCGGGATGTGCAGGCCGCCGCCAAGCACGTCGCCATGAGCCCGGCAAGCTACACCGTCGCCGGCCGGCTGCGTCTCGGGCTCGATCCCGGGGCGGCAAGGTTTTGAGGACTGAACCACCCTATCCACATCAACCAACCCGCCCCCGTCTAACGCCTGTTCGCCCATGGGCGATCGCCGCGCTCTTTGGCGGCGGAAGTCCATGTGATGACGCCGCCGGTCAGTTTGGCGGCAATGGCACCCTCCTCTTCCAGCAGACGGCGGGTGACGACGAGAGTCGGCGATGCGCATGCGGGGTGCCAGCCGCGGGTGAGGTCGACGACCACGGTCGCGCGCGTGCAGTCTTCTGCGATCGCTTCGCCGTTGAATGCGACCAGGACCATGTGCCGGCTTCCGCGGATCGGGGCCAGGCAGCCCGCGGCGTCGCAGGCGAAGGCTGTGCCTGCAG
>CAZLRW010000323.1:0-2586 GCA_964561925.1 uncultured Flavobacteriaceae bacterium
ACGCCGTCGGCAACCGCACGCAGAAGACGGTGACCGTGCCGTTCGCGAGCACCGACACCTACACGACGCCCGCAACCTCGAACCGCCTCGCGTCTATCGCGGGCGGCACGAGCCGCACGCTGAGCTACGAAGCCTCAGGCCAGGCATCGACCGATCAGCGCTCGCCCGTCGACACCTGGACCTACACGACCGACAAGGCCGGCCGCATGACGGAGGCCAAGCTGAACACGGTGAGCCAAGCGACGTTCGCCTACGACGCCGACGAACTGCGCATCCGGAAGACGAAGACCGCAACCGGCGACGTCACGCATTACCTCTACGACGGCGACGGCCAGCTGATCGCCGAGATGAACGGCGCCACAGGCAATCCGGTCCGGGAGTACATCTGGCTTGGCGGCGTGCCCATCGGTTACATCGACCGCCTCGGCACAAGCGGCGCCTCACGCCTCTTCTTCATCCACGCCGACCATCTCGCGCGCCCGCAGAAGATCACCGACGCAAGCCGCGCGATCGTCTGGGACGGCGTCTTCGCCCCGTTCGGCGAGGTTCACGCGATCACCGGCAGTATCGTTAATGTCTTGATGTTTCCCGGTCAGACATACGATCCGGAAACGGGTCTCGCGCAAAACTGGCACCGCGACTACGACGCCAAGATCGGGAGGTATCTCCAAAGCGATCCGATCGGACTCGTAGGTGGGTTCAACACGTACGCGTATGTGGGTGGGAATCCGCAATCGCGAATCGATCGCGACGGCCTTCGATACGAAAGACCTCCGTACGGCAGTGCGCCACGTGACGGTCTACTAGATGACGCGCACTTCTGGAGAAGCTGGGGTCACGACAATTTCGGTGGACACCAAAACTCATTCGTTCGACATTGCACTGTAACTTGCATAATGGCCCAGCGGTGGGGCGATGAGTTGGCCATGCGAATTGGAGAGCTAAACGAAATACAGGGGTTTCTAATGCATGACCTTTGGCGACTCCCGAGTCGGCTCGAAGGTCGAACACCGTGGGCGTATGCGTGGGAAGACCTTTGGGCAAACCACCAAGGAACAAAGTGCCAGTTTGGCTGCGGAGACACACCCTCCACACTTACGACAATCCTGGAGTGTCAGAAATGTTGCAAAAGCCCCTCCGCACAATCGCGGCCTTGGTACTTGCATTGACCGTTGCAGGATGCGCCGACGACAGCGCCTTTGTTCGAGCAGATATCGAGTCTATCGCCCGAGAAGATTTCGGTGGCAAAGCAGATGTAACCCTCCTCAACGCATGGGTCGGCGAGGGCGACGCAGAGCATCGCTATTACTACGCTCAGATAATCGTGCGCGCCCGCGAAGAGATTCGCATCGACGATGGTCTCTTCAAAAAGTTAGTGATGAAACCTGGAGACCCGAAGCGTCAGTTTACAGTAGAGCTTTCGTACAAATGGCGCGAAGGGCGATGGCATTTGTTTGGACGACGCCTTGTGACAAATACAAAGGATTCCAGGTTTCTCGGCTACCCTACTGGGTGAATGGGAGCCTCTATGAAGCGGCGGAACGTTCTAGGTTTGCTTGATGGCTGGTGCGATCAGCGTGTTGTCAACTTGACGCCGGACACCCTGAGCCAGTTTCGCGAGTGCTGTCGCCTGCTCGCAGCCCCGCGGACAATCAGTCACGACGTTGCTGAATCAAACTTTCAACAGAAAGCAAAAGCGCTCAAGATCAGGAGAGTAGCTGTATCCAAGGCGTTTGCGCTCGCGCTGCTTCGATCGCGCGAACACGAAGATGCCGGCGAACTAGACGCGGCCGCTCGCGTGTTTGAGCGGTTCACGCGAAAAAACGGCGCCGCGTTCTTTGTGGCAATTGCCCGACATGAGGTCGCCCGCATCCGGCGGCTGTCGCGGGAAGCTCAGGGCTGACCGGCGTGCGCGTTGTGTGTGCCGAATCCTCGCAAGCGAAGCCACCAGGGAGACTCACCGCGTGCCAAACTCGGGAAACGCGTCCGTCGCTCTTGAACGTTCGCGACCTGATCGCTGGCGCGAGAGAGGGTTGTCGGCAAGGGAGGCCGCATTGCTGACGGAGGAATGGCTCGGTGACGTTCAGCATCGGCATGCGTCGATGCTCGATCTCGCACGCGACTCCGCAAAGCGTTCAACCCCCTCAGTGGCTCCCGCGGATGTTCTTGCGGTTGCTCGACGGGTCCAATTTGACAGCCGCCCGTTTTGCCGTATATAAGCAAAGCTGATTTCGCCGCCGTGGCGGCGGTGCTGCGACTTGACAACCGCATCTGTGACCTGCCGCTTTGCGGAATCGGCAGGGAGGGACTGCTGCGCATCGCGTTCGCGGCAAATTGCCCGTTGCGTGCCGCGCAACCCCGACGCGAAACGCATCCCACACGGATTTCAAACGGATTTCATACGGATAAACTGGCGGAAATCAGCCGTCCAAACGGATCAAACGGATAAAGTGCGATTTCGCTGCATTTCGGCGGCGAGGCGCACACAAGGGGTAGGGGCCGGCCGCCTCTCAGAGCAGGTCCTTCACCAGCCCCCAACTCGCCGTGTCCATGCCGCGCGTCGCCCGGTACCACGCCGCGAAGTTC
>CAZLRW010000324.1:0-2581 GCA_964561925.1 uncultured Flavobacteriaceae bacterium
GCGTCGACCAGCTGGCCGTCGATCTCGCGCGGGTTCGCCATGCCGTCGGCGACCGCGGCTTTGGTGATGGCGCTGAAGACCACGCGTTCGATCGCGACGTCTTTCAGGGCCTTCTTGTCTTTCAGGACCTCGAGCAGATGCCAGGAGATGGCTTCGCCTTCGCGGTCGGGGTCGGTGGCGAGAATGAGCTTCTTGGCGCCTTTGACGGCGGAGACGATTTCGCCGAGGTGCTTGGCGGCCCGGTCGGCCACCTCCCAGGACATTTCGAAGTCCTGGTCCGGCTTTACCGAGCCGTCTTCTTCGGCGAGGTCGCGCACGTGGCCGTAGGAGGCCAACACCTTATAAGTGTTGCCCAGGTACTTGTTGATCGTCTTCGCCTTGGCGGGCGATTCCACGATCACGACGTTGCTTGCGGCCACTCTGCCTAAAGTCCTTTTGGGGGGTCCCAATGGGGGCGGGACACTGGTCTATATGTGGGAAGCGTGTCAACCAACGGCCGTCACAGCCCAACATTACGTGTCAGATAACGTTTTACTTTCAATGAATTAGAAGGTTAACGTGCGTCCGCCAGAGCGACCTTTTGCCCGGGATGGCGGGTTAATTGACCGGCGAATTCGAGGTCGAGAAGGGCGGCGGCGACCTCCGCTGGGCTTGCGCCGAGCAGTCGAACGAGCTCGTCGATCTCAACCGGGACGGGTCCCAACCGGCGCAGGATTTCGGCTTGTAGGGCATCGGTATTGGTGGGTGGTGGTTGGGGTGTGGCCCTGGACGTTGGCACCGGTTTTGGACGGGCGAGCTGGGGGCTCAGGTGGTCGATCACGTCGTCCGCCGATTCGGTGAGAATTGCGCCTTGGCGGAGGAGGCCGTTCGTGCCCTTGGCGCGCGGGTCGAGGGGCGAGCCCGGCACGGCGAACACGTCGCGGCCCTGTTCGCCGGCGATGCGCGCGGTGATGAGCGAGCCCGAGTTCAACGTCGCCTCGACAACGACCACGCCGCGCGCGAGGCCGGAGATGATGCGGTTGCGGCGCGGGAAGTGTTGCGCCGTCGGTTGCTGGCCGAACGGCATTTCGGAAACGGCGGCGCCCGCCGTTTGGAGCTCGCGGTAGAGGCCTTCGTTCTCCGGCGGATATACGACGTCGACGCCGCCCGCCATCACGGCGATCGTGCCGGTGGCAAGGCTGCCTTTGTGGGCGGCGGTGTCGATGCCGCGCGCGAGGCCCGAGGCGACGACGATGCTGGCGGCGCCGAGATCGCGGGCGAGGTCGCGCGCGAAACGCTGGCCGAGCGCGCTTGCGTTGCGTGCGCCGACGACGGCGACGATCGTGCGGTTCAGCGCGCTCAGATTGCCGATCACGGTGAGCAACGGCGGCGGTACGTCGAGTGCCGCGAGCGTTTCGGGATAGGCGTCATGCCCGTGCGCGATCAGGTGTGCGCCCGCTGCTGCAATCGCTTCGCGTTCGCGCTCGATTTCGGTGAGCGGTGCCAAGGTCACCGGTTTCGCGCGCGGCGATTTTCGGCCGAGCGCAGGCAGCGCCTCGATCGCGGCGCGGGCTGTGCCGAATTGATTCACCAACGCCCAATAGGTGGTGGCGCCGATCGACGCGGTGCGGATCAGGCGCAGGCGGGCGGTCAGTTCGGCGTCGGTTAAGGCCACGGTCATTTGACCTCGATCAAAGCGCCTTTGTCCGGGTCTTGCCAGGGTGTCCGGCGTATTGCACGGAGGGCATTGCAATGGATTCAGGCGATATGATGTTCGTGACCGCGGTCGTGGTTGCGATGACGGTGTTTGCGATCACGCTGTTCGGCGTGACCTGGACGACCAATCACCGGAAATAGCGGTCCCGCCTAATTCTTCTTTTCGCCGATCCGCGGCTCTTGGCCTGCCAGGAGCCGCCGGATGTTTTCGCGGTGCGTGACGAAGACGAGTGCGGCCAGGATCGCCGAGCCTGCGGCGTAGAGCCCGGAGCCGAAGAACGTCATGTAGATCGGCGCGGCCACCGCGGCGACGAGTGCGGCGAGCGATGACAGCCGGCTGATCGCGACGGTGGCGAGCCACGTTGCGAACGAGAGCGCGGCGACCGGCCAACTCAGCACCGCCAAGATGCCTAGGCACGTGGCGACGCCTTTGCCGCCTTTGAAGTTCAGCCAGACCGGAAAAATGTGGCCGGTGAACGCGCCGAGCGCCGCCGCCATCGCGGGCCACTCGCCGAACTGCTTTGCAATGAGAACGGCGACGACGCCTTTGCCGACGTCGCCGATGAACGTGAGCGCGGTGGCGAGCTTGTTGCCCGTGCGCAAGACGTTTGTTGCGCCGACATTGCCGGAGCCGACCTGGCGGATGTCACCAAGGCCGAACGCTTGCGTGACGACGTAGGCGAAGGGGATGGAGCCCAACGCATAGCCACCCATGAGGGCGAGGAGTGTCTCGAGCATCAAACACGCACTCCCATCCCTTCCCCCCTTGAGGGGGAAGGTGGATCGCCGCGTAGCGGCGAGACGGATGAGGGGACAGCGCGCGTGGGCGTACCCCCCATCAGTCGCGCCTTCGGCGCGCCAGCTTCCCCCTCAAGGGGGGAAGCGC
>CAZLRW010000325.1:0-2580 GCA_964561925.1 uncultured Flavobacteriaceae bacterium
ACTGGTTCGAACGCGAAGCCTTCGACATGTACGGCATCCAATTCTCGGATCACCCAGACCTCCGCCGCATCCTCACCGACTACGGATTCTCCGGTTACCCGCTGCGCAAAGACTTCCCGCTCACCGGCTTCGTCGAAGTGCGTTACGACGACGAACAGAAGAAGGTCGTCTACGAGCCCGTGAAGCTCGTTCAAGACTTCCGCAAGTTCGACTTCATGTCGCCGTGGGAAGGCGCGAAGTACATCCTGCCCGGCGACGAGAAGGCGACGAAGCCCGCCGAAGACAAGGCGGGCAAGCCATGACCACGGCGACCGAGCCCAAAATCCGCAACATGAATCTGAACTTCGGGCCGCAGCATCCCGCGGCCCACGGTGTGTTGCGCCTCGTCCTCGAACTCGACGGCGAAATCGTCGAACGCGTCGACCCGCATATCGGCCTGCTTCACCGCGGCACCGAAAAGCTGATCGAGAACAAGACGTACCTTCAGGCCGTGCCCTACTTCGATCGCCTCGACTACGTCGCACCGATGAATCAGGAGCACGCCTTCGCGCTCGCCGTCGAAAAGCTCTGCGGCATCACCGTGCCGCCGCGCGCGCAGTACATTCGCGTGCTCTACAGCGAGATCGGCCGCATCCTCTCGCACATGCTGAACACGACGACGCAGGCGTTGGACGTCGGCGCGCTCACGCCGCCCGTGTGGGGCTTCGAAGAGCGCGAGAAGCTGATGATCTTCTACGAACGCGCATCGGGCTCGCGCATGCATGCGGCGTACGTGCGCCCCGGCGGCGTGCACCAGGACCTGCCGCAAAAGCTGCTCGACGACATTCACAAGTGGTGCGAGGAGTTTCCGAAGGTCATCGACGACCTGGAAACGCTGCTCACCGACAACCGCATCTTCAAGCAGCGCAACGCCGAAATCGGCATCGTGAAGGCGGAAGATGCGCTCGCGTTGGGCTTCTCCGGCGTGATGGTGCGCGGGTCCGGCATGGCCTGGGACCTGCGCCGCGCGCAGCCTTACGAATGCTACTCCGACCTCGCGTTCGACATTCCGGTCGGCAAGAACGGCGACTGCTACGACCGCTATCTCTGCCGCATGGAAGAGATGCGCGAGTCGACGAAGATCATGAAGCAGTGCGTCGAGAAAATGCCGAAAGGCCCGGTGCACGAAGCGTCCGGCAAAGTGATCCCGCCGAAGCGGGCCGAGATGAAGCAATCGATGGAAGCGCTCATCCATCACTTCAAGCTCTACACGGAAGGCTATCACGTGCCGGAAGGCGAAGTGTACGCCGCCGTCGAAGCACCGAAGGGCGAGTTCGGCGTCTACCTCGTCAGCGACGGCTCGAACAAACCCTATCGCTGCAAGATCCGCGCGCCGGGCTTCCCGCATTTGCAGGCGATGGATTTCCTCTGCAAAGGCCACATGATCGCCGACGTCGCCGCCATCTTGGGCTCCCTCGACATCGTCTTCGGGGAGATCGATCGATGAGCGAGAACCGTCAGACAGACTGGATACGCGCAAACCCCGTCAAAGCCGCGTTGATAGGGTCGGTGCTTTTGATGGTCGTGGTGCTTATGGACGCTTTCGAAAGAGGTGGATGGGCCTCGGTCGCGGCACCGTTCGAGGCGTTTGGTGTTATTCCGGCCCTAGCTATGTTCTTGTTCATCTTCCTTGTTGCGGTTGGTGCTGCGGTATCCGTCCTGCTGCTAGGGATTTGGGTTGGGCTGGCCATCTTTGGAAGTGGCGTCGAACGTGGTCACCCTAGGTGGGGTGCTGCACTTGGTGCTGGATTTGGCGTTGTTATCGTGGCCGGTGGTCTGGCTTTGATGAAGACACTGTCACCGGTTGTTGGCGCCATAGTTGGGGACGTGATGCTGCGCCTGTTTGGGGAGCCTGCATAGCATGAGCCTCCGCCGCCTTGCCGCCGACCAACCCGCGTCCTTCGCGTTCACGCCGGAGAACAAGGCGTGGGCTGAGAAGCAGATGAAGAAGTATCCGGAAGGCCGCCAGGCCTCCGCGGTCGTGCCGCTGCTCTGGCGCGCGCAGGAGCAGAACGGCGGCCACGTGACCGAACCGATGATCCGTGTGATCGCCGAGATGATCGGCGTCTCGCCGATCCGCGTGCTGGAGATCGCGACGTTCTACACGATGTTCAACCTGAAGCCGGTGGGCCAGCACTTGCTGCAGGTTTGCACGACGACGCCGTGCTGGCTGCGCGGGTCCGACGCCGTGGTCGCCGCGTGCAAGAAGCACATCCATCCGCATGCCGAGACCGTTTCGTCGGACGGCAAACTCTCGTGGATGGAGGTCGAATGCCTCGGCGCGTGCGTGAACGCGCCGGTGGTGCAGATCGGCGACGACTTCTACGAAGACCTCGACGGTCCGCGCGCGGAGCAATTGATCAACGACCTGCGCAACGGCCGCCCGACGAAACCGGGCTCCGCCATCGGCCGGCAGACGTCGGCGCCGGAAGGCGGGCCGCAGACGTTGACGACGGTGAAGTCATGAGGGCGCCACATCACAATCAACCAAGCGCTTCCCCCCTTGAGGGGGAAGCTGGCGCGCCGAAGGCGCGACTGATG
>CAZLRW010000326.1:0-2568 GCA_964561925.1 uncultured Flavobacteriaceae bacterium
GCCGATCGGTCCCCACGTGCGGTGATCGTTGTGGCCGCCCAAGAGCATGCCGAAGCCGCGCCGGCCCGACGCGCGCGCGACATAGGCGACCGCATCGACGAGCTTCGAGGCTTCGACGAACGTTCCCGCCGTCTCGATCGCCGACGCATAGAGGCCGAGTTCGGCCAGCACGTCGGCGCGCTTGACCCTGTGAAACTCGGCAACTGGGCTGAGTCGATCGAGCGTGTCAACAAATTCGGAGTCGGTTTCTGACTGCCAATCTTTCATACGGAATGAGGGCGATCACCTAGTCATTGCAAGGACCGGCTACGTGCGACGAAACCGCGAACCGGCTACCGGTCGTGACGTGCATTTGCAGAGCGTCAGGCGTGCTCGTGAAAACAGCGCACCTTCCCGAGCCCTTAGAGGTTTCCGGCGAGAGTTTCTATTCGTGGCTCGTCGCCAACGGCGGGATACAGTCTTGAGGCTGATCTCGCCGCGTCAGCCGGCGCGGCGAGATCAGTTCGGTTTCGGCGGCTGGGGTGCGGGAGGTGCCGCCGGTTTCACCTTCTTCGTCTCCTCCGCCATGTGGTCCTGCGCCGGGGCGAAGCCTTTGAGGGAGAATTTGAGGTCGAGCGGTTTGCCGGCTTGGTCGAAGACGGTGATTTTCGCGTCGCCGCCCTTGCGCATCGCCTCTTTCAGCTTGGCGTCGAGCAGCCCCTCGACGACGCAGCCGAACGCCTCGCACCGGCGGACCACCACCTTCTCGAGTTTCGTGGCGCCGGCCGTGATCGTGACCCCGTTCGGCAGCCAAATGCCGAGCGGCAGAACGATGCGCATCACGTCCTGGCCCTTCGCCGCGTCGTAGGCGACCGAAAGGCTCAACACGCGCCGCTTCGATTTCGGCTCGAGCAAGAGCTGCACCGCGTCGCACGGCAACGGCTGCGGCGCCGTCGGGCAGCGCACGATCCAATCGTCGAAGGTCTTCGTGGCGGCGGCGGGTTGGGCCGGGGCGCCGGCGGGTTGCGCGGCGACGGACATTGCGACCGCCAGCGAAAGCGCTGCGGCCGAGGCGAAACGTGCAAGCATCATCGTGGTCTCCACAGCGGCTAGCCGAACGGCCACCAGCCGCCTTGCGGCGACGTCATCTTGTCGAACGCGTCGGCAAAGCCTTTGAGCGAGACCGGCATCACGACCGGCCGGCCCATGCGGTCGACGACCGCGAGCCGCGCCTCGCCGCCCGCTTTCATCTTGGCGACGATTTCGTCGTCGGCCTTGAGCGAGGCGATGCACCCGCCGGGCAGGCATTGCGTATAGCCGAATTTGCGCGTGGCCTCGCCGACCTGCAGCGTCACGCCGTCGGGCACGCTGACGCCGAGCGGCACAAGCGTGCCGAGCACGCGCGTCCCGTCGGGCCCTTCGGCCAGCGAAAGCTGCAGCACGGTCCCGCGCGAGCGCTGATCGAGAACCTGCTGCGTGAGCCCGCACGCCAGCTTCTCCTTCACGGTCTGGCAGCGGACGAGCCAATCCTGGAACGTATAGGACGCCGAACTCGGCGGCGTGCCCGGCATGAAGAAGAAGATCGCACCGGCGACGCCCAAAAGCGCCACCGCGAAAAGAACCAAAACGCCGCGCAGTCCCACTTGGCCAGTCCTTTCAAATCGGGCGGGACGCTAGCAAGCCCGCCGCCGCCCCGCAATCGCACGCGGCTCGTGCATGCGCCGCATGCGTTCGTGCCGTGGATGTCGCCTCAGCGCGATGCTTCCTTCTGCGCGCAGGCTTCGCTCGACGGTTTGTTGACGCCGTGCGCGCACAACCGGCCGCGCATGCCCTTGCCCGCGCGCGGATCGTGGCCTTCGACGTCGATCTCGCTCGCGCGGCCTTCGCCGCCGTCTTCCAGCGCGCTTTCGGCCGAGTGACCCTGCCGCTTCAGCGGATCGAAGCTGAGGTCGACGGTCGGCGCGTTCGGATTGGCGTTGACGGTCAGCGCGGAGGCGTTGCCCGCCGCTTGCGTGAACACGTAGTTGCCGTTCACCGCGGTCAAGCCGCTGCCGTTGATCGCGTAAGCGCCGGCCGGGCTGATCAGCGTCGCGGGCGAGGTGAACGCGAGCGTCCCCGTCGTTGCGGTCGCGACCGTCTCACCGTTCTTGAAGCCGGTGACCGTTCCGGTGAACGCCGGGTTTGCCTCGAAGTAAAGCCGCGTCGCGGGATCGACCGTGTAGATCAACGTGGACGGGTTGATCGTCAGCGCCGTCGCGTTGCCCGCCGCCTGCGCGAACACGTAGTTCCCGTTGTTCGCCGCCAAGCCGCCGCCGTCGATCGCGTACGTCCCGACATTCGACGACGCTGTCGCGGCCGAGGAGAACGCCAGCGCGCCGCTCGTCGCCGAGGCGATCGTCTCGCCGTTCTTGAAGCCGGTGACCGAACCGGTCAGCGCCGGGTTCGCATCGCCATAGAGCCTCGCCGCGGGATCGGCGACATAGGTCAACGTCGCCGGATTGATCGTCAGCGCCGCCGCGTTGCCCGCCGCCTGTACGAACACGTAGTTGCCGTTGTTCGCCGTCAAACCGGAGCCATCGATCGCGTATG
>CAZLRW010000327.1:0-2534 GCA_964561925.1 uncultured Flavobacteriaceae bacterium
ATCTCTTCCCAGATGATCGTCAGCTGCAGCTCCGCCACGCGGTTGCCGACGCAGCGATGAATGCCGAAGCCGAACGACACGTGATGGCGCGCGCGATCGCGGTCGATGATGTAGTCGTCGGCCTTGTCGATCACTTCGTCGTCGCGGTTGCCCGACACGTACCACATGACGACCTTGTCGCCTTCGCGAATCTTCTTTCCCTGAAATTCGTAGTCCTTGACCGCCGTGCGCCGCATATGCGCAAGCGGCGTCTGCCAGCGGATCGTCTCCGATACCATGTTCGGGATCAGCTCCGGATGCGCGCGCAGCTTCGCGTATTGATCCGGATTGCGGTTGAGCGCGAGAACGGAGCCCGAAATCGTATTGCGCGTCGTGTCGTTGCCGCCGACGGTGAGCAGAACGACGTTTCCAAAATACTCGCGCGGCGCCATCTCGCGCGTCTCCGGATGATGCGCCAGCATCGAGATCATGTCCGGCATCGGCGGCGCGTTGACCTTTTCGTTCCAGAGGCCCACGAAATAGGCGTTGTACTCGTCGAAAATCTTCATCTTCTCTTCGAACGTCTCGACGAGCCCGCCCTTGATCGGCACCGCGGTCACGACATCCGACCAATGCGTGATCTGGCGCCGGTCCTTCTGCGGCGCGCCGAACAGCGTCGCCAGCGTCATCGCCGTCAGCTCCTTCGAAACGAGATCGACCCAATCGAACTCCTTGCCGATCGGCAGCGAATCCAAGATGCCCGCCGCACGCTCGCGAATCTGCGGCGCCATCGCGGCGAGCTGCGCCGGCGCGACCGCGGGGCTGACCGCCTTCCTCTGCACGTCGTGGCGCGGCGGGTCCATAGCGATGAACATCGGCAGAGGTTCGAAGTTCGTCGTGCCGCCCGCGATCGTAATGCCCCCGCGCGTGTAGTCGGACGAGAACACCTGATGGTTCGTGTCGATGGCGACGATGTCGTTGAACTTCGTGATCGACCAATAGGAGCCGAACTCGCTCTCCGCCGTGTAGTGAACCGGGTCTTCCTTCCGCAGCCGCTCGAAGTACGGCCAGATCGCGTCCGCCTGAAACAGCGCCGGCTGCGCCGGATTCACGTGTTCCAACGGCACGGCATAAGCCGCCTCACGCGCGGCCTTGATGTCCAGCGAGATGGCGTTCATGGCAGGTCTCCGGGGCAATGGCGGTTCGCCGTCAGGAGACACCGGGACGCGGCTTTCGGCAATGGCAATCTGGGTGCCCACGGCGGTTGCTGCGCAGCCGTTCGCGCTCAGTACTGCGGCCGCTGAAATGGCACACATGGCACAAGGGTCGCTGTCCGGATTACTGTCCCGTATCGCTGTCCGGCATCCGCATAAGTGCTTGAAGGCGTTGCGGTATGCTCGCAGGATCGACTGTCTCGCCGCGAAGCAGACGGCGTGTCAGAGCCTCGAGCGCAAAGTCCCGCACGACCACCGACACCGGCTGCAGCTGTTGCGGTTGACGCGGCGGTCCCGTCTCGCGGTATGCTTCCGGCCGGATCGCTTTCAGGCGCGCGAGCAGCAGACCGTCGGAGTACTTGCGTGTTGTGCCGCACGTCCGGCCTTGGCGAAATACGGGGACATCAAAACCGTCCCGGCCGCGCCGGTCGGCCTCTTCCTCCAGAAGGTCGCCCGCCATCTGCAGTGCGACCGCCCAGCGCGCCGCAAACGCCGTTTCTTGAGCGCGCCAGCGATAGACGCAGCGCCGGGCGTAACGCGCCATCGCGCAGGCCACCCGCACCGGATGGCCGTTTTCCAGCGCCGTGAAGAAGACGTCATCGGCCGCCGCCGACCGAGATGTTGGTTGGGGCATCGATATCTCGTGCAAGGGAAAGCAAGAGCCAAGGCGCAGCAATGGCGACGGCCGCATCTCTTGGATCGTGGGGAAAGTGAGCGCCGAATGTAACCGAAGGCGCCGATCACGTCAAGAACAAAAAAAGAACATCAGCCGCTGAGGACCTCTCCATTCAACGCCGGCCCCGTTCGATAGAGAAGACCGAATTGCAAGACTGCGCGCCAAGACCGAACGCCAAGACCGAACGCCAAGACCAACTCCGGCACAGCGAACCTATCGCGCAAATCGAGGTTGGTTGATGACCTGGAAGGTAATTGCGACGCCGCAGGGCCGACGGGCAAAGCTGGTGCCGCTGGACCGAGAGGAAACCCATCATGCTCGTTTTGCGCATCGTTTTGGCCGCTCATTTGGCGGTGCTCAGCGTCTATTCGACCGTCGTCGTGGCGAACCACGGCTGGAACTTGTTCCCGGCTTTCTTCGGCGACATCTGGGCGATGGGGTGGGCGGGGCAGTTCAATGTGGACTTCATGGGATTCCTGCTCCTGTCCGCGCTTTGGACGGCGTGGCGCAACGCCTTTTCTGCCGCGGGACTCCTGCTCGCCGTGGTCGCGTTCTTCGGCGGCATGATGTTTTTGTCGATTTACCTCTTGATCCTCTCCTTCGGCGCGCGCGACATCCGTGAGCTGTTGGTGGGCAATGCCGCGCCGTGACCGCACGACCGCACC
>CAZLRW010000328.1:0-2523 GCA_964561925.1 uncultured Flavobacteriaceae bacterium
GTGATCGAAGTGGCGCCGCTTGCGTTCATGCGCGGGCGGACGCTCGCCCACTCCTACGTGATCTTGGACGAAGCGCAGAACTGCACGCCCCAGCAGATGAAGATGTTTTTGACGCGGCTCGGCGAGGGTGCGCGCATGGCTGTGACCGGCGATCCGACCCAGACCGATCTTCCGTCCGGTCAAATGTCCGGTTTGAGCGAAGCGCGCACGGTGCTCGCGGGCGTCGAGGGCGTCGACATGGTCCAGTTCACGGACGAGGACGTGGTGCGTCACCCCTTGGTGCGGCGGATCGTGCGCGCCTACGCCGCGCACGACGCGCGGCGGGGGAACGGCCCGAAGCGCGTCTGATGGCGCTTGCCGTCGACGTGCGGTTCGAAAGCCGCAAGTGGCGCGCGGCATGGCCGCGCGCGGCAACCGAAACGCGGCAGCTTGTTCGCGCCGCATACGAGATCGTCGGGGAAGGGGGGGCGGCTTCACGGGAAGTCGCGGTGCTGCTTGCCGACGACGAGCGCCTCCACGAACTCAATTTGCGTTTCAGGGGCAAGGATCGGGCAACCAACGTGCTTTCGTTCGAAAACCCGCAAGTCCCGTTCGGAGGCATCGCGCTTGCTTTCGAGACCGTTTTCCGCGAGGCGGAAGCCCAAAAGAAACTATTTGTTAACCATTCTAAACATTTGATTGTACATGGTTTTTTACACCTGATCGGCTACGATCATGCGGCGCCGAAGGCTCGGCGCTTGATGGAGGGGCGCGAAATCGCCATCCTTAAGGCCATGGGCATCCCCAACCCTTATGTCATCGGAACGAAAACGCGTGCCTGACGGCGAACCGGGCGCAGCGACGGCCGAGCCTAGCAGCGACTCCCAAAAACATGCGGCGTGGCCCACGCTCAGCGGGCTCGTCAGGCGGCTCTTGAAGGGCCGCGACGAGGCCGCGAATCTGCGCCAGAGCCTCGAGCAGGTCATCGAGCAGGTGGAGGCCGACGACCGGCCGCTCGCCCGCGAAGAGCGCTCGATGGTGCTCAACGTGCTGAATTTCGGCGAGCTGAAAGTCGCCGACATCATGGTGCCGCGCGCCGACATCATCGCGGTCGAAGCGAACACGCCGCTGCCCGACCTCGTGCGCATCTTCCGCGATGCACAGCATTCGAGGCTGCCGCTCTATCGCGATACGCTCGATAACCCGGTCGGCATGGTTCACATCAAGGACCTGATCGGACTTGCGGTGCCGGAGGCCGAAGGGGCGCCGCACCCGAAGACGATCCAGGACATAAGGCGGGAGGTGTTGTTCGTCCCGCCGTCGATGCAGGTGGTCGATCTTCTCGTAAAGATGCAGTCGACGCGCATTCATCTGGCGCTTGTGATCGACGAATACGGCGGAACCGACGGGCTCGTCTCGATCGAAGACCTCGTCGAACAAATCGTCGGCGACATCGAAGACGAACACGACACGGACGAAACAAAGCTCATCCAACCGCGCAAAGACGGCGAATTCGACGCGAGCGCGCGGGCCGACCTCGACGAAGTGCAGAAGGCGGTGGGATTTGCGCTCGTCGACGAGGAAGAGGCCGAGGAAATCGACACGCTTGCCGGCCTCGTTTTTTCGCTCATCGGGCGCGTGCCGCAGCGGGGCGAGATCGTCGCGCATCCGGCGGGCGTCGAATTCGAAGTGCTGGACGCCGACCCGCGGCGCCTGAAGCGGCTGCGCGTGCGCGTCACGCGGCCGAAGGACGAGACGGCGTCCGTCGCGGCTGCGGACGAACGCAAAGCCGCGGCCGTGAACGGCTGAGCCGCATGGGCTGCTACAATTGCATAAGCGCCCGCGCTCCCAGACGGCACTGCGCCGCTTGACCTTGGATGTGCTTCTCATCCGCTCCGAAGTTTTGAGCCGCATCGAAGCGGGTGCGCGGTGGTTGCGCGGCTTGAGCGGGGCGCGACGGCTGCTCGTGGCGGCGGGGTTCGGCGCGCTGTCGGCGTTGGCGTTCGCGCCGTTCTATCTCTTCCCGCTCTGGTTCATCACGTTTCCGGCGCTCGTCGTTCTGCTCGATGCGAGCCGAGGGCTGCGCGCGGCGGCGCTTGCCGGATGGGCGTTCGGTGCCGGCTACTTCTTCATCGGGCTGCATTGGGTCGGGTTCGCGTTCATGGTCGACGCCGATCGGCATGCTTGGCTGTTGCCGTTCGTGGCGGTGCTGTTTCCGGGCGGGTTGGCGCTGTTCTTTGCGGCGGCCGCCGCGCTCGCGCGATGGCGATGGCCGAATGGCGTTGGCCGGACGTTGGTTCTTGCATCGAGCCTTGCCGCTTTCGAGTGGCTGCGCGGCCATGTGCTGACGGGCTTGCCGTGGAACCTGCCAGGCTATGTCTGGTCCGGATTCGACGCGATGTTCCAATCCGTGTCGGTCTTCGGAATCTACGGCTTGAGCCTCGTTACGCTCGCCGTCGTGCTGATGCCCGCTGCGGTTTTCAATGCGGACGGTACGCGGTCGGGGTTGCGGTGGCCGCTTGGCGTGCCGGTGGCGTTGCTTGC
>CAZLRW010000329.1:0-2513 GCA_964561925.1 uncultured Flavobacteriaceae bacterium
TTCGGGATTTCGTCGTCGGCGAGTTCGCGCATGCGCTGTTTGCGGGCGAAGGCCCTTTCGATGTAGGGCGCGAGTTCCTCGGCTTTGCGCTTCTGCTTCGCCTCGGCGTTCTCTTTGAACTCGGGCATCACGTCGCGCGCGAAGAGTTCCAGCGCCTCGCAGATGTGTTCGTGCTTGTTGCGGCCGCCTTGCTGGATGAACGCCACCTGGTCGACGCCGGACTCGGCGAACCCGCGCAGATGTTTGCGCAGCGTGTCCGGCGTGCCGATGCCGCTCGCGCCCGCATTCTCGGGCATCGCGTCTTTCACACCCTCGAACGCCTTCCAGATGTCCGTGCGACCCGGCTTGTGTTCGCCGAAAATGTAGTGGTGGCCGAGCGCGTAGCCGAAGAACTTGAACCCGTCGAGGCCGCGCCGGCGCGCCTCCTCGCCATCGCGGTGCACCGAGAAGCCCGTCACCATGCAGATGTTCGGGTTCACCGCATGCCCGATCGGCACGCACTCCTCCTTGAAGATGCGGTAGTAGTCGTCGACCCATTGCTTCGCCTCCTTCGGATCGACGAAGGAAAACGTCAGCGCCCCGATGCCGAGGCGCGCGGCAAGCTTGATCGTCTCGCGGTTCGAGCAGGCGACCCACACCGGCGGGTGCGGCCGCTGCACCGGCTTCGGCACGACGTTGCGGCAGGGCATTTCGAAATACTCGCCCTTGAACCCGGGATAGGGGTTCATCGCCATCATGTTGAGGCACTGCTCAACGCTCTCGCGCCACATCTCGCGCTTCTTCTCGACCGGCACGCGATAGCCGCCAAGTTCGAGCAGAGCTGAGGATTCGCCCGTGCCGAACTCGACCCGTCCGTTCGAAACGAGATCGAGCGTCGCGATCCGCTCCGCCACACGCGCCGGATGGTTGTAGCCCGGCGGCATCAGCACAATGCCGTGCCCCAAACGGATGCGCTTCGTGCGCTGCGAACACGCGGCGAGGAAGACCTCAGGCGCCGAGGAGTGCGAGTACTCCTCGAGGAAGTGATGCTCCACCTCCCACGCGTGATCGATGCCGATGCGGTCGGCGAGCTCCACCTGATCGAGCGCGTCCTGAAACAGCTTCAACTCGTCGCCGTCGTTCCACGGTCGCGGCAGCTGGTGCTCATAGAAGATGCCGAATTTCATGACGGGCTCCCTAATGCCGTGGCGTGCGTTTGCGGATGCGGTCGAAGCCCTTTTTGATGTCGGCGATGCGCGCGTCGAACAGCGGCTCGAACTCGTTATCCGTGAAGATGTAGAGTTCGTTCGCCTCGATCGCCTCGCGCACGAGTTCGCCGACATAGAGCGGGTCGATCCCCTCGGCGATGCGCTTCCTCACCATCTCGGCGAAGGCCGCCATCGGGTCGTCCGCCGCCATGGTGGCGACGCGCGCGGCCGTCCGGCCCTCAAAGCGCGACGGCAGGTTGCGCGCGGAATCCATGATGTTCGTGCGGATGAAGCCGGGGCAAAGCACCGACACGCCGATATTGTGCGGCGCGAGTTCGTTGCGCGTCGACTCTGACAGCGCGACGACGCCGAACTTCGTCACCGCATATTGCACGCCCGCGGTCGCGATCATTCCCGCCATCGAGGCGGTCGAGACGATGTGCCCGCCCTCGCCGTGTTTCTGCATCAACGGCACGAAAATCTGGAAGCCGTAGATCACGCTCCACAGATTGACGCCCATCACCCAGTCCCAACCGGCGGGGGTCGAGCGCGCGAGCGGCCCCTCGCCGCCCACGCCCGCATTGTTGACGAGGATGTGCACCTTGCCGAAGCGCGCGAGCGTCTCGCCCGCGGCCTCCTCCAGCGCGCCTTTCAGCGACACGTCGGCGACCACGCCGTGCACGTCGGCGTTCGTGCGCTTCAGCCCTTCGACCGCCTTGTCGAGCGCCGCCTTCTCGATGTCGGCGAGCATCACGCGTACGCCGGCCTGGGCCAGCGCGGTCGCAATGCCGAGCCCGATGCCGCTTGCCGCCCCGGTGACGAACGCGACCTTGTCGCCGAGGTCCTTCACGCCGCGGCCTTATGCTCGAGCGCGTCGAACTGCGCGATGAGCGCCGGCGCGTCCGTCCGCTTCTTGAGGCGCGCGACGATCGCCTCGCGGCTTTGCTCGCGCGAAAAATCGGCTTGCGTCACCGAGTGCCAGTGGATCATGCCTTCCCAGATCGGGTCGATCATCTGGGCGCCCTTGATCCGCCCGCCGTCCAGCGTCTTGATCGTGAACGAGCGCAGCTCCGACACGAACGTCTGCAGATAGGCGACATGGATCGCCTCGTCCGTGCGGATGCGCTCGACGAGTTCGGCCGCATGCATCGCGGCCGGCCGCCGGTCGGCGAACACGTCGGACGACCGCATCAGGTTCGTGCAGAACGAGAAGAACGCCTCCGCCCGGACCTCGATCATCAGCACGTTCATGAGCAGCAAGGTCCAATCCTCATAGACCTTGTCGATCATCGGCATCAGCCGCCCGATCTCCGGCCGCGCGATCGA
>CAZLRW010000330.1:0-2500 GCA_964561925.1 uncultured Flavobacteriaceae bacterium
GTACCACTCGAGACTGAAGCGCTTCTCGACCAGATAGCCCAGATACTCGCGCAGCACGAATTTGTAGACGGGGTTGTTCTTGATATCGCGCCGGATGAACACGCGCCCCGCTTTACGAGCGATCGTGCCCATCGGCCAGAACGCCATGTTGATGCCGCCGAATGTCGTCGGCGTCGCAAGCCGGTTGTCGGCGAAGGCGACGGACGTGACCGCCGAATCGAGATTCGACTTGTGGCTCGGCAGGATGATGCCCGGCGCCTTTTCCAAGGCCGCGCGCGTGCGCTCGATCTGCGCCTGGTCGTAGTCGACCTGCGCGCCATAGCCGCGCGAGAACAGCCCGCGCGCGATCTGCATCATCAAGTCGATGAAATAGGGGCTGTGCGCCGTGCGCAGCTCGTGCAGATAGCCGAGCGCCTCTTTCATCACCGACTCGTTGCTGCGCTTGAGCTTGGCGGCGACCTCTTCCACGCCCTCGCGAAAGCGCCGCGACGCCGCGATCTGCTCGCGCACGAGCTTCGGCAGTTTGTAGCGCCGCCCGATCAGCCGGTATTCCGCCCGTTCGAGCGCGAGCTTCGCTTGCCGGGTGACGAATTCCGCGAACGCCTCGACGTCGCTCGCATCCGCGTCGGCCGCCGCTTTGGCGCGCGCGTTCAGATCGCCAATGCTTGCGGGCAGTCCCGCGACCACGTGGCAGCGCTCTGGCTCCAGCTGCACGATCCGCTTTTGCTCGGCCTCTTTCGGCTTGCGCGGATCGCGCAGCAGGATGAGGTCGGTCAGCCGCGCCGAACGCTCGCCCGCATGCTCGCGCGGCAGCCACGCGACGCGCACGGGCGCCAGCATCGTTGACGGCTCATCGAGATAGGTTTTGAGCTGCGTCGCGAACGGCCGCGCATCGTCCGCCTTGACCGGCAGGCCCAGGAACGAAACCTGGTCCTCGCGCGTGCCGGCGGGCCGGGACTGCGCGATCCAGCGTTCGACCACGTGCCGCTCCGTCGCCGTGCGGCAGTCGGTGAGAAACACCACGCGCACACCCTCCGCCACTGGCCATTGCGGCAGCGGGACGCCTGAGACTTGCGGGGACACGGCTTCATTCATGGTCGTCAACCCCGGCGCTGCAAAACACCAAGCGCTTCCCCCCTTGAGGGGGAAGCTGGCGCGCCGAAGGCGCGACTGATGGGGGGCCGCGGCGCGTGGCGTGCGGCCCCTCATCCGTCTCGCCGCTTTCGCGGCGATCCACCTTCCCCCTCAAGGGGGGAAGGGCTGAGTCACAAGTCATCATCCGGGATCCGCTTCCGCACCCGCGACGCGTTTCAGCAGCCCGCGGAAAGCATCCTGCGCCGTGCGGCCGTCATTGACGACGCCGTTGACCTCGGTCGCGATCGGCATCTCGCACTCGAACTCTTCGCCGAGCTGCAGCACGGTTTTGGCGGACTTCACGCCTTCGGCCACTTGGCGCATGCCGGCCAGAATGTCGGCGATCTTGCGTCCCTTGCCGAGCTCGAAGCCGACCGTGCGGTTGCGGCTCTGCGGGCTCGTGCAGGTCGCGATCAGATCGCCGATGCCCGCGAGGCCCGCGAAGGTTTCGGGCTTGCCGCCCATCTTCACGCCAAGCCGCGTGACCTCGTTCAGAGCGCGGCTGATGACGGCCGAACGCGTGTTCTCGCCCGCGCCCGCGCCGTCGCCCATGCCGGTCGCAATCGCCATCACGTTCTTGAGCGCGCCGCCAAGCTCGCAGCCCACGACGTCCGTGTTCGTATAGACGCGGAACATGCCCGTCTTGAAGATCGCCTGCAGCTCCTGGACGATGACCTCGTCTTCCATCGCGATCACGCTCGCGGCCGCATAGCCGGACATGACCTCGCGCGCGAGATTTGGTCCGGACAGAACGCCCGCCGGATGCCCCGGCAGTTCCTGCTCGATCACCTGCGTCATGCGCAGCCGCGTGCCGAGCTCCAGCCCCTTCGACAGGCTGATCACCGGCACCCAGGCGCGGATGTGCTTGCCGACCTCGCGCACCGTGTCGCGCATCGCCTGAGACGGCACGCCCATCACGACGACATCGGCCTCGCGCACCGCTTCCTCGATCGAGGACGTGGCGCGCAACGCGGGCGTCAGCCGTGCGCCGGGCAGATAGCGTTCGTTCGTGTGCTTCGCGTTGATCTCGTCAACCGTCTCCGCCGATCGCGCCCAAATCGTCGCCGGCACGTTGCGCGCGACCAGCGAGGCCACAGTGCTGCCCCAGGACCCGCCACCCAAAATCGCCGCTCGTATTCTCATGACGGCTTCCTCTCCTCACCCCTCGCCCTTCCCCCTTCGGGAAGGGAGAGGGGCCGGGGGTGAGTGAAGGGCGTTGCGCCACGCTTTGCCAATGGAAGATGCCGCCAGCATTTGCACAAATGACGGCATGATCTGGAGTGCTGCATAGCGCCCATCCCTCACCCCCAAACCCCTCTCCCTTCCCGAAGTGGAAAGGGAGAGGGGCGGGCTTTTCTCGTTCTCA
>CAZLRW010000331.1:0-2496 GCA_964561925.1 uncultured Flavobacteriaceae bacterium
ACGCTGGGCGAGGTGCCGAAACGCCTGCTTGTCATCGGCGCAGGTTATATCGGCCTTGAAATGGGCTCCGTCTGGCGGCGCTTAGGCTCCCAGGTCACCGTCGTCGAATATCTCGATCGCATCACGCCGGGCCTCGACGGCGAGATCGCGAAGAACTTCCAGCGCATCCTCGCCAAGCAAGGCATGACGTTCAAACTGGGCTCGAAAGTCGTGGGTGTGGATCGCAAGAACGGCGCGCTCCACGTCGCGATCGAACCGGCAGCCGGGGGCGCGCGCGAGACGATCGAAACCGACATCGTGCTCTCCTCGATCGGCCGGCGTCCCTACACGGAAGGTCTGGGACTCGAGAAAGCGGGCTTGAAACCCGACAACAAAGGCCGCATCGCGGTCGACAAACACTACGCGACCCAGGTTGCGGGCATCTACGCGATCGGCGACGTGATCGAAGGCCCGATGCTCGCCCACAAAGCGGAAGACGAAGCCGTCGCGGTCGCCGAAATCATCGCCGGACAAGCCGGCCACGTGAACTACGAAGCGATCCCCGCCGTCGTCTACACCGCGCCCGAAGTCGCAACGGTCGGCAAAACGGAAGAAGAACTGAAGGCCGCAAACGTCGCCTACAAGGCCGGCAAATTTCCGTTCACCGCGAATTCCCGCGCCCGCGCAAACGCGTCGACGGAAGGCTTCGTCAAAATCCTGGCCGACGCCAAGACCGACCGCGTCTTGGGCGTCCACATGATCGGCCCCGAAGTCGGCAACATGATTGCCGAGGCCGCCCTCGCGATCGAATTCCAAGCAGCCGCCGAAGACATCGCCCGTACCAGCCACGCCCACCCAACGCTCAGCGAAGCCGTCCGCCAAGCGGCGCAGTCCGTCGGCGGCTGGACGATGCAGATGTGAGTGGTTGGAGAGGTTTGCCTGAAGTGGAAGCGGTTGGTCGTTTCAGCTTTCACCACCAAATCACCAAGGAGCGCAAAGGTTCTTCGCTTTTGGCGCGAAGCGCCCGTCGAACACCGACCGCGCGCTGACGCGCGCGAACAATCCACTTGGTGAAGCTTGGTGCTCCTTGGTGACTTGGTGGTGAAAGTTGAATCGCAACCGATGCCGCCCATACAAATATAGCTACACCGTCCCCGCCTCCTCCGCGCGCCGGCTGACCCACCCGCTCCACAGGCAAGCGCCGATGATGATCGCCGCACCCACCCACAGCGCCGGCGACGGAATCTCATCGAAGAAGACGTATCCGAACGCCGCCGCCCACAGCAGCGCCGTGAATTCCAACGGCGCCAGCGTCTGCGCCTGCGCCCGCGCGTAAGCCTCGGTCAGAGTCCACATCGACACCGCACCGAGCGCACCCACGAACACGAACAGCGGCAGGCTTGCGGCAGACGGCGCCTCGCCGAACGCGACGGCAGGTCCCGCGACGATCAGGCCCGGGATCAACGTCGCGAGCACGCCGACGATCGCGCTGCCGTCTTGGCTCGCGCGGGCGCGCAGCAACACGACGGTCAGCGCATAGCCGACAGAAAAAACCAACAGCGCGAGGACGCCGAGTTGATAAAGCGCCGGATCGCCGCCCGGCGGCGCCCCGGCATGCCCATCGCCGAAAATCGCAATGACGGCGCCCGCGAACCCGGCGACGCTCGCCACCACATTCGCCGTACGCAGACGCTCTCCCAGCATCGCGGCGGCAAAGAACGGCACGATCAGCGGCGCAATGAACGACAGCGTGATCGCCTCGGCCAACGGCACGACGGACAGCGCCCAAAAGAACAGGCTCGCCGAACCCGCCATCACCGCGCCGCGCAAGGCGTGCGCGCGCCACATGTCGCGCGTGATCGCAGGTCGACCCGCGCGCTGCCAGATCAGAAGCGCAAAGGGCAGCGCGCACAAATACCGCCCGAAGGTCACGACGAACGTATGCTCGGTGAGGCTCAGCTGCTTGATCACGGCGTCGAGGCCGGAGAACAGCGCAATCCCGGCGAACCCGAACGCCAAAGCCTGCGCGGTCGAGCGGGATCGGGGATCGGGCGCCATCCCGCAAACTATGGGCAGGCGCCGGCCCACCTGTCCACTCCGCCAGTCCTGCCCTTCAGCCAGCGTTCAGCCACAATCCTATTGTATCGGCCGTCACAACAGGAGGCGCATGAGGAAAAGGACATGTGGCAACCAAGGTTCCCGGGCATCGTCGTGGGCTGGCTCACCGCCGCCGCGATCGCGGTCTACTTCCTGCACGACGAGATGGCAAAGCTGGGCGTCTTCGGCGCCTCCTGCCGCGCGCACGGTTTGACGTCCTGGGATTGCGGCGCGCTGCCGAAGCTCGCCGTCTGGCTGCCCGACGCGTTCGTCTACTTCCTCATGAATCCGTTCTCGTACGACGGCGCCGCCGACATCCTGGGCGCCGAGTACGCGCTGATGTGGCTCGGCTCGCCCGTCGCCTACCTCATCGCGTTCGTCGCGGTGAATTACTGGGTCTGGCGGCTGAAGCCGAACTGA
>CAZLRW010000332.1:0-2461 GCA_964561925.1 uncultured Flavobacteriaceae bacterium
ATGACTATGATATCATCTGAAACGTCGATGTGTGTATGAACCACCACAAGCAGCCGTTGCGCAAGGTTAAGTCCCATCGTGATCCAGCGTTCCTCGCCCTGCGGCGAGGCTGGGTCCAAAATGGACGATGCCAAGGGGTCCGCGAAAACGCCCATAGCCTCTTCGAACGTGACGCCATGCTTCGCCGCGTTGCTGGCCGCTTTGGCCTCGTCCCATTCGAAGTGAATTTGAGCCATAGGCAAGAACTACACGATTCCGAACGGCGCTGCCCAGGTGACTGACGAACCCACCACCCGCACCGTCGAAATTCTCCGCATCGGCCACAAGGGCGATGGCGAGACGGCGGAGGGCGTCTACGTCCCCTTCACCGTGCCCGGCGACCAAGTCACGGTGGAAGGCGAGGGCGATCGCGCGCGGATCGTCGAGGTCCTGTCGCCCGGCCCGTCGCGCATGGCGCCCGCCTGCAAACACTTCACCGTCTGCGGCGGCTGCGCGCTGCAGCACGTCGAAGCGTCCGCCTACCGCGCTTGGAAGCACGAGCAAGTCGTGACCGCGCTCGCCCAGCGCGGCATCACGAACGTCGATGTCGCGCCGCTCGTCCCCGTCGCGCCCAGCACGCGCCGCCGCGCCGTCCTCACCGCAAAGCTCGTGAACGGCGCCGTCATGATCGGCTTTCAGGAACGCGGCAGCCACCACATCGTCGACATGGCTGAGTGCCACGTTCTCCACCCCGAACTCTTCGCGATCATCGCGCCGTTGCGCCAAGCGCTCGCGAACATCCTCCCCGAGCACGCGCGCGCCGAGATCGACGTTCTGCGCGCCGACAACGGCATCGACGTTTCGCTCGGCATCGGCCGCTTCACGCTCGACGGCGGCACGCGCACGCGCCTCGCCGCGATCGCAAGCGACCTGCGCCTCCTGCGGCTGCTGGTGAACGGCGAGCTCATCGCGCAGGCGGCAGCCCCCGTGATCCGCTGGTCGGGCGTCGACGTGGCCACGCCGCCCGCGGTGTTCCTGCAAGCCGTGCCGGAAGCCGAAGCGGCGCTGCAATCGCTCATCGCCGCCGCTGTCGGCAAAGCCAAGCGCATCGCCGACCTTTTCGCGGGCTGCGGCGCCTTCACGTTCCCGCTCGCACGCCACGCCGCCGTCGCCGCCTACGACAACGAAGCCGGCGCCATCGAGGCCCTCGTCGCCGCCGCGCGCAACGTCCAGGGCTTAAAGCCCATCACGGCCGAACGCCGCGACCTCTTCCGCCGCCCGCTGCTCGCGAGCGAGCTCGAGAAATTCGACGCCGTCGTCATCGACCCGCCCCGCGCAGGCGCGACGGCGCAAACCGAACAGCTCGCGAAATCGAAGGTCGCGCGGATCGCCGCCGTCTCCTGCAACCCCGCGACATTCGCGCGCGACGCCAAGACGCTGATCGACGGCGGCTACAAACTCGAATCCGTGACGCCGGTCGACCAATTCCTATGGTCACCGCACATCGAACTTGTGGCACACTTCGCGCGGGAGTGATCCGATGCCGAACCCGCTCGCCCGCGCCGCCTATCGCTTGAGCCAGACCGCCCGCGTCGCCTGGTACGGCGGTCACCACGTGCTCGCGAACCGCTTGGGCCGGCGCACCGCGTTCGCGGAAAAGGGCGTGACGGTCGAACACGACTACCCGAAGCGCGATGCGTTCTTCCGCGAACTGCAGGCGCTGTTCGAGCGTGACTGGAAGAACATCGAGCAAGGCCTCTACGCCGCGCCCGCCGCCATCGACCGCGACGCGTTCAAGACGCTCGGCCGCTCGCTCAAGTTCCTGCGCGACGTGCCGGAGGTCGCGCGCCGCCGCCGCGACCATATCCACGACGAGGTCCTGAGCGACGATCTCCGCGAAAAATTCCCGCGCTACTATCTGCAGAACTTCCACTACCAGTCCGGCGGCTGGCTGACGGAGGATTCGGCAAAGCTCTACGACTTCCAGGTCGAGACGCTCTTCACCGGCACGGCAGACGCGATGCGAAGGCAAGCGCTCGTGCCCATCGCCGAACATCTGAAAGGTCGCGACCAACGCCAAGCGAAACTACTCGACGTTGCGACCGGCACCGGCCGCTTCCTCACGTTCGTGAAGGACAACTGGCCGAGGCTGCCGGTGACCGCACTCGACCTCTCACCCGCCTATCTCGATGAAGCGAGGAAGGCGCTGAAACCCTGGCGCGACGTGACGTTCGTCGAAGCGAACGCCGAGGCGATGCCCATCGCCGACGCCAGCCAAGACATCGTGACCGCGATCTACCTCTTCCACGAACTCCCGCCGAAGGTCCGCACGACGGTCGCGAAGGAAATCGCCCGCACCCTCAAACCCGGCGGCCTCTTCGTCCTCGTCGACAGCATCCAACCCGGCGACACCAAAGGCTTCGAAGCCCTCACCGAATTCTTCCCCCAAGCCTTCCACGAACCGTATTTCGAGAGCTACCAA
>CAZLRW010000333.1:0-2459 GCA_964561925.1 uncultured Flavobacteriaceae bacterium
TGGTCGAACTGCATCGAGTAGCTGGCGCGACCCTGGCTCATCGAGCGCAGGTTGTTCACGTAGCCGAACATGTTGGCGAGCGGGACCATCGCGGTGATGACCTGCGCGTTGCCGCGCTGGTCGGTGCCTTGCACCTGGCCGCGGCGGGCGTTCAAGTCGCCGATCACGCCGCCCATGAATTCGTCGGGCGTCACGACTTCGACCTTCATCATCGGCTCGAGCAGTTTGACGGCCTTGCGCTCCTTCAACTCTCGGAACGCGGCGCGCGAGGCGATTTCGAACGTCAGCACGTTCGAGTCGACTTCGTGGTAGGCGCCGTCGACCAGCGTCGCCTTGAAGTCGATCAGCGGGAAGCCCGCGAGCACGCCGTTGTCGCGCGAGGCGTTCAGGCCCTTTTCGACGCCGGGGATGTATTCCTTCGGCACGGAGCCGCCGACGACTTCGTTCTCGAATATGAAGCCCGAGCCTGCCGGAAGCGGTTCGAACTCGATGCGCACGCGCGCGAACTGACCCGAGCCGCCCGTCTGCTTCTTGTGCGTGTAGTCGATGTCGACCTTCTTGGTCAGCGTTTCGCGGTAGGCCACCTGCGGGGCGCCGATGTTCGCATCGACCTTGTAGGTGCGGCGAAGGATGTCGACTTTGATGTCGAGGTGAAGTTCGCCCATGCCCTTCAGGATCGTCTGACCCGACTCTTGGTCGACGCTGACGCGGAAGGACGGATCTTCTTGAGCAAGACGCGCGAGCGCGACGCCCATCTTTTCCTGATCGGCCTTCGTCTTCGGTTCGATCGCGACTTCGATGACGGGCTCGGGGAATTCCATCTTCTCAAGGATGACCGGATGCTGCGCGTCGCAGAGCGTGTCGCCGGTGCGGGTTTCCTTGAGCGCCGCCAGCGCCACGATGTCGCCGGTGTAGGCTTCCTTGATGTCTTCGCGGCTGTTCGCATGCATGAGCAACATGCGGCCGACGCGTTCCTTGCGGTCGCGCGTCGTGTTCATGAGCGTCGAACCCGATTCGAGCTTGCCCGAGTAGATGCGGCAGAACGTGATCGAACCGACGAACGGATCGTCCATGATCTTGAAGGCCAGCATCGAGAGCGGCTCTTTGTCGTCGGCCTTACGTTCGACCTCTGTTTCATCCTTGCCGGGCTTGATGCCTTTGACGGCCGGAATGTCGAGCGGCGACGGCAGGAAGTCGACGACGGCGTCGAGCAGAGTCTGCACGCCCTTGTTTTTGAAGGCGGCACCGCAGGTCACGGGCACGAACGCAAAGCTCATCGTGCCCTTGCGGATCAGGCGCTTCAGCGTTGCGGCGTCCGGTTCTTTGCCGTCGAGATAGGCCTGCATCACGTCGTCGTCCATTTCGACGACGAGTTCGAGCAGCTTATGGCGCCACTCGTCGGCCTTGGCTTTGTAGTCGGCAGGGATTTCTTGGACTTCGAACTTCGCGCCGAGGGATTCGTCCTTCCAGACGACCGCTCGCATTTCGATGAGGTCGATGATGCCCTTGTGGTCGGCTTCGGCGCCGTAGGGCAGTTGGACCACGCAGGGCTTCGTACCCAAACGATCGATCATCATTTGGACGCAGCGGTAGAAGTCGGCGCCCGTGCGGTCCATCTTGTTGACGAAGCAAATGCGGGGAACGCGATATTTGTCGGCTTGGCGCCAGACGGTCTCGGATTGGGGTTCGACGCCCGCGACCGAGTCGAAGACCGCGACCGCGCCGTCGAGCACCCGCATCGAGCGTTCCACTTCGATCGTGAAGTCGACGTGGCCGGGCGTGTCGATGATGTTGACCCGGTGGTCGTTCCAGAAGGCGGTCGTGGCGGCAGACGTGATCGTGATGCCGCGCTCTTGCTCCTGCTCCATGAAGTCCATCGTCGCGGCGCCGTCGTGGACTTCGCCGATCTTATGGGACTTTCCCGTGTAGTAGAGAATCCGCTCCGTCGTCGTCGTCTTGCCGGCGTCGATATGCGCGGCAATGCCGATGTTGCGGTATCTCTCGAGGGGGGTGGTGCGGGGCATGATACGGGGACTCTCTCGTTACCAGCGGTAGTGCGAGAACGCGCGGTTGGCTTCGGCCATCTTGTGCGTGTCTTCGCGCTTCTTCACGGCCGTGCCGCGATTGTTGGCGGCGTCGAGCAGTTCGGCCGACAGACGCTGCTGCATCGTCTGTTCGTTGCGGGCGCGCGCGGCGTTGATGATCCAGCGGATGGCGAGCGCCTGACGGCGGTCGGGGCGCACTTCGACGGGGACTTGGTAGGTCGCGCCGCCGACGCGGCGGGAGCGGACTTCGATCGCCGGGGCGACGTTGTCGAGGGCGGCGTGGAACAGCTTCAAGGGGTCGGACTTCGAGCGCTGCTCGATCGTGGTGAGCGCACCGTAGACGATGTGTTCGGCGGCGGATTTCTTGCCGTCGTACATCAGGCAGTTCATGAATTTCGCGATGATGAGGTCGCT
>CAZLRW010000334.1:0-2436 GCA_964561925.1 uncultured Flavobacteriaceae bacterium
CGAAGAACGTGCCGTGAAAGACGATGTTCGCGATCGCGTTGAAGCCGTTCGGCGACAAGTCCTTCGTGCGGGAGATGAAGTTGCCGGCGGCGTTGTTGACGAGGCCGGTCAGCGGGCCTTCGTTGAAGATGCGCGTCATCATGTCGTCGACCGCGTCGGGCACGCGGATGTCGCATTCGAGGCCGACGACGCGGGCGTTGTTCGCCTTCGACAGTTCCTGCGCGGTCTCTTCGATCACCGGGCCGCGGCGGCCGCAAATATAGACCGTGGCACCGAGCTTCGCGTACTCGTCGGCCATCTCACGCCCGAGGCCCGTACCGCCGCCGGTGACGAGAATGCGTTTGCCCTTGAACAGGTCGGCGCGGAACATGGTCATGCGTCATTCTCCTTCGGATGGTCCATGGGCGCAGGAATATAGCGCGTCAAGTGCTGCGGCAATGCTGTCGAATTCGTTTTGGTTGTCGAGCGGCGGGACCTGTTCGTCGATCCAGTAGGTGACTTCGCCGACCAAACCTTCGTCCGACAGCCCCGGGGGGAAGCAAAGTTGCGCGGGTGCGCGCTGGCCCGGCGGCGGATTCTGAATGACTCGTGCCACCTCTTTGATGCGCGTGGCGCAGCGCGTTTCGTCTTGCGCGCAGCGATAGAGAAAGTCCTTCGTCGTCGCGGCCGAAGCCGGCGTGACGAACACGCTCAGCGCAAGGCCGAGCAACAGTGGCCAACGCATGGGGCCCTCCCACCCTTGTCTGCCCAACTATGCACGCGCGTAGCTGAGGCGCGCCAGACCCTTGTCGTAGACCTGCGAACTCAGGAATTTCAACGGCGTTTCCGGCCGTCCGCCGTCGAACAGGCGGATGCCGTCGCCCAGCAAGACCGGGATCGTGAACAGGTCGATGCGATCGACGGCGCCGGCGGCGAGGAAGGCGTTGATCGTCATCGCACCGCCCATAATCCAGGTGTCCTTTGCGCCGGCTGCGCGCAGGGCGGTCGTCAGGCGCGCGATGTCGGCGCCGACGCGCGTCACGTTCGGCGGCGGGTCGTCGAGCGGGCTCGACGTGATGACGAGGCTGCGCATGGTCTTGTAGGGCCAGTCGCCGAACGAGCGGGCGACCTCATAGGATTTGCGCCCGATGACGACGGTGCCCACGTCGCGGATGAACGTGCTGTAGCCGTAGTCGACGTCGTCGAACGGTCGCAGCCAATCGATGCCGCCGTCGGCGCGCGCGATGTAGCCGTCGAGCGATTGGGCGATGTAGAGGCGGATCATGCGGCGATCGTAGTCGGCACATGCCGCCGAGGCTAGCGGCGTTGTGCTTCGATCGCGTCGAAGATTTGTTTCAGGCCCGCGTCCAAGTCGGCACGCACGTCGCGGGCGGTGACGTGACCTCTCAGCGGGCCGAGCTGCGCATCGTTCTTGGCGGTCGCCTGCATCCCTTGAGAAAGAGCGTCACCGGTTCGCCGCCACGCGGACAACGCAAGACCGGCGCCGCCCAAGTAGGCGCCAATGACGCGCGCCTGGCGCAACGCCGTGCGCGGCGGCAGCCCCATTTCCTGCAACAGCTTGATGCCGAGGCTCACGACGGACATCGCGGCCGGGGTGCGCCAGAGCCGCGTCGGCACCAAGGGGAACGCCTCAGGATAGTCCTCGGCGAGGGCGAGAAAAGCTCTCGCGTAGATCTCCAGTCCCTTTCGCGGATCGTAGGCGTCTCGCAGGGCGCCCACGACTTTGGCCAGCAATCTATCGACGACTTCGTCGCGCACGCCTTCGATACCGTCGACATGGTGATAGAGCGACATCGCCTCGCAACCGAGATGGGCCGCGAGGTTGCGCATGCTGAGCGATTCGCGACCGTGCGTTTCGATATGAGCGAGGGCCGCCTCGCCGATGCGCTCGCGCGTGAGCGGCTTCACGATTCCGCGAGCGGCGGCCTTCTTCATGTTGACCTCTTACAGTGTAAGGTTTAGCAATGCAATCACCTTACGATGTAAGAGTGGGGAGAAAGCAATGAAGGTTCTGACGTTCGCCGGTTTGGGCGGCTTTGCCGTCGCGATCGCGGTCGGTGGTTTAGCGTTTGACGGCGCGACGGCGCGGGATGGAGAACGGTGTTCGCTCGCCCAGCGGCAGCGCAACGCGGCGACGGTCCGCATCGTCTACGACGAAATCCTGAGCAAAGGCCGGATTGCGGAGAACGAGCACATCTATCACCCGGAGTTCCGGGTGCGCGGCATGACGCGCGACGCGACGCGGGCGGAAGACCGAGCGGCGGCCGAAGGGTGGCGCAAGGTGGCGCCCGATCTGAAGATGACGGTGCTGCTCGTCCTTGCCGATTGCGACTTCGCTGCCGTGCATTGGGAGGGTACCGGCACGAACACCGGCGAGGGCAACGGGCTTCCTGCAACCGGCCGCAGCATTCGCGTGCGGGGGATGACCTTCTCGCG
>CAZLRW010000335.1:0-2390 GCA_964561925.1 uncultured Flavobacteriaceae bacterium
TCGCGCTGCTGCAACGCAACGTCATCGTGCTCGCGAAATTCGCCAAGGGCACCGGCATCCCGGTCGTGCTGACCTCGAGCCAGGAAACGAACGTGAACGTGCAAGGCCCGCTGATGCCGGAGCTGCGCGATACGCTGCCTGAGGCCTTCGCCGCGCGCGTCAAGCGGCAGGGCGTCGTCAACGCCTGGGACGATCCCGCCTTCGCGGACGCCTGCCGCAAGACGGGCAAGCGCAATTTCGTGATGGCGGGCGTGACCACCGATATCTGCATGGTGTCGCCCGCGATCAGCGCGGTCGAGGAAGGCTACAACGTCAAAGTCGTCGCCGACGCGTGCGGATCGTCGAACCAAATCGCCGAGGAAATGTCCTGGCGCCGCATGGAGGCGGCCGGCGTTCACCTGACCAGCACCGGCGCGATCGTCGCCGAGCTCGTCAAGAACTGGGCCTCGCCCGCGGGCGCGGTGGCGTTTCCGTTGTTGACGTAGTGTTGCCTCAGCCCGCACTTGCGCGCCGGGGGTACTGCCCGCGCATCACGTCACGCCAGCACAGGGTACAGGTCGAACGAGCCGTCGAGGCCTTTGAGGGCGGCGGCGCGGGGTGGGCCGAACGTGAACGTGCCGAGGCCCTTGGCCAGTGCATAGACGAGGTCTGAGGCCAGGATCTCGTCGCCGAGCGCGAGTGAGCCGATACGCGCGGCGATGACGACGGTGCGGCCGTAGAAGTCGTCGCTGCGTTTGATCGCCTCGCCGGAGTGGAGGCCCACGCGGATGCGAACGGGCAAGCCTTCGAATCCCGCCTTGATCCGTTCGCGCATGCTGAGCGTCGCGCGCAACGCGAGCGCGGCGGAGGGGAACGCCAGCATGAAGCCGTCGCCCTGCGACTTCACGACGAAGCCGTTTTGCCGTTCGGCCGCGTCGCGCACGATGCCGTCGTGCCAGCCGAGCACGCGCATGAAGGCGGCATCGCCCACGCGATCGAGCAGAACGGACGAGGATTCGATGTCGGTGAAGGCGATCGTGACCGTGCCGTCGGGCGCGGCGGCAGGGCGCACGTCAAGGCGCTCTTCCCGGACGCTGCGCTCGACATGGTCGATGTTCTTCGGTAGCGATTTGCCGAACGAGACTTCGTCCTTCTCGCCGATCGAGCCGTGCCATTGCACGATGCGCCATTGGCCGCGTTCGATCGCGAGCACGAGCGTGAGGCGCACGATGATCTCGGCGCCCGTTCGCAGCACGACACGGATTTTGTCGGCGATCCAACCGACGTTGCCGATGCTGTAGGCCACGGGCGCGCCGGGGAAGACTTCGATGCCGCCGAGTTCCGCATTTTGGCGGAGCATGATTTCGGCGCTGTCAGGCCCCGTCCACCACTCCTCAGGGTCGGTGCCGATGTAGAGCAGGTGTTTGCTCTTCGAGAACATCTCGCGCACGGCGTCGGCGTCATTGTCGCCGAACGCGGCGTAGAGGCGCAGCAGGAACGCGCGTAACTCTTCACTCGGCGCGATTTCAGCCATGCATTCGTCCACGTGCCGATTGGAACACTATCATCAGCGAAGCCAGTTTTCGACACGCAAACCGGTGATGCGGACAAATTCCTTGTCATTGTCGCTCACAAGCGTCGCACCGATGGCGAACGCATGAGCGGCGATCAAGAGATCGTTTGCTCCGACCGGGGTACCCTCCCTCTCAAGCTTCGCTCGAAGCTGCCCGTAGGCTATGTCGGCTGGCGTGTCGAGCGCCAACACTTCGATCGCACCGAGGACAGCTTGAAGGCGGCGGCTTAACTCCACCGACTTCTTCCTCGCCACGCCGTATCGCAGTTCGCACGCCACGATGACGCTGGTGCAGACGTTTTCGGAGCCTACGTCGGCCAAGCGCGCCGCGCACGTCCCCGTTCGGTTGCGCATCAGGTCGGAGATGATGTTCGTGTCGAGCAAGTAGCGCGCGTCAGACATCGACGGGCTCTGGCGGGCGGTCGTCGATCTTCGGCAGCTTTTCCTTGATCGGCTTGAAACGCGAAATCACGTCCAAGAGCGACTTCTTCTTGACGGGTTCGATGACCAGGCGTGCGCCTTCCTTGCGGAGCACGGCCTCCTTCCCCGGCAGTTCGAACTCGCGCGGGATGCGGATCGCCTGGTTGCGACCGTTCCTGAACACTTTGACGCGGCGCTCGTCGCCCATGCGCTTCTCCCGGTTGGCCTATGCCAGCATAGGCCGCAGGGGTTAACGTTTCAAGGCGAGGCTTCTCGCCGGAACCTGCCGGCGCGAGGAAAACGCCCAAAGGGCGGTCAGGATGCCCGCGGTCCCGGGAAGAAAGGAGCGTCTACTTCTCGCGTTTGGCTTCGATTTCGGCGGCGCGTTTTTCGACGAGGGCGACGATGTGGTCGACGA
>CAZLRW010000336.1:0-2368 GCA_964561925.1 uncultured Flavobacteriaceae bacterium
CGCTTGACTGCGCGAATCGAGAAGCGTAGAAGCCGCGTCCCTTGTGCGAGAGATCGCGCGAACCACGTCTGAATTCGAGCAGCGGAATGAACGGAAGATCGAAACAACGACTAAGCGTCCCGTGCACCGGCGTCACCACGCCGTGCGTCGACGCGCGCGCCGCTCGCGGAGGGGCCTTCTGACGGAAGGCTGTCCGGTCCCGACTTTTGGACCCCTCCCGAGCGCTGAGCTTCGGAGGGGTTTTTCATGTCTCCTCCGCGAAGAAATGCAGTGCCGGCTTGGGTTTGATCGCCCAAGCGGAGGAGACCCGGATCCTCGATGCCGCTCGCGCACATTCGCGTGAGCACGCTCGAAGCGCGGGGCCCGCCGGAGGGAACGGGGCGCGGAAACGCGCCGTCCACCGATGGTCGGGGTGAGCATATGGCTCACTAAGGCGGCGTGCGATTTCTCACAGATGCGCCGCGACGAAATTATTTCGTTCGTAGACTGACGATCGGCCGTGCGGTTCAATGCGGCTGAGAGAACTTCAGGTGGTGAAGAATCCGGATACTTCGTTTGGAAAACCGAGTGCTCCACCATGTGGGGCTTTCCGAATTCGCTCTGTTCCCCTGAAGCCATATTTTCGCCCGACTCGACGGGCAACAAGACACCAATGGCGAGAGATCGCGCGATTGTCGGCTAAGCGTCGGTCGGAGGTTCGAGTCCTCCCGGGGCGGCAACATCGCACCGTAGCTCAGCGGCACGAGCGGGCGGCCGGCTAACGCGCGACTCTCGCCATTGGTTGAATCAACGGCGGTGAAGAGTTCGGATACTTCGCCCACGTCGAAAAGCGGGACCGCCCGTCCCGCAGGTTCGCGACAGCAGAGCTTGGTCTCCCGCGAGAGATGACTTCGAGTCCGGCTTCAAGTCCGCAAGCATCGAAGCGTGCCTTCGGCATACGATCCGCTTGGACCTACGTCTTGGACGATCAAGCGGTGCTACGTCCGCACTCGAACGTTCCCCGTTGCCTCGCCTAAATTGTCGGCACGCATGCCCAACAAATGGGCATCTGCCCGAGTAGACAGCAACGAATGCCCACAAGTAGGTCTTTCCCGCACGATTTGTGGGGAGAGACGTTCGCCATGGCCGAAAGCACGATCAACGCCGCCGACACCGCATGGATGATCGGCGCGACGGCCTTGGTGCTGATGATGACGCTGCCGGGCCTTGCGCTGTTCTACGCCGGCATGGTCCGCCGCAAGAACGTGCTGGCGACGATGGCGCAGTCGGCGGCGGCGACGTCGCTGGTCTCGATCCTCTGGGTTATCGCCGGCTATTCGCTCGCGTTCGTCGGCGGGGGCGCGTTGATCGGCACGCTCGACCGCTTCCTAATGCTGGGTTCGGGCATGGAAAGCACGAACGCCCTCGCGACAAACATCCCCGAAGCGCTGTTCATGATCTACCAGATGACGTTCGCGGTCATCACGGTCGCGCTCGTCGCGGGCAGCGTCGCTGAACGTCTGCGCTTCGATGCGTTCCTCGCGTTCTGCATCCTCTGGCTCTTCATCGTCTATGTGCCGAGCGCGCACTGGGTGTGGGGCGGAGGATTCCTTGGCCAGATGGGCTTGCTCGATTTCGCGGGCGGCACGGTGGTGCACATCAACGCCGGCATCGCGGGCTTGGTCGCCGCTTACGTGTTGGGTCCGCGCCTCGGCTTGGGCAAAGAGAACTTGGCCCCGTTCGATCTGTCGCTCGCCGTGATCGGCACGGGCCTGCTCTGGGTCGGCTGGTTCGGCTTTAACGGCGGCTCGGCCTTGGGCGCGAATTCGCGCGCGGTGATGGCGATCGTGGCGACGCACCTCGCCGCCTGCGCCGGCGCGTTCGTCTGGATGATGCTCGAATGGTGGCAGCGCAAGAAGCCGTCCGTGCTCGGCATCATCTCCGGCGCGGTCGCGGGCCTCGGCACGATCACGCCGGCATCCGGATACGTGCTGCCATGGCACGGCATCGTCATCGGCCTGATCGCGGGCGCCGTTTGCTACTGGGCCTGCACGAGCCTCAAACACCGCCTCAAATACGACGACACGCTCGACGTCTTCGGCGTCCACGGCGTGGGCGGCATTCTGGGGACACTGCTCGCGGGCGTCTTCGCGACCGGCGCGGTCAGCGCCAGCGCCGCATCGCCGGAAGGTTTGCGCGGGCTCATCGACGGCAACCCCGCCCAACTCGGCATCCAAGCGGTCGGCGTCCTCGTCACCGTCGCATGGTGCGCGGTCGCCACCTGGGGCATCCTGATGGCGATCAAAGCCTTCATCGGCCTGCGCCTCGACACCGACCAGGAACGCGAAGGCCAAGACCTCGCCCTCCACGGCGAGAGCATTCATCAATA
>CAZLRW010000337.1:0-2359 GCA_964561925.1 uncultured Flavobacteriaceae bacterium
GATGCGGTGACACGACACGCAGCGTGTTCCACCCCATATGCGGAATCTTGAGCGCATGATCCGAGGGCGTCATACGCACGACATCTGCCTCGATCCAGCCAAGCCCCTTGTGCTCGCCATGCTCAAGCCCGCGCGACGCCATCAGCTGCATGCCAACGCAAATGCCGAGGAACGGCACACCGCGCGTCCGCACGGCGTCGTTCAGCATATCGACCATGCCCGCAATCGCGCCCAGGCCCCGCATGCAATCGGCAAACGCGCCGACGCCCGGCAGCACGATCCGTTCCGCCCCGCGCACGACCTCAGGATCACTCGTTACGACAACCCGCGCAGAGATCCCGCCATCGGCGATCGCCCGCGCAACCGCCTTCTCGGCGGACCGCAAGTTCCCCGACCCGTAATCGATAATGGCGACAAGCCCGCTCATCCCCGCCTTTTGGCCGAGTGCGCCCAACCGGTCAACGTCCGCCGATCAGCGCCCTTCACAAAGCCAAGCGCAGAGCGCTTTCGAGAACCCTATCCCGCTTGGCCGCGATGTCCTCGGTTGTCGGTGCCATCGCGATATCGGGCGCCAGCCCCGCGTCGGGTTTCGGTCCGTGCGGAAAATACCCGATCAACGGCAAGTCGGCTTCGAGCCCGGACGCGGGCAGGCGAACGAAGAAGTATCCGCCGCCGTTGATGCCGCGTTGATTGCCGCCCGTGGGCTCGCCCATCAAACGCGCGAGTCCCGTCGCCTTGATCGTGCTCGCGAACTGAAATGTCGCCGAGCTGTTCTGCGCATCCGTCAGCACAACCACCTTGCCCGTGAACCGCGGACCCTTGGGTCGGATCATGTTCCCGTTCTCCGGGTTGACCGGCAGCCGATAGAAACCGTCGCCGATGTCCTCGGCCTTCTCGCCCAGCGTCTTGAACGACGGGTCCCAGGTGTCGAGATATGTCTCGATCTCGCTTGGAATCCGCCGGTAACGCACCCGCCGTTCGTAAGTCTCGAGCGGCAGATCGCGGTCGATCAAGCGCGCGATGATCTCGTCGCCGCAATCGTTCCCGCCCTCGTTCCCGCGCAAATCGACAACAAGGCCCGTCGCCTTGCGATCCTTCATCTCCGCGAAGGCGGTGTCGAGAAAGCCGCGCCAGTCCCACTTCGTGTTGTACATGACCCAGTCCGGCATGCTCAGAACCGCGACGCGCTCCGCCGGAAAGGCGAGCGTCCACTTCGCGGAATCCTTTGCGGCAGGTTTGCGCTGTGTCGCTTGGCGTGCGGCGAGGTCGAGTGCCGGGACTTCGATCGTTGTCTCACTGCCTTGCCCGGGCAGGCGCGCGGTCAATCGAAACACGCCGCTGCTTGGATACAAGAGCCCGAAGAACACGTCGAACGTCTCGTAGGCATCGACGCCGCGCACTTCGAGCAACGCACGCCGCTTTGCGTCGTTGCCGCCGTCCGCCCGCGCGAAGGCCATCAAGTCATTGAGGATCGTCGCCACCGGCCGCCCATCGATCGCAATCACGTCCGTGCCGGACACCAGACGCGCCTCGCGCGACCGGTTCTCGGTCACAATCATGCGCGCGCCAAGCCAACGGAACTCGAATGGCACCTTGTTGCGCCCGCCGAATAGCGTTCCCGCCACCTTGTCCGACTGATTGTAGAAATTCGCGTAGGTATGCCCGCACCGCACCGTCGCGAGAAACCGGGAAAGGGTGAGATAGGCCGACCGCAAGTCGGGCCCCTTGGCGAACGCCGCTTCAAGCGCGTCGAACCGCGCCGCCACGTCGCCAGACGTTGCGTAACGATAAAGCCCCGGATGAATGGCCGTATAGGCTTTGCGCAGGATTGCAATGTCGCCCGCCCAATCGCCCGCCGACCACGCCCGCGGCGCATGCGCCGCAGCTCCCAACGCCGCAGCGCCAACCATCATCTGCCGCCGATCGATCACATCGCCCCCGGAATCAAGCGCAGTCTGTGTGTTACGAGGCGGCTGGCCCCTCGGTTCACAGTGCTCGATTCAGGGCGGACCCTAAGACCCCAAGCTGCCCTTTGTGCTCGGCACCGCGCCCGCATGGCGCGGGTCGAGTTCGATCGCGTGCCTAAGCGCCCGGGCGCACGCCTTGTAACAGCTCTCGGCGATGTGATGGTTGTTCTCGCCGTAGAGGTTTTCGATGTGAAGCGTCAGGCCCGCATTCTGCGCCAGCGCCTGGAACCATTCCTTGAAAAGCTCCGTGTCCATCTCGCCGAGCTTTGCGCGGCTGAACGACACCTTCCAAATGAAGTAAGGCCGCGCCGACACATCGACCGCGCAGCGCGTCAGCGTCTCGTCCATCGGAATGAGCGACTGGCCGAACCGGCGGATGCCCTTCATGTCGC
>CAZLRW010000338.1:0-2319 GCA_964561925.1 uncultured Flavobacteriaceae bacterium
GCTTCCAGCCGGCTCTTTCTTTGAGCGGTGAAGCGTCAGCAAGAGCCGGCAGGGAAGCCGGCGGTCCCAGGGGTCAATCCCTGGACTTGCGGATAGCGATTTTCACCTGCTGGCCGGCCGTAAGGAGACCGCCGGCGATTTGCAGAAAGAGGTCGATCGGTAGCAGCGTCGTGTTCTTGTAACCGAAGCCGGTTGCGGCGCGGGCTTCGGCATTGCCGGCGGCGGCGACGGAGGTCGCGACCATGTAACGGTCGTCGTCGCCCACGTCACCGAGTTGCAGCGTGCGCCCGGCACCGAGCGCACCGAAAACGACGACGGCGTCGTGGAAACGCTCGCCGGGCATCAGCTTGCCGCAGAACAGGCGATCGCCGGTGATCTCGGTGCCGTCGGTCGTGATCTCGTCATAGTCGTGGCGCGAGAGGCCGCCGTAGTCGCCGGGGTCGACGATCGTGCCGGGCGTGGCGAGTTTCGCGAAATTGGTCATGTTGCGGTTGGGCATGGGTCGTTGTTCCTCTTGTCACTAAAAAATCAGTCGGCCTGGCCGGGCTTGACCCGGCCATGACGACGATGGTGGCGGTCGGTTACGGCTCTTGGCAGGCGACTTCGACCACCTTTTCCTCTTCCATGCGCGTGGCGCCGGCGGTGAGGCAGGCGTAGGCGTACATGGAGAAGGATTTGTCGGCGCGCGGCGCGATCTGGCCTTGGACGTCCTTGTTGATGGCGAGCAACAATCCCGACTGCGCATAGGCGAGGCAAAGGCGGTCGGCGCCGATTTTCGCCAGGCGCTCGGTGCGCACGAACTTGAAGCCCAAGAACGTGTCGATGTTGCCTTCGACCAGCGCCTTGACGCTGTTGTAGTCGGCGGACGTCGCCTCCGTCGTGCCCAGCATGTTGTCGACCTGCTCGGCGGTGCAGACGAAATAGCGCGGCTCTTCCGGGTCGACCTCTTTCTTGTCGAGCATTTTTTTGGCGGCGCGCAGCTTCACGACGGTCAGGCCCGTGCCGCCGGCCGCGATCTTCTGCCCGGCGGGCAGCGCCACCGGCGTGGTGCCGGTTTCGCCGGTGAAGGAAGTGGCGCTCGCCGCCTTGATGATCACGTCGTCGATCGAGCGGCCGAGCGCGAACATCGCCGACTGCAGATAGGACGACGCCGGATCGATCAGCATGCGCACGCGGTCTTGGTTGTCGATCAGGTCGCCCCATTCGAAATCCTCGCCCGCCACGCGCCGGCGCCCATGCGGGGTCGAGACGACGGGCGACTGGCCGTGGCGCGTCGTGCGCTTCTGCGCTTCGGTGGCGCCGATCTGGTCGAAGAACCCCTCGCGCCCGACAAGCGGTTCGACCCGCACGGTCGCGCGCAGGCGCGACCCCTTCTGCTGCACGAGGTGCGAAAGCGTGGAGGCATATTGTTTGACGAAGGCGGTTTCGATTTGTTGGGACATTGTGACTCTCGATGTCGTGAAGAGTCAGTCCCACCACGAAGGCACGAAGCGCGCGACGATTCACGAAGGGCTTCGTGCGCCTTCGTGTTCTTCGTGCCTTCGTGGTGGAGCTGACTCGCCGTCGCGCTGACGCGCGAGACCTGGGTGTTCCTGGGACCGCCGGCATCCTGCTGGCTCTTGTGCGGTTGAAGTTCAGCAAGAGCCGGCTGGAAGCCGGCGGTCCCAGGGGCGTTAGCGCTCGCGCTCGTCGCGTGGCGGCGGGTGGGCGGCGGTGAAGAGGGCGCGCATGCGTTCAAGGACGGCGGCGTGTTCGGGGTGGTCGGCGTTGATCCAGGGGTGTTTCGGATCGCGCAACGCGTCGCCCTGGATGCGCGCGATTTCGGCGAGCGCGGCGTCGCCCGCGGGCGCGGTCGGCGTGCCGTCGGATTTCATCGTGTCCTCGCCGATCAACGACGCCACCTTCGCGAACGCGCGCACCAGATGCGGGTTGTTGCCGAAGCCGGTGTCGTTCAGCGCGGCGATCAGATCGTCGCCGCCGAAGCGTTTCGCGGCGCGCGCGGCGAGCGAGAGTTGCCGCTCGTACCCTGCGCCCCATTCCTTGCGCAGCGTCTCGGCCGCCTCGTCCATGTGCGCGTTCATCGCCTGCATTGCGGCGGAGGTTTCCGCCACGCGGTGATCGGCGATGAAGTCGACGAGGCCTTGCAGCTGCTGCGGCGTCAGGCCCAGTTTGTGTGCGACGGGCAGCGCGGCCTTTTCCAACGCCTCGTCGTACGGCATGCCGTCCGGCAGTTTCGGCCGTGTGAGCTTGTACGCATCGGCCTTCGCCGGGATGCCGAGCTTCGCGCGCGCCGCGTCATCCCAAACACCGTCCTTCGGC
>CAZLRW010000339.1:0-2304 GCA_964561925.1 uncultured Flavobacteriaceae bacterium
CGCAAACGCTCGACGAACTGATGCTCGCGATGGACGTGGTCGACACGATCCGCCACCGCGAACTCATCGTCGAACGCGAACTGGGCCAAGGCGACCGCGACCAAGCGCTGCGCGCGCGCCTTCGCGAGATCTACAAAAGCCAAGGCATCGATGTGACGGACAGCGTCATCGACGCCGGCATCAAGGCGCTGAAGGAAAGCCGCTTCACCTACACACCGCCGGCCCCCGGCCTCGGCCGCACGCTCGCGCTGCTCTGGGTCCGCCGCCATCGCATCGTGGCCTTCGCCGCCGCGATCCTGATCGGCATCGGCGCACTCTGGGGCGGCTATCAGTACGGCATCGTCGCCCCCGCCCAGCGATCGGCCGAAACCGCGCGCGTCGAACTCGCCCAAACGCTGCCGAAATCTCTGCAAGCGGCCTACGACGAAACGCTCCGCGAATCCCGCGTCGACGCCGCGCGCGCCCGCGCGGATCAGCTGTTCGGCGACGGCCGCACGGCGCTCGCCGCGAAGGACGCCGCCGCCGCGAAAGCTGCCATCACAGGCCTCGAAAAACTCCGCGCCGAACTCGCGCAGACCTACCAGCTGCGTATCGTGCAGGACGGCGACTCCGGCGTCTGGCGCGTGCCCGACGTCAACCCGAACGCGCGCAATTTCTACCTGATCGTCGAAGCCGTCGGCCCGAACGGCGCCGCGCTGACGATGCCCGTCATCAACGAAGAGGACGGCCGCGTCTACAACGTCGCCGCCTGGGGTGTGCGCGTGCCGGAAGAGGTCTTCGACGAAGTGCGCGAAGACAAGCAGGATGACGGCATCCTCCAGAACCGCGTGATCGCCGAGAAGCGGCGCGGCGAACTCGAACCTCGTTACCGCGTCGATGTGCTCGGCGGTACGATCACGTCGTGGCGCTGAACCCCATGTTCGTCTCCGCCCGCGAAGCGCTCTCCTCCATCGAAACGGCGATCGGTTCGGTCCGCACGAACGAGAACCGCCTGGCCGAGGTGCTGAGTTCCGCCGCCGCCGAAGCCGAGCGCCTGCGCAAGCAGCTTGCCGACAGTTTCCGCGCGCTCGCCTTGATCCGCCTCGACACGCTGATCCGCAACGAGGCCGTCGGCGAACTCGACGCCGCCGAACGCCGCGCGCTCGACCTTCTGCGCACGCACAAATCGAAGCTCGATCAACTCCTGATCCGCCACGGCGGCGCGCAAAGCGCCGTCGTCGCCGCCGAGGCCGATCATCGCGCCAAGACCGCCGCCGTCGAAGCCGCGGGCGAGCCGATCAAGGCGCTGCAGCTCGAAGTCGAGCGCAAGATGGCCGCCGATCCGGCCTGGGCCGCCCAACGCGCGCGCGTCGACGAGACGACGAAGATCGCCGAAGCCGCCGACGCAAAGGCCGACCAGGCCGAAGAAGACCGCGAAACCAAGCGCAAGCCCTACGAAGCCGATCCGCTGTTCATGTACCTTTGGAAGCGCGGCTTCGGCACGCCGGCGTACAAGGCCGGCAACTTCGTCCGCTTCTTCGACCGCAAGGTGGCCGCCCTCGTCGGCTACGACACGGCGCGCCCGAACTACATGTCGCTGAACGAAATCCCGCTGCGCTTGCGCGAACATGCGGGCACGCTCGTCAAGCGTATCGAGGAAGAGGACAAGAAACTCGAACTGCTCGAACGCTCCGCCTTGATGGACGCAGGCATCCTGCCGCTCGAGACGAAACTCGGCACGGCCGAGGCCGACCTCAAGGTCGCAACCGCGGCGCTCGCCAAGGCGCAGACCGCGCTCGCGGCCCTCGATCAGGAGCGCACGAAGCTGCTCGACGAAGGCGACCGCAAGGCTCACGACGAGGCGCTTTCGATCCTGACCCAGGCGATCGCGCGCGAGGACCTGCAGACGATGTACCGCGAGGCGCGCGCGACCAAGGCGACCGACGACGACCGGCTCGTCCAGCAGATCGAACTCAACCAAAACGCCATCGCCCGCGCCGAGGCCGAGGTCGCAAAGATCCGCGACGAGGCGCGCGAGATCGCCCGCCGCCGCGGCGAACTCGAAGGCGTGCGCGACAAAGTCAGAACGAACCGCTACGACCGGCCCGGCGGTCAATTCGAGTTCGACCGCAACGAAGTCTTGGGCGACCTCATCGGCGGCATCATTCGCGGCGCCGTTCAGGGCGGCGCGCTTTGGCAGGTGTTCGAGAAAAGCTACCGCAAACGCCGCGACTGGGACGATGACGACGACGATGATGACGACGATCGCCGCGACCGCGGCACGTCCTGGGGCACGCGCTCAGGCCCCCGCTTCCGCTTCCCGTC
>CAZLRW010000340.1:0-2288 GCA_964561925.1 uncultured Flavobacteriaceae bacterium
TGTTGAACCCGCCCCGCGCGGCCTTCGCGAGACCCGTGCGGGCGTAAGAAACGATCACCGCCTCACGCATATTTCACTCCTGTTTTTGCCGTGAATATCGATCGCGCCTATACTGGCACGTCCTACGAGGGATTGTCAGCGGGCTTCCTTTCGATGCAGCAGCGCTCCGATCGCGCCCGCCGGAATTGTCACCACATTCGACTTGAGCGACGTGGAGCCGTAATAGCCCCTCTCTGCGACCTCGACACAGACGTCGACCGGCGATTTCGCAAGATCGTATGTCGACCCAGGATAAATCCCATCCCCCCTCGTGTGCAGATACGCCGCGAAGAGGTAGCGCCCGTTGACGGCGGGACGAGGCTCAGCGCCGGGTCTGATTAATCCGTCCTTGTTCAAATGCGGCGGACGGTCGGGGCGAACCTCGCGCCCATTCAAGTAGAGCCCTTCAAAGAGGTTATCCATCCAACCATCACGCCAACCCATGGCGCATTGCCACATTCGCGCATAGGGCGCCCAACGCGGATCCCTCTTCACCGCTCCAGCGAGATCAAGCGACGTCGACAGTGTGAATTCAATGAAGACGACGTCGTCCCAGACCGCGCCCGTCATGAATTGCGGAACAGCCTCCGGATCGGTTTTCCGTTCACGAGCGTCAAGTGCGCGCATGCTGTCGACTGCAAGATCGTCGATTTTGAGATGCGTTGAAGCGCATGCGCCGAGCGCAACTGCCGCCGCAACCACCACCGTCACTGAGATCGACCGTATCACGCCATGCCTCATGATCATTGCGTCGTCGCGAAGCTACCACCAACCGGCGGCGGCGCGTCGCCAAAGACCATGCCGGAGCCGAACGGCCCCGACGGACAGCGCACGAAGCCGAACTTCTCATAGAACGCCTCGCGCCCGGCAAGCGGCTGCAGCGTGATGCTCGCCCCCGGCTTCGCCGCGCGCCGCAGATAGTCCGCCGCCGCCCGCATCATCCGCGCCCCATGCCCGCCGCCCTGAAGCTCCGGCGACCCATGACGTCCGAGGCCGCAAAGTAGAGACACCCATCCCCAATCAACCGCACGAGCCCGACCAACCGCCCCTCGCGTCTGAGGCAAACGGTGTAGCAAGCCCCCTCAATCGTCCGCCGCGCGGTTTCCTCGTCGATCACGCCCCAGCCGATCTGCTGACGCAGCGCGATGTACTCGGCCACCGTCGGGCGTTCTTCGATCAGAACAACGTCGCTCATCGCGCTCTCCCGCTCGCTGAGCCGCCGCGTTACCGCCCCACCCGCTCGTTCCCGCCGCCATCCGCGTCGTAGCGAAAACTGGGACGGAAGTGAAAGCGGCTGCGCTTAGGTTCGTTGAACGCAGCGACCATCACGCCATTCAAGGCGCCCTCATTCAGGCGCCCGGCGGCAAGCGACGCCACGACCTGCTTCGCAAGCGACTTATGCGCCGCCTGATCGTCGAACGAAAGTTGCGTCCGGTAGAATATCTGAAGAGTTGGTTTTGGATGGCCGAGATACGTGTGCTCGGTCATGTTCTCAAGCGTGATCGTTTGCCCCGGGACAAGTGTCTTCGATTCGCCGCCGAGACGCGGCTCGCGCGCGCTCGCGGCGACCGGAATGTTCTGCTGCGAGACGCGCTCGTACTCGATTTCAGGAACGCTTTTCGGCTGCGACGGGTATCCGGTGGCGTTCTTGAGGTGATACTCCACGGTCAAGCGCGGACCTTCGCATCCACCATTGCCGCTGAGTGTTCCGTCGCCCAGGTCGCTCTCACCCTTGATCATAAGAATGATGTCCCCGACGCAAACGAAGAAGCGCGGGTAGTTGTACCACTTCCCGTCCTTCACACTCTTGAACATGCGCCCGTGGCACATAGGCCCGATCACTTCCTCAAACGCCTGATCGGTCAGACCGACGACCGTCTTGTCGTCGGACGTGATGAGATCCGTCCCCAGATAGACAATGCAAGCCATGTCGTCGGGCGCGCTGCTCAGCGGGCCCCCGGCGAAGCCCAAGAGCTGGATCGGCCCCTGCTTCGGCAAGGCAGGATTATCGACGAGCGTCACGTGCTGGCCCAGCGGCGAAGAAGATGCGGCGTACGCCGGCAACAGGAGCGCCACGACCATTGCAACGCAGAACCTTATGACTGTCATACGCTCCTCCCTTCCGCTGAGGGCTCACTTCAAATCCCGAAACCCCTTGCCTTCGGCGACAAGCTTCTCGAGCAGTTTCGACGGTGCGAACTCCGCGCCCATCTGACCCGCGAACTGCTTCATCTTCTCAAGCACCTTCG
>CAZLRW010000341.1:0-2263 GCA_964561925.1 uncultured Flavobacteriaceae bacterium
TGCTCGACATGTCGAAGATCGAGGCGGGCAAGTTCGAGCTGCACTATGAGGACCTGCTGGTCAAAGAGACCGTCGCGGCGAGCTTGCGGCTCGTCACCGGGCGGGCGTCAGAGAAGGGCGTGGCCATCTCGACTTCGGTCGTGCCGGAGAACCTGCTCGTGCGCGCCGATCAACGGGCGGTCAAGCAGATCCTGCTCAATCTTCTGTCGAACGCGATCAAGTTCACGGAGGCGCGCGGCCAGGTTGATGTCGAGGCGGAAGCCGTGAACGGCGCGCTGCGCTTGACCGTGCGCGACACGGGAATCGGCATTCCGGCGGACGTGTTGCCGCGGCTCGCGCGACCGTTCGAGCAAGCGTCGAACGATCCGGCGCGCGCGCATGGCGGATCGGGTCTGGGCCTGGCGCTTGTGAAATCGCTGGCGCAACTGCACGGCGGCGCCTTTGCGATCCAGAGCGAACAGGGCTTCGGCACCGAAGTGACCGTGACCCTGCCGCTGGAAGGCGACGCCGCCGAACGCGCGGCTTAAGGGCGGCCAGAAGAACTCACACAATGGAACTATGAAACAATGGCGCGCCTTTGGCGCGCTATGGTTTTCGCCAAACGCGGACTTTTGACAGGTCGGCCCGCGGATTGAGAATACGTCGCGCACCTTCCTTGAAGGTCGGGGCACCGAAGTTGATCAGTAGTCCCAGAGGAAGGTCGAGCAACCGAAGGTACGTCAGCACTTGTTTGGCGTGAACGGGCGCGGTCTTCTCAACCGACTTCAGTTCGATGAGCAACACTCGTTCTACAAGCAGATCGGCCCTGAAGGCATCCTCAAGTTCGACGTCGCGGAAGACCAAGGAGATTGCCTTCTGCCGCTCGACACGAAGCCCTTGACGCGTCAGGGACGCCGCCATGAGCGCCTCATAAGCGGACTCCAATAGTCCCGGTCCTAGATCGCGGTGTATTTCGAGTCCGGTCTTCAGCGCGCATCGCGCGAGGTCCTCAATGTCGGCCATCGCCCTGTCCTTACTCGACAACAAACGAGAATGACCTATGCGGACGAAAAAGAAAGCGCGCCGGTGAGGGCGCGCCATAGTGTCATTGTTTCATTGTGTGAGGCGATGTTACGCCGGGTTCTGCTTCATGTATTCGGCTAAGGCCGTGGCCATTTCGCCGACGGCTTTGGCGACGCCCGGGTCGGCTTGGACGGCGGCCCAGTAGGCTTTTGCTTTTGGACCCATCAGGTTCGTTTCGCCGAAGGCAGGGCCGATCGCGTTGACGTAGAAGAGGTCGGGCACGAGCGCGCAGTCGGCGAGCGAGGCTTGCGCGCCCAGCGCATATTTGCCGGGGGCGATGTAGTGTTCGAGCGCGTTGAGCGCCTTCTTCAGTTCGGTCATTTGTTCGTCGACGACTTTTGCGTCGCGCTTGGCCGGGTTGATGTGGTCGAAGAGTTCGAACAGCGCGTTCAGGATGTACTGATCGGCGATGTTGAAGATGACGCGCATCTTCGCGCGTTCTTTCGCGTCCGTCGGGCGCAGCGACGGCGCCGGGTGCGTGTCTTCGATGTATTCGCCGATGACGCTCGACTCCGGCAGGTAGAAGCCGCTGTCGTCGAGTGTCGGGATTTTCTCCATCGGGTTCATCTTGGCGTAGTCGGCGGTGTGCGAGCCGCCTTGCGGCACATCAACGATCTCTGCCTTCAGGCCCTTCATGTAGAGCTGCATCCGTACGCGCGTCGCGTAGGGGGAGAGGTTCGAGTTGTAGAGTTTCATGGGCGTGGTCCTTTGTTGCGGCGTGCATGGGGCGCCCTCAATAGGGTCCCCGTCAATTACGCGGGTGGTCATTCAGTTGAAAAAACTGTCATCCCGGCCGAGCGGAGCGAGAGCCGGGACACAGGGGACCGGGCTCCGATTCGCAAGCGCGTCTCCCTGGGTCCCGGGTCAGCAACGCAGCACTTCGTGCTGCATTGCGCCCGGGATGACACAGGTGGGCCTTACTGCGCGGCTTCCATGCGCAGTTGGTTCGAGTATTTGCCGAATTCGAGGCGGGCGATTGTGCGGTTGTGCACTTCGTCCGGGCCGTCGGCGAGGCGTAGCGTGCGCTGGCCGGCATAGATGCGGGCCAATCCGCTGTCGGTCGTGACGCCAGCGCCGCCCCAAGCTTGGATCGCGTCGTCGATCACTTTGAGGGCCATGCGCGGGGCCGCGACTTTGATCATCGCGATTTCCGTGCGGGCGACCTTGTTGCCGACCTTGTCCATCATGTCGGCGGCCTTCA
>CAZLRW010000342.1:0-2260 GCA_964561925.1 uncultured Flavobacteriaceae bacterium
CCTTCCTGCGCGGCGGCTCGCACCCGCGGGAGCTCGTGAAACAGGCTCACACGCTCGGCCACGCCGCCATCGGCATCACCGACCGTAACTCCGTCGCAGGCGTCGTGCGCGCCTATAGCCAAGCAAGAGAACTGAACTTCCCGCTCCATGTCGGCGCGCGCCTCGTCTTCGCCGACGGCACGCCCGACATCCTCGCCTACCCGCAAGACCGCGCGGCCTACGGCCGCCTCACGCGCCTGCTCACCGTCGGCAACAGACGTGCGGACAAAGGCGACTGCATCCTCCACCTCGACGACTTGATCGAGCACAGCGACGGACTGCAACTCATCCTCATCCCCCCGCGTCCCAACGTCGAGCAAGCAACCGCGCCCCTCCATCGCCTACGCCCCATCGCTCAAAACCGCATCTGGCTCGCCGCCACGCTCCGCTACAACGGCGACGACCAGCGCCACATCAAGCGTCTGATCGCGCTCAGCCACCATCACAACATACCGCTGATCGCGACCGGCGACGTGCTTTACCACGCCCCCGAACGCCGCCCGCTGCAGGACGTTCTCACCTGCATCCGCGAACGCACGACGCTCGACGCCGCCGGCTTCCGCCTGGAAGCGAACGCCGAACGCCATTTGAAGCAACCCTCCGAAATCGCCCGCCTCTACCGCGCCATCCCGAACGCGGTCGACGAAACGATCCGCTTCGCCGAACGCTGCCGCTTCACGTTGGACGAACTGCGCTACGAGTATCCCGACGAAACGCGCGACGGCTTCGCAACCCCGCAAGAAGCGCTGATCCATTACGCCGAAGAAGGCGCGCGCAAACGCTATCCCGCCTACGTCCCCAGCAAGGTGCGCCATGCGCTCGACCATGAACTGAAACTCATCGCCGAATTGAACTACGCCCCCTATTTCCTCACCGTCCACGACATCGTCCGTTTCGCCCGCGGACAAGGCATCCTCTGCCAAGGCCGCGGCTCGGCCGCGAACTCCGTCGTCTGTTACTGCCTGGGCGTCACCGAAGTGGACCCCACGCAAGTCGACCTGTTGTTCGAACGTTTCGTCTCCGCCGAACGCCGCGAACCGCCCGACATCGACGTCGACTTCGAACACGAACGCCGCGAGGAGGTGATCCAATACATCTACCGGCGTTACGGCCGCGAGCGCGCCGGCCTCGCCGCCACCGTCATCTGCTACCGAGGCCGAAGCGCCATCCGCGATGTCGGCAAGGCGTTCGGCCTCACCGAAGACACGATCGGCGCGCTTGCGGGCACGCTCTGGGGCTGGTCCACCGAAGCGCCGATAGACGCCGAAGTCCGCCGCATCGGCCTCGACCCGCGCGACCACCGCCTACGCCAAGCGCTCACGCTCGCGCAGGAACTGATCGACTTCCCACGCCACCTCTCCCAACACGTCGGCGGCTTCGTGATGACGCGCGGAAGGCTCGACGAAGTGATCCCGATCTCGAACGCCGCGATGGAGGACCGCACCGTCGTCGAATGGGACAAGGACGATCTGAACGAACTCGGCATTTTGAAGGTCGATGTCCTCGCGCTCGGCATGCTCTCCTGCATCCGCAAAGCGTTGCAGATGTTGCACACACATTACGGCCTCGAACCCACGCTCGCCGCGATCCCGAAGGAAGAGCCCGAAGTCTACGACATGATCTGCCGCGCCGACACGATCGGCGTCTTCCAGATCGAAAGCCGCGCACAAATGTCGATGCTGCCGCGGCTGAAGCCCCGCAAATTCTACGACCTCGTCATCGAAGTCGCGATCGTGCGCCCCGGGCCCATCCAAGGCGGCATGGTGCACCCGTATCTGCGCCGCCGCCAAGGCCATGAGCAACCCGTCTACCCGAAGCCCGAACTCGAAGCGGTTCTGAAGAACACGCTGGGCGTCCCGCTGTTCCAAGAGCAAGCGATGCGCATCGCGATCGTCGCCGCAAAATTCACGCCGTCGGAGGCCGACCGCCTGCGCCGATCGATGGCCACATTCCGCCACCTCGGCACGATCAAGACGTTTGAAGACAAATTCATCGACGGCATGGTCGAGAACGGCTACGAGCGCGACTTCGCCGCGCGCTGCTTCGAGCAGATCAAAGGCTTCGGCGACTACGGCTTTCCCGAAAGCCACGCGGCAAGCTTCGCGCTCCTCGTCTATTACTCTTGTTGGCTCAAATGCCACTACCCCGACGTCTTCGCCGCCGCCCTCCTGAACTCCCAACCCATGGGCTTCTACGCCCCCGCCCAAATCGTCCGCGACGC
>CAZLRW010000343.1:0-2249 GCA_964561925.1 uncultured Flavobacteriaceae bacterium
CGGCACGCAGGATGTGATGAGCGTGATCGAAGAGGCGATTGCGCAGGGGTTAGAAGACGTTTGCGCCGGGCCGATCTGCGATCCCGCGTGTGTCGCGCAGATGATCGAGGCGGGCGTGGGCGCGCCGGTGACGCTCGATCTCGGCGGCAAAGTCGACATGCCGGCGATGGGGTTGAAAGGCAAACCGCTCGTCGTGTCGGGGCGCGTGAAGTGCATCACGGACGGGGCGTTCAAGGTCACGGGGCCGATGGCGACGGGCAGCATCGTGCGCATGGGGCGCACCGCGGTGCTCGACACGGGGGCGATGCTCATCGTCGTGTCGGAGAAGAGGAGCGAGCCCTACGATCTGGGCGTCTTCACGCATTGCGGCATCGATCCGCGCGCCAAGCGCTATGTCATCATCAAGTCGCGCCAGCACTTTCGTGCGGGCTTCGAGCCGATCGCCAAGCACATCGTGACGTGCGACGGGCAGGGCTGTACCGCCTCCGACCTCGCCCTCTTCAAGTACAGGCGCATCCGCCGGCCGCTCTATCCGTTCGATCCGGACATGCGGCTGGAGACGAACGAGGGGTAGGGGCGGGGGCCCAACGAAAAAGGGCGCCGCCGTTGCCGGCAGCGCCCTTCCAGACCCCCTCAGGTCCCTTAAGTCTTAAGCCGCCTTCTCTTCCATCGGATCGCGCAGAACGTAGCCGCGGCCCCACACCGTTTCGATGTAGTGCTGGCCGGCGGCGGCCTGCAGCTTCTTGCGCAGTTTGCAGATGAAGACGTCGATGATCTTGAGTTCGGGCTCGTCCATGCCGCCGTAGAGGTGGTTTAGGAACATTTCCTTCGTCAGCGTCGTGCCCTTGCGGAGCGAGAGCAGCTCCAGCATCTGGTATTCCTTGCCCGTCAGGTGGACGCGGCTGCCGTCGACTTCGACGGTCTTGGTGTCCAGGTTCACGGTCAGCTTGCCGGTCTGGATGACCGACTGCGAGTGGCCCTTCGAACGGCGCACAACCGCGTGAACGCGGGCGATCAGCTCGTCCTTGTGGAAGGGCTTGGTCATGTAGTCGTCGGCGCCGAAGCCGAGGCCTTTGACCTTGTTTTCGACCTGGGTCGAACCGGAGAGAATCAGGATCGGGGTCGCGATCTTGTTGACGCGCAGCTGCTTCAAGACGTCGAAGCCCGACATGTCGGGAAGCTGCAGATCGAGGATGATGATGTCGTAATCGTAAAGCTTGCCGAGGTCGACGCCTTCCTCGCCAAGATCCGTCGTATAGACGTTAAACCCTTCGGACTTGAGCATCAGCTCGATGCTCTGCGCCATGGCGCTATCGTCCTCGATCAAGAGAACTCGCATGCCTTAACTCTCCCCTGCTCCCGGGTACAACCGGTGCCCTTGTTGGCCGTTCACCAACGAATCTAGGTGGTAATGTTTAACAAAGCTTAATCGCGGAGGCATGTTCGTAAACCGCGATGCGAAAATTGTCAGCATCCTGACGTTTTCGAGCGACACCCCTTCTGCTTAGGGCAACCTTAAGCGCGATGAAGCCATACTCGTCCGTGGTTTAGACGGACTTACTCATGCGCGCTCTCATGTCCGCGTTGGAGGCGGCGCCTCGTTTCCGGTCGTACGGCCGTGTAACGGGCGTGCGCGGCCTGCTCGTAGAAGTAGCAGGGACTGTGGATGCGCTCGCGATCGGAACGCGACTCGCGATTGCAGGTCCGCGCGGGCGCGACGTCGCCGCGGAGGTCGTCGGCTTTCGCGACGGCTGCGCGCTTGCGATGCCGTTCGGCGATCTGGACGGTGTGCGGATGGGTTGCAAGGCGTTCGTCGAAGCGGAGGTTGCGGAAGTTCATCCGTCGCGGACTTGGCTCGGGCGCGTGATCAACGCGCTGGGCGATCCCGTCGACGGACGGGGTGCGCTGGCGATGGGACCCAAAGCCTATCGCGTGCGCGGGACACCGCCGCCGGCGCATGCGCGGGCGCGCGTCGGGGGCAAGATCGATCTCGGCGTGAAGGCGCTCAACGCATTTACGACGGTTTGTCAGGGTCAGCGGCTCGGCATCTTCGCGGGCTCGGGCGTGGGCAAGTCCGTGCTGCTCTCGATGATCGCACGCTATACGGCGGCGGACGTGATCGTGATCGGGCTCGTGGGCGAGCGCGGGCGCGAGGTGCAGGAATTCTTGGCCGACGATCTGGGGCCCGAAGGGCTCGCGCGCAGCGTCGTGGTCGTGGCGACGTCGGATGAAAGCGCGCTGATGCGCCG
>CAZLRW010000344.1:0-2246 GCA_964561925.1 uncultured Flavobacteriaceae bacterium
CGCCGCGTCCTTCGAACGACGGATCGACGAACAGCGCCCAGATGCCGCCGTCGCGGGGATTGCCGGCGGCGAAACCCTGAACGCCGTCCGCGTCCTCCCACACATGAATGGGACCGTGGCTCACGAACCAAGCGATGTCGTCGAGCGTGACGCTCGATGGGTCGGCGAGACGGTTCTCGCGCACGGATGCTCGGATGCCGACAATGCGCGGAATGTCATCGTGCGTGGCGGTTCGGAGCATCGCTCTTGAGCCTAATTCCTTTTACAAGGCATAGAATCGCTTGTGCGCGCTGTCACGAGGGCGGTTTGTCGAGCGCCAAACGCGGGGGACCTAAGGTCATGTGGTGGAAGATCGCTGCTGGCGCGGTGATGAACTTCGTCGCTTGGGCGGCGCTTGGGACGCTCATGCTCGTCGCCGCCCGCATCATGTGGCCCGAATATGCATCTGCTGAGCCGACCAGAGCGTTTGACTTGGCCATGATGGTCATGCGGCTTTCCGCATCATCCGTCGCCTCGATCGGCGCGGCGTACATTGCAGCGACGACCGTTCGCGAAAGTAAGATCACGCCGATCGCAGCCGCGCTCTTGATGCTCGCACTTTTCGTTCCCTACCACGTCACCATCTGGGACTGGTACCCCGCCTGGTACCATCTGACATTCTTTGTCAGCATACCCATCTTTGCAGTGCTCGGCGGCCGATTGGCGCGCAACTAAACCGCGCTTCACGCTTGGCGCGCGGAGGCAGGCTCCCAAGTTCGTCGTATTAGTTAGGGTGACAGGATAAGTGGGTCACCCCTCACGCCGCCCACACCCGCAACCCGCACACCCGTGCAACGTTCCGAAAGTCGTTGTCCGCCGCCAGCATCGTCAGATCGTGCCGCACGCATAGCTGCGCGAGCAGCGCGTCGATCGTCCCGATCTGCACGCCTGCGCGGCGGCAGCGGTTTCTGAGTTCCGCCGCTTCCACATGATCCTGTCGGTCGGGCGAGATCATCGGCAGCGCCGCAAACCGTTCCAGAATCTGCCGCCGTGCCTTCGGGCCCGCAAAGCCCTGCAAGAGCTCCTGGAGGATCAATCCGGTCGTCACGATCGTCTCGCCGGCGCTAAGCGCCCGCACAAGTTGGTCGGCTTCCGGCGCGCCGCTAGGGCTGTCGCGGCGGAACGCAAGCGACCAGACGCTGGTGTCGACGAACAGCGTCAACGGCTCCGCTCGGCCTTGTAGTCGTACGATGCATCCCACTCGAGCTTACCCATCAGCTCGAGCAGGCGCTTCTGCCGGCGCCGCGCGACGAATTCTTTCAGCGCTTTGGTCACGGCCGCTTTCTTGGTGCGCTCGCCGCTGACCTCAAGCGCCAGATCGACCAGCTTCGGATCAAGGGCCAGATTTGTTGCCATGTGTGAACCTCCACACACCAGCCTACACACTCAGTCGTTATCAAACAAATCTCGCGCCCCCAAAGCAGCCAATTTGCTTGACCTCTTTGAGATTGTTCTCTATTTGTACACTATGCCGAATTCTGTCCAAGCCTCGGCCACCCGGTCCGCCGGCAACCCCGCCGCTGCGAGCGCCCGCACCGGGACTGCACCCAACGCACTCCAAACGCATACCCCGCCTTTCCACACGGATTCCAAACGGCAGAATCCGCAGAAATCCGCGCTGCAAACGGATCAAACGGATCGGATTTCGCGCAAATTCCCTTCTGAGCGGCCGAAACCGCAGTCGTGCCAAGGCGTTACCGCCTATAGGTTGGCTGCATGAGCACCATGGATTCGCCCCCGCTGATCGCGCGCGAGGAACGCGCCGCCAACGTGCCGGAATACACGGTCAGCGAAATCTCTTCGGCCGTAAGGAAGACGGTCGAGCGCGACTTCGCGTTCGTGCGCGTGCGGGGTGAGCTCTCGGGCGTCAAGCGCCACACCTCCGGCCACGTCTATCTCGACCTGAAGGATCCGAACGCGGTGCTCGCGGGCGTGATCTGGAAGGGCTCGATCCGTGGCCTTCGCGTGCAGCCGGAGAACGGCCTCGAAGTCGTCGCCACCGGCCGCCTCACCACGTTCGGCGGGCAGTCGAAGTACCAAATCGTCATCGAGCAGCTTCAACTCGCGGGCGTCGGCGCGCTGATGAAGCAAATCGAAGAGCGCCGCAAGAAACTTGCCGCCGAAGGCCTGTTCGCGGAGGAGCGCAAGAAAGCGCTGCCCTATCTTCCGGAAGTCATCGGCGTCATCACCTCGCCGACCGGCGCCGT
>CAZLRW010000345.1:0-2245 GCA_964561925.1 uncultured Flavobacteriaceae bacterium
TACACGGCGACGAGCAGGCGGTTGCGCGTGCTTGCGACCTGTTCGATCGATTCGCGCGCACCCGGCGTGTAGATGACCGTCGCCTTCGCGCTCGCCATGTCGTGCTTCAGGTCGGCGACGGCAAAGGACAGCAGCGTGCCCTTGGGCATCGCGACGCCCTGCCAGGTCCAATCCTCCTCAAGCGTCAGAACCAGTTGGCCCGCGACATAGGTTTGCACCGTCGACTTCAACGGGAACGGCAGGCGCACGGGCCCCTTGTCGGTCGAGAGGTGGTACTCCGTCTCGAAGAACGAGGGATAGCGCGTGAACATCACCGCCTGAACCTTGCCGTCGGGATCACGATAGACTTGCGCGAAGGCCGACACGTCGGACTTCGTGCCGCGAAACACTTCGACTGCGTCTTCCGGTTTCGTGCCGCGCTTCCACAGCTTGACGATGAAGGGGTAGCCCGACTCCGTCATCGTGTCGGGACCCCACTCGCGGCCGACATACATCGTGTCGGCGTCGAGCCAGCTGATCCATTGCTTGCCGCCCGGCAGACGGAAACCGCCGTCGACGAACGACTTCGTCTTGTTGTCGAACTCGCGCAGTTCCACCGCGTCCTTGCCGCCGTCGGAGAGCTGCGCGATGCAGCGCGTCTCTTCGGGCTCCAGGCAGTTCGCGCCCTTGTAGACCCAGTTCGCGTTCTCGGCCTTCGACAGCGCGTCGATGTCGAGGACCGTTTCCCACTTCGGCTCGGCGTTCGGATAGTCGTTCAGCGTCGTGCGGCGCAGGAGGCCGCGGACGTTCACGTCGTCCTGCCAGAAATTGTAGATCGCGCCGGCGCGGAAGGTCGGCTGCGGGATGCGGTCCTTCGCCTCCAGGATCGTCAGCGCCTTGGCGTGCAGGTCTTCGTAGCGCGCATCGGCCTGGAGAATTTTCAGGCTGCGGTCGTTTTGCGCGCGCACCCAGGCGAGCGGCTTCTCGCCCTCGACCTCTTCCAGCCACTGAAACGGATCGGCGTCATCCTTCGCCACGGCGATACCCACGATGGAAACGGCAGTTGCGGCGACGACGGCCAGAGCAAGCTTGCGCAACGGGAATCCCCCAACTGAACAACAACGGTCGGCGGGGAGACGTGGCTTTTCGGCCCCGTTTCGTCAAGGGCGGGCGAGGGCGCGCCTTTAGCCTGCGTAGGGAATTCCGAGCCGCGACAACATCTTGCGCTCCTCGGCGATGCAGGCGGCAAAGCTCGGCCGGGCGTGGATCGCCTTCAAGAAACGGGCGAGGCCCGGGTGCTTGGCCGGATCGGGCGCGTAGCCTGCGTGCGCCGCATTCACGAAAGGCGAGGCGACCGCGATGTCGGCGATCGACAGCGTTTCCCCGATGAAGTGCGTGCGACCGGCGAGTTCCTTCTCGAAATGGTCGAGGAAGCGCGGCGCCTTGTTCGCCCACGTGTCGTCGGCGAGCGCGCGGTCCGGTTCCTTCTTCATCAGCATCGCGACCACAACGGCGCGGAACAACCCGCCACCGATCGTCGCGATGAAGTCGCTGTCGGCGTACTCCTCGATCCACAGCGCGCGACCATACGCGAAGGGTTGCGCGGGATAGAGCGCCGGCGTCGGATGCTTGCGCTCGAGATAGGCGCAGATCGCAGAGGAGTCGGGCAGCGTGGCGTCGGGGCCTTCGCTTTCGTCGCGCAGCACGGGAATGCGCTTCAAGGGCGAGATCGCCAGGAACTCCTCCGGCGGCGCGAACGGGCTGACGGGATCGTGGTTGTAGGCGAGCCCCTTTTCGGCGAGCACGACGCGCACCTTGCGCACGAACGGCGACAGCGCCGCACCGTAGAGAGTGATCGTCATTCGGCCGCTTCCTTCACTGGCGTTGGCGATGGCGCAGTTTTTGCCGGGTTCGATACGGAAGGCAACTGCGGCGTGACTTCGGGAAGTGCTGCAGGCGGCGGCCCGAGCAGCAAGGCGAGCGCGTCGGCCGCAAAGTGGACATCGAAGGCGAAGCCCAGCGCTTGCGCCCTTGCCGGTACGACACGTTGCGAATACAGGAAGATCGAACTCATGTCGCCCAGCATCGCGCGAAGCGCCCAAGCGGGCACCTTCAGAAAGAGCGGCCGGCGAAGCGTGCGCGCCAAGGCACGCTGGAACTCGGCGTTGCGCAGAGGCTCGGGCGCGGTCGCATTGATCGCGCCGTGCCACAGCGGATTGTCGATCGCAGCCAGGATCATGCGCAGAAGATCGGCGCGCGCGATCCA
>CAZLRW010000346.1:0-2241 GCA_964561925.1 uncultured Flavobacteriaceae bacterium
GTCGCGGGCGGCGGCGATACGCTGGCGGCACTTGCGCACGCCGGCGCCGAAGACGGATTCACATACTGCTCGACGGCGGGCGGTGCGTTTTTGGAATGGCTTGAGGGGAAAGAGCTGCCGGGCGTGAAAGCTCTGGCGCACTAAGGGAGAAGACGCATGACGGATTTGGAAAAGATCGCGCGCAAAATGGTCGCGCCGGGCAAGGGCATCCTGGCCGCCGACGAAAGCTCCGGCACGATCAAGAAGCGCTTCGATGCCATCAATGTCGAGTCGACCGAGACGACGCGCCGCGACTATCGCGAACTGATGTTCCGCACACCCGCGATGAAGGAGCACATCTCGGGCGTCATTCTCTATGACGAGACGATTTGGCAGGACGCGGCCGACGGCACGCCGCTCGTCAAGATCATCGCCGATGCGGGCGCGGTGCCCGGTATCAAGGTCGATGAGGGCACTGAGTCCCTGCCCGGTTCGCCGAAGGAACTGATCACGAAGGGGCTCGATGGGCTCTCGAAGCGGCTGCCCAAATACTATGAGCGCGGCGCGCGGTTTGCGAAGTGGCGCGCGGTGATCGACATCGGCGCGGGCATCCCCTCGCACAATTGCGTGCACGCGAATGCGCACGCGCTCGCGCGTTATGCGGCGCTCTGCCAAGAGGCGAAGATCGTGCCGATCGTCGAGCCGGAAGTGCTGATGGACGGTGATCACGACATCGATCGCTGCTACGGCGTCACGGAGTGGGTGCTGAACGAAACGTTTCGGGAGCTCTATTACGCGGGCGTGAAGCTCGAAGGCATGGTGCTCAAGCCGAACATGGCGATCGCGGGCAAGAAGTCGGCGAAGAAGGCCTCTGTGCAAGAGGTCGCGGAGAAGACGGTGAAGCTGCTCAAAGCCTGCGTGCCGCCGCTCGTGCCCGGCATCGCGTTCCTCTCGGGCGGCCAATCGGATGAAGAAGCGACCGCGCATCTCGACGCGATGAACAAGCTCGGACCGCTACCCTGGGCGCTCACCTTCTCCTACGGCCGCGCGCTGCAGGCGGCACCCCAGAAGGCCTGGTCGGGTAAGAAGGACAACGTCCCCGCCGCGCAACGCGCCTTTGCACACCGCGCCCGCATGAACGGCCTCGCGAGCCTCGGCAAATGGGCGCAGGTACTTGAGAAGGAAGCGGCGTAAGCCTCCTTTTGCCACCCACGCGATGTGGTAGAGTTCCCCATGACCGAGGAAGACATTCGTCGCGAACTCACCAAGATTGCCGTGACCGAAATTGGCAAGAGGAATGTCGCGTCCTCATCGGTAAGGCCCGTCGTGGATTTCGACGACAAGGCGGCGCTTGAGGTTGCGATCGTGCTTAGGCACGACGCACCGGAGGTCTCCGGCAAGACCTACATTTCAATCTTGGTGAAGGCGTATGACTTCCTCGGTGCACTTGGCGACAGTCGCCGACCCGGCTTGGCGCTTGATCGAATGCCCTCCGCCACCGTCGCATCAGCAAAATGATCTCGGCTCAGGACTTATTGAGCCATGCGGATGATCTGGTTTCTTCGAAGCGACCGGGAGCTCTGCCGCACGTCAACCTTCGCCGCGCGATCTCCGCCGCCTACTACGGCGTGTTCCACCAGCTCTTGACCGATGCGGCCGACAGATTGGTCGGGAAGACCAAGCGTTCCGATCCTGTATACGGAATCGTCTATCGTGCGTTTGAACATCGAAGAATGCGTGACCGTGCCAGCCGCGCGATCAACTTGTCTGAGAAACTGCGAGCCAGTTTAGGCATTCAGAGCTTCTCCACCGCAATTCGTGAAGGTGCCGCAGCGTTTGTCGAGCTGCAAACCGAGCGCCACAAAGCAGACTATGACCCGGTCTATCGCCCGAGCATTGAGACGGCGCGCGCTCAAATCGGCGTTGCGCGTGACGCAATCGCGGACTTTGCGAGAGCGCCGAAGGGCGAATACCAGCTCTTCTTGTTCCTGCTCTTGTTCGAACCACGCGACTGATGCGCTGCCGCCTTTATCTCATTACGCCGCCTAGGATCGACGCTTCGTTCGCCGAGACGCTGAATCGCGCGCTTGACGGTGGGGATGTCGCGTCGTTGCAGCTGAGGCTCAAGGGCGCGTCGGACGACGAGGTGTTGCGCGCCGGCGAAAGCATGATGCGGATCGCGCAGGCGCGCAGCGTGGCGTTCATCGTCAACGACCGGCCCGACCTTGCGAAGAAGCTCGGCGCCGACGGCGTGCATGTGGG
>CAZLRW010000347.1:0-2238 GCA_964561925.1 uncultured Flavobacteriaceae bacterium
TTCACCGGCGACTACGCCGGCGACCTGCTCTACGGCACGCTGCTGAAATTCGGTTTCGCTACCGGCAAATACGAAGCCCGTCCCGACGACGGCCTGACGCTCGTCGATTGCCGCATCACGAATGCGGTCCGCTGCGTGCCGCCCGAAAACAAACCGACGCCGGAAGAAGCCGCGACCTGCCGCGTCTTCCTGCAAGCAACGTTCGAAGTCATGACGAACGTCACCGCGATCGTCGCGCTCGGCCGCATCGCCCATGACGCGACGCTGCGTGCGTTCGCAAAGAAACTCGCCGCCCATCCCTTCGCGCACGGCGCCACCCACGACCTCGGCCGCGCCACGCTGATCGATAGCTTCCACTGCTCCCGCTACAACACGAACACCGGCAAACTCACCACCGACATGTTCGAAGCCGTGTTCGCGACGGCCCGCGCGCACCTCAGCAATCCTCGTAGCCCTTGATCGCCCGCTGAACGGCAAAGGCCCGTAACAGGTCTTGACTCCGGTCGAAGTCGCGCGCATTGTGAGTGAGTACTCACTCACACCGGAGGCTCCCCATGTCCGCCCAAGTGATGTACCACTCGGAAGCAGGCGTTCCGCGCAACCTGGCCGCGCCGCTCCCCACCGCCCGCATCCACTTCGACCCCGTTTCGGCCAACGGCTTCTACAGCGCACTGAAGAAGCGCGTGGACGCCTACTTGCAGGACAAAACGCATGATGGCGGCCTCTTCGTCGCCGGAAAGGCCGCGTTCTATCTCGCGCTCGCGGCCGCGCTCTATCTGACGGTGCTGTTTGGCGGCTTCTCGGGCGGCGTTACGCTCGCGCTTGCCGTCGCCGCAGGCGTCTCGACGATCCTGATGGCGATCAACGCCGGCCACGACGGCGCGCACAACATCGTGTCGCGCCACCGCTGGCTGAACCAAGCGGCGCTGAACGCGAGTTTCACACTTGTCGGCGTCGATCCTGACCTTTGGCAGCTGCGCCACGCCAAGTCGCACCACATCTTCCCGAACGTGAACGGCTGCGACATCGATATCGACAGCAACATGTTCCTGCGCCTGTCGCCGAACCACCCGCGCCGTTGGTATCAGCGCTGGCAGCACGTCTATGCGCCGCTGCTCTATGCGATCGTCGGTTTCCATTCTGCGTTCGTCCAGGACTTCCAGTATCTGTTCAAAACCGAACTTGCGAACCTCAAGAATATCCGCCACACCCCATCGTTCTACGTCGCCTTCTTCGTGCGCAAGATCGTGTACGTGACGCTGGTGTTCGCGATTCCGTTGATCGTGCTCCCGTTCGCATGGTGGCAAATCGTGCTCGGCGCGCTTCTGATGAACGCGGTCGCCTCGTTCGTCTTCGTCTCGATGCTGATCGGCACGCACTTCGCCGAAGAGGCGGCGTTCCCGAACCCCGACGAAACCGGCGCGCTCGGCCACGACTTCGCGACCCACGCGCTCGTCACCTCGCTCGACTGGAATCCGCAAAGCCGGCTCGCGCAGTTCATCGCCGGCGGCGCGAACGCCCACGCGGCGCATCATCTCTTCCCGCACGTCTCGCACCGCCACTACGTGCCGATCTCCAGGATGATCGAAGAAACGGCGCGCGAATTCGGCATACGTTACAATCGCACGACGTTCTTGGGCCTGATACGCTCCCACTTCGCCTTCCTCCGCCGCATGGGAGCCGGATGACGCACTCGACGAAGACCAGGATCGTGGAGGCCGCGCTCGGCCTCTTCGTCCGCAAGGGCGTGATCCAGACGACGACGAAGGACATCGCCGCCGCCGCCGGCATCGCCGAAGGCACGATCTATCGCCATTTCGAAAGCAAGGACGAACTGGTCGAACATCTGTTCGTCGCGAACTACGTGCCGCTCGCGAAAACGTTGGACGGCATTCAGCGCCACAGCGCCACGACCATGCGCAAACTCGAATCGATCGTGCGCTATCTCTACAAGACGTTCGACGAAGACCCGACGCTGTTCACGTTCATGCTGATCACCCAGCACGACGCCGTCGACAAAGTCCCGCCCGGCACGACGACGCCCGTCGCCGTCGTGCGCAAGGTGATCAAGGAAGGCATGAAGGCAGGCTCCGTCCGCACGATGGACCTACAAACCGCAACGCATCTCGCGGTGGGTCTAATCCTTCAACCCGCCTCGGCCCACATCCACGGCGAACTGTCCGGCCCCTTGAGCCAGCGCGCAACCGACGTCGTCGCCGCGCTCGATCGCCTACTTCG
>CAZLRW010000348.1:0-2212 GCA_964561925.1 uncultured Flavobacteriaceae bacterium
CGCTGCTGCTGCTGGCCGGCTACTCGATCAACGACACGGTCGTCGTCTTCGACCGAATTCGCGAGAACCGGCGCAAGTACAAGAAGATGGCGATGGGCGAATTGATCAACCTGTCGACGAACCAAACGCTGTCGCGCACGTTCTTGACCAGCTTTACCACAGCGCTTTCGATCATTCCGCTCGCCCTCTTCGGAGGCGAGGCTTTGTTCGGCTTCTCGATCACGATCCTATGGGGCATCGTCGTGGGCACGTATTCGTCGGTGTTCGTCGCCTCGTGCCTCTTGCTCTACATGCCCGCGATTGCAATGGGTCAAGCGAAGCCCGACGGCACGAAAGACGTGGCGGCGGCTTGAGCCGGGACCGGACCGCGGGACGGTTTTCCGCGGGTTCATCCACGGCTGTGTCCTGGGAGAAACAGGAACCGAGCTCGGCCGTACAACGGCAGGCGCCGTAGGACGCCGCCCTCGATCAAGCGGAATGGCTCATGGTATGAGTATCGCGCCAGCCGCAATAGGCGGCGGTAGGGGGGATCGTGACTGACTACTATTTGGCCGGCGTGGGGCTATTGCTCCTCGTCGTCGGGGCTGAAGCCTTGGTTCACGGGGCGGTTGGCATCGCCAGATGGTTGCGCGTCTCGCCCTTGCTGATCGGCGTGACGATCGTGGCATACGGCACCTCTACTCCCGAACTCATAGTCAGCATCAACGCTTCGCTTGCCGGGTCTTACGGGATTGCGGTCGGCAATGTCATCGGGTCGAACACTTTCAACATACTGTTCATCCTTGGTTTGACCGCTGTCATCTCGCCGATCCGCGTTTCGCCCCAAGCGATCGGACGCGACGGCCTATTCGCCTTGATTGCCGCCGGGCTCTTCATCTGGATCGCACTTGAGGGCAAGAGCATCCGGTGGCCCGAAGGTATCGTTTTTCTGGCGGCGCTGCTGGTGATGATCCTGTTCACGTACGCGCAGGAACAGCGGCGCGCGGAGGCGACCCCGGATGCAGCGGATCCCGCTTTCCGGCCGGGAACGACCACGATCTTCGTGCTCTTGATCATTACAGGCTTCGGTCTGTTGATCATCGGGGCCGACATTCTCGTGCGAAGCGCAATTTCGATCGCTCGCACAAACGGAGTTTCAGAGACGCTCATCGGCTTGACGTTGGTGGCGGCGGGCACCTCGTTGCCGGAGCTTGCAACGTCCGTTGTCGCAGCGCTGCGCCGGAACCCCGACATCGCCCTCGGCAACATTACGGGATCCAATATCTACAACATCCTGGCCATACTTGGCATTGCCGCGCTGTTGGGTCCCGTCCACATCGATCCCGCGATTGCGCGGATCGACATGTGGGTGATGCTTGCAGCGACCGTTGCGCTGTTGGTCCCGATGTTTTTCGGCAATCGAATGGGACGAGGCTACGGCTTGGTCCTCTTGATCGGGTACGTGGGATACGTCGCCTATCTGTTCAGCAACGCCGGCGGATCGACCTAAGCCAAGCTTCCGGCAACCGGTCCCCGCGTTGGTTCGGAAGACCGTCCGTCAGGTCAACCGCGCACCCCGCCGTTCCTGGCGAAACTTGCCGGCCAAGAGCCGAGCGCGCGGTCGGGACGCCGATCGGATGGCGGTCTCAGAACTGACGGCTTGACGGCGTAACAATTGTTCCCACAACCGCGCAACCCGTCGATCCAGGCCGTTCCCGACGAGCTTCACGACGGCGCTGTCGCCTCGTGCCTGTTGCTCTTTATGCCGGCGATCACGATGGGCCAGGCCAAGCCCGAGGGCGCAACGGGCGCGGCGGCGGTCTGAGCGGCGGCGCAAATTGAACGCCGCCGCCGATCGAAGTGGCACAAGCGGCACAAGGGTCCGTGTCTCTCATGGTGTCTCGCTTGCTGTCTCGCTTGGCGTAAACACCTGTTGCAGCCGAGGCGTCAGCTTCGCGAATTCGACCGCCTCTCCGGCGAAACGACCGCCTGGCGACCTCATTGAGCATGCAGTCTCGCATTGAGACTTGGATCGGACGGGTGTCAGCGGTGGCGTCATGCACGGTCGCGATAATCTTCGGGGCGGACGGCCTTTAGCCGCGCGAGGAGCAGCGCGTGGGAAACCCTGGATCGAAGGCGCATGCACGCGTCCGCGCGGATGAGGCCCTTGGAGGGCACGCACACCGCCAAACTATGCTGAGGAGCGCCGATCATCGCCGAAAGCGCAGAGAAA
>CAZLRW010000349.1:0-2205 GCA_964561925.1 uncultured Flavobacteriaceae bacterium
CGATCGGCGAGGGCGATCAGGTCATCACCGCCTATCGCGACCACGGCCATATGCTCGCCTGCGGCATGGATCCGGCCGGCGTGATGGCGGAGCTGACGGGAAGGGCGGGCGGCCTTTCGAAGGGCAAGGGCGGCTCGATGCACATGTTCAGCCGCGAGAAGAACTTCTTCGGCGGCCACGGCATCGTCGGCGCGCAAGTGCCGCTCGGCACCGGGCTTGCGTTCTCGAACAAGTACCGGGGCAACGATCGCGTGTGCTTGACCTATTTCGGGGACGGTGCGGCGAACCAGGGCCAGGTGTACGAAAGCTTCAACATGGCCGAGCTCTGGAAGCTGCCGGTCATCTACATCATCGAGAACAATCAATACGCGATGGGCACGTCGGTGCAGCGCTCGAGCGCGGAGACGCACCTGCATAAGCGCGGCGCCTCGTTCAACATTCCGGGCGAACAGGTCGACGGCATGGATGTGCTTGCGGTGAGGGCCGCGGGCGACAAGGCCGTGAAATGGTGCCGCGACGGCAACGGCCCGATCATCCTGGAGATGAAGACCTATCGCTATCGCGGCCACTCGATGTCGGATCCCGCGAAATATCGGACGCGCGAGGAGGTCGACCACGTGCGCGAAACCTCCGATCCGATCGATCACGTCAGAAAGCTTCTGCTCGACGCAAAGCTTGCGACCGAAGAAGAACTGAAGGACATCGACAAAGACATACGCAGCGTCGTGAACCACGCCGCCGAATTCGCCCAGACGTCGCCCGAGCCCGATCCGTCGGAGCTTTGGACCGACATCATCCATTGACGATGCGGGGGATCGAAGGAGGACTGAGTATGAGACTTACGACACTTGCGATCCTCATCGCACTTGGGCACGCGGCGCCGGCGCTCGCCGACCCACCGGCCAAGCCCGGCACGCCGTCGATCCCGCCGATCATCACCGCAAAGGCGCCGAACCTGGTGCCGATCCCCTCGCGCATGACGAAGGGCACGGTCTCTGTCAGGAACACCGGCACCGCCGCGGCGGGCCCGTTCAAGATCACGGTCGAGTGCAAGAACCTCGGCCGCGGCAGCTGCGTCGATCCCGGCGACGATGCCGCGGCGCCTTATGAGGACGCAGCCTTTCCGAACAAGCTGACCGTCACGTGCCCCGGCCTCGCGCCCGGCCATGTCTTCAATCACAAGATCGCGTTCTGGGACGGCCTCGTTTGGCCGCCCGGCAACTACGAATTCACGGTCGTGGCCGACGCGGCCGGTGCCGTCGCCGAAACGAATGAGGGCGACAACACCGGCGGCACGGTGATGGGCGTACCTTAAGGAGACGAACGCATGCCGATTACACCGATCATCCCGATCGAACTCATGATGCTGGCCTTCAGTGTCGCGCTGCTGTTCGTGCTCGTGCTCATCCAGGCGTCCGCGGGTGCGGCGGCGCAGGGCGCGATCACGATGGCGAACGCGCGCGACAATTTGGGCGAGCCCTCGGTCTGGCAGGCGCGCACGAAGCGCTGCGTCGACAATCACCGCGAGGGGCTGATCATGTTCGCGCCCCTCGTGCTGATCGCGGCGCAGCTCGACGTCTCGAACTGGATGACAGTTTTGGGTGCGCAGATGTTCTTCTATTCGCGCGTGGCCCACGCCGCCGTCTACCTCGCCGGCTTGCCGTTGATCCGCCCGCTGATCTGGCTCGTCGGCATTGCGGGCACCGCGATGATCTTCCTCGCCCTGTTCGGCATCGGCGTCTGAGCGGAACCACAAATGCCCACCGAAATCCTGATGCCCGCGCTCTCGCCGACGATGGAGGAGGGCAAGCTCGCCAAGTGGCACGTCAAGGTGGGCGACAAGATTTCGTCGGGCGACGTGATAGCCGAAATCGAAACCGACAAGGCGACGATGGAGGTCGAGGCGGTCGACGAAGGCGTGGTCTCAAAGCTGCTCGTCGAGGAAGGAACCGAAGGCGTCAAGGTCAACGCGCCGATCGCGGTTCTGCAAGGCGAAGACGAACCGAAGGCGAAGACGAACGGCGGCGCCGCAGCGCCTCCGCCGAAGCCTGCCGCGAAAGCGCCGACTGCGCCACCGACGAGCGCGCCGCAAGCCGCAACGGTGCGCGAGCCCGCGGTCGCTGCGGGAACGCCCATGGTCACGATGACGGTGCGCGAAGCCTTGCGCGAAGCGATGGCGGAAGAAATGCGCCGCGACCCGACCGT
>CAZLRW010000350.1:0-2201 GCA_964561925.1 uncultured Flavobacteriaceae bacterium
GACCTCGCCGCCCGCGATGGGCAGCGCGATGCCGTTGACGGCGGCGGCGTCATTGGAGGCGAGCCACAGCACGGCGGCGGCAACTTCCTCCGGCTTCACCAAACGCCCTTGCGGATTGACGGCGGTGAACGTCGCAAGCGCGTCCTCTGGCGACCGCTTCGTGGCCGCGCCGATCGTCTTGACGGCGGCGGCGACGACGTCGGTGTCCGTGTAGCCGGGGCACACCGCGTTGACGGTGATCCCGGTCTTCGCCATCTCGAGCGCGAGCGCCTTCGTGAGACCCACGACCGCATGCTTCGCCGCGACATAGGCGCTGACATACCGATAGCCGACGAGCCCCGCCGTGCTTGCGACATTGACGATGCGGCCCCAGCCTGCGGCCTTCATCGCCGGCAGCACCGCGCGCGTGCAATGCACTGTCCCCATGAGATTAAGGTCGAGCGCCTGCCGCCACGCCTCGATGCTCGTCTTCTCGAATGCGGCGCTCGCGACACCGCCGGCGTTGTTGACGAGCAGCGCGATGGGCCCGTGCGCCTCCGCCGATGCCAGCAGCGCGGCCTCGACCGTCGGCGGGTCGGTGACGTCGACCACCTGTGCCCGCGCCGTGGTGAGCCCGCCCGCCGCCGCATCGAGCCGCTCGCGATTGCGCCCGGCGATCGTGACCTTCCATCCGGCGCGCGCGAGCGCCCTGGCGGTCGCAAGCCCGATGCCGCTGCCGCCGCCGGTGACGAACGCATGCTTGGCCGCTGGCGCCACGCCCTCTTCTCCTTCGCGCCGGAAAGTAGTTTAAGCTCGCGCCTAAGGGCAACCACCGCATACACGTTCGCGCTCGCACAAGAGGCGCCGAGGAGAGCCGCTTGATGAACCCATCGACCTTCGCGCCGAAACACTTCCTGTGGGAATTCGCCGGCGGCGTCGCCACGGTCACGCTGAACCGGCCGGAGCGGAAGAACCCGCTCACGTTCGAGTCCTATGCCGAGCTGCGCGACACGTTCCGCGCTCTCGTCTACCTGCCGGAGGTGAAGGCGGTCGTGATGCGCGGGGCAGGGGGCAATTTCTGCTCCGGCGGCGACGTGCACGAAATCATCGGCCCGCTCGTGCAGATGGAGATGCCGGGCCTCCTGAACTTCACCCGCATGACCGGCGACCTCGTGAAGGCGATGCGCGCCGCGCCCCAGCCGATCGTGACGGCCGTCGGCGGCGTGTGCGCGGGCGCGGGCGCGATCATCGCAATGGCCTCCGACCTGCGCCTCGCCGCGCCCGACGCAAAGGTCGCGTTCCTGTTCAATCGCGTGGGGCTCGCCGGTTGCGACATGGGCGCTTGCGCCATGCTGCCCCGCATCATTGGTCAGGGCCGCGCGTCGGAGCTGCTCTACTACGGCCGCAACATGACCGCGGAGGAGGGCGAACGCTGGGGCTTCTTCAACAAGATCGTGCCGGCCACCGACCTAGATAAAGAGGCGCGCGCCTGGGCGGAACGCATCGCTGCCGGCCCCGCCTTCGCCAACGCCATGACGAAGAACCAGCTGCACCAGGAATGGAGCATGAGCCTCGACATGGCGATCGAGGCCGAAGCACAAGCGCAAGCGATCTGCATGCAAACGAAGGATTTCGAGCGCGCCTACCGCGCGTTCGTCGCCAAACAGCAACCCGTGTTCGAGGGCAATTGATGCGCATTCTCCAACCCCACGGCTGGCCGCGCCCGCGCGGTTATTCGAACGGCATCGAGGCCGAAGGCAAGGTCGTCTTCGTTGCCGGCCAAATCGGCTGGGACGAAAACGGCAAAGTTCAGGCGACGTTCGCCGATCAGTTCCGTCAAACGCTGAAGAACACGCTGGCTGTGTTGCGTGAGGCGAACGCCGGACCCGAACACATCGTGCGTATGACCTGGTTCGTGACCAGTCGCGAAGACTATGCAGCCTCGCTTCGCGACCTCGGCGCCGCGTGGAAAGAATTCATGGGCCCAAACTACCCCACGATGTCAGTCATCATCGTGTCCGGCCTCGTCGAGCCCGACGCCAAGATCGAGATCGAGACCACGGCCGTGATCCCGCATCCGGAGCGGCGCCACCCGTGAAGATCGCGGTCGTCGGCGGCGGACCTGGCGGGCTCTACTTCGCGCTGCTGACGAAGAAGGCGCGGCCCGATTGGCAGATCGACGTCTATGAGCAGAACAAGAAGGGCGACACGTTCGGCTTCGG
>CAZLRW010000351.1:0-2188 GCA_964561925.1 uncultured Flavobacteriaceae bacterium
CGCAACATCTGCTGCGTCGGCGACGACGATCAGTCGATCTACGGCTGGCGCGGCGCGGAGGTCGACAACATCCTGCGCTTCGAGCGGGACTTTCCGGGCGCGAAGATCATCCGCCTGGAGCGCAACTACCGCTCGACGCCCTATATCCTGGCCGCCGCGTCAGGCCTGATCGCTGCGAACAAGAGCCGCCTCGGCAAGACGCTCTGGACCGAGCTGCCCGAGGGCGAACGCGTCTCCGTCAAGGGCGTGTGGGACGCGGAGGAAGAGGCGCGCCAAATTGCCGACGACATCGAACTCGTCGCGCGCAACCGCGGCAAGCTCTCCGACATCGCGATCCTCGTCCGCGCGTCGTTCCAGATGCGCTCATTCGAAGAACGCTTCGTGCAGCTCGGCATTCCCTACCGCGTCGTCGGTGGCCCGCGCTTCTACGAGCGCCAGGAAATTCGCGACGCGCTCGCCTATCTGCGCGTCGTCGCCCAACCCGACGACGACCTCGCCTTCGAGCGCATCTTCAACAAGCCGAAGCGTGGCTTGGGCGACGCCGCGCTGCAGGCCGTGCACAAAATGGCGCGTGCGTTAAAGAAGCCGTTGTTCGCCGCCGCCGACGCGCTGATCCAAACGGACGAACTGCCCGCGCGTGCCCGCTCGGCGCTGCGCGAACTCGTGCAGAGTTTCAAACGCTGGAGCGATCAGGCGACCGCGCTCAGCCACATCGAACTCGCCGAGATGGTCTTGGACGAAAGCGGCTACACCGCGATGTGGCAGACCGATCGCTCGCCCGAAGCGCCGGGGAGGCTTGAGAACCTGAAGGAACTCGTGCGCTCGATGGAGGAGTTCGAAATGCTCGAAGGCTTCCTCGAACACGTCTCGCTCGTCATGGAGATCGAGCAATCCGACGCGACCGAGAAGGTCACGATCATGACCCTGCACGGCGCCAAGGGCCTCGAATTTCCGACCGTGTACCTACCGGGTTGGGAAGAAGGACTGTTCCCGAGCCAACGCACGCTTGACGAAAACGGACTGCAAGGCCTCGAAGAGGAACGGCGCCTCGCTTATGTCGGCCTCACCCGCGCCAGGCAACGCGCCAAAATCAGCTACGCCGCAAACCGCCGCGTCCACGGCATGTGGCAGTCGGCGATGCCCTCGCGCTTCATCGCGGAACTCCCTCAAGACGCGATCGTCGTCGAAAGCGATCCGGGCTTGCCCTACGGCAACGCGAACCTCTCGACCGCGCCGGTCTTCGACAGCGGTTACTCATCGCCCGGCTGGCAGCGCGCCCAAGCGCGGCGCGGCGAGGTGTTCGGCTCCAGGCCCGCGATCGAAGCGCACGCCGAACTCGTCGCGACCTCAGACCCCGCCGCCGAAACCTTCCGCCGCGGCGAGCGCGTGTTCCATCAGAAATTCGGCTACGGGCGCATCACCGGCATCGACGGCAACAAGCTGACGGTCAGCTTCGACAAGGCGGGCGAGAAGCGCGTGATCGCGAACTTCCTGGCGCGTGCCTGATGCCGGTGTGCTGGAAAGCCCGCGCGGTCGTCTCGAAGCGCGACGCGCAAACGTTGAGCGAGGCGCTGGAAGCGCTCGAACCCGCGCCCGTCGTCTCCGCGTTCGAACTCGGCGAACGCGGCTTGTGGGAGGTCGAAGCCTTCTTCACCGAACCGCCCGACGAAGAAGACCTCTTGAAGCGCTTCGGCCACCCGATGCGGGTGATCCCGATCGAGGACGAGAACTGGGTCGCCCGCGCACTTGAGGGCTTGCCGCCAGTTCGGACGGCGCGCTTCTTCCTCCACGGCGACCACACGTCAGCGCAAGTGCCGTCGAACGCGATCGGCCTGAAGATCGAGGCGTCTTACGCGTTCGGCACCGGCCACCACGGCACGACACGCGGCTGTCTGCTCGCCTTCGAACACTTGGCGAAGCAGCGCGCGTTCAGAAACGCCCTCGACCTCGGCTGCGGTACCGGCGTGCTCGCTATGGCGTTCGCGCGCCTGACGCGCCGCCCCGCGGTCGCGACCGACATCGATCCGCTCGCGACGCTCAAGACAATCGAAAACGCGAAACTGAACCGCGCCGCCCCATACCTGCGCGTGGCCACCGCGGCCGGCTTCAAAACGCCGCTGATCGCAGCGAACGCGCCCTACGATCTGATCTTCGCGAACATCCTCGCCGGGCCGTTGATGAAGCTGCT
>CAZLRW010000352.1:0-2185 GCA_964561925.1 uncultured Flavobacteriaceae bacterium
GCGATCATGGACAGCAGCTCCGGCATCAGCTTCTGCTGCCCGCCGACGAACCAGCGCATCGTGTCGGACATGTGATGCGCCGCCTTCTCGTCGAAGAACGCGGACTTCCCCTTCTTGTCGAACAGCGACATGTGCAGGTGCCCGGACTGCCCCGGCCAGTCGCGCGACCACTTCGCCATGAACGTCGCCATCCACCCGCGCCGCTCGGCAAGGACCTTGCAATAGGTCTTGAACAACGCCGCGCGGTCCGCGGCCTCGACCGCTTCCGAATGCACGATCGCCGCCTCGAGCACGCCCGGCCCCGTTTCCGTGTGCAGCCCTTCGAGCGGAAAATCCATCGCCTCGCAGAGCTTGATCAGCTCATGATAAAACTCCGCGTGCACGGACGAGCGCAGCACCGAATACCCGAAGAACCCCGGCGTAATGTTCTTGAGGTTCCGATAGGCCTTCTCGCGCACCGAATGCGGCGTCTCGTCGAAGACGAAGAATTCGAACTCCGCCGCCGCCCTAACGGCAAATCCCATGTCGCCCGCCCGCGCGATCACGCGCCGGAGCAACCCGCGCGGACAGCATTCCTCGGCCTTGCCTTCGAACTCGGCGAGGAACATCACCATGTCCCCCTCGAACGGCACGGCGCGGCAGGTTTGCGGCAGAACGCGAACGTTCGCGTCCGGATAGGCGGTGTGCCACCCGGTCAGCTTCACGTTGTCGTAGAGCTGATCGTTCGAATCCCACCCGAGCACGACGTCGCAGAATCCGAACCCCTTCTCGAGCGCGGAGAAGAACTTCTCCCGTCCCATGTACTTGCCGCGCAGAATGCCGTCGATATCGAACACGCCGACCTTGACGTGGGAGAGATTGCGCGCCTCGACGATGGCGCGCGCGTCGGCGGCGGTCTTGACCTGCCGGGGATCCATGGGGGCGCTCCGAATTGCTCGGCCCCAAATAGAAAGGAGGCTGCGCCCGCGCGCAACCTCCCCAAACGCGTCAGTCCACCGTCAGTGCGTCTTGTAGTCCGCCTTGCCCTTCGTCATGGCGAACTCTTCCTCCGGCGAGAGCACGAGCTTCGTCCGCCCGAAGATCGCGAAATAGACGATCGTCAAAGCATAGTAACCCGCGACCATCAGCACGGGGTCTTGGAACGCCGGATCGGTCACCTGGAACCATATCGTGACGAGCGCGATGACGAGCGTCACGACGGCCCCCGGAATCCCGAACGGACTGCGATACGGCCGCTCGATATGCGGCATGTTGAGCCGCAACAGGATGAACGAGATCGCCTGCATGACGTAGGAGATCATCGCGCCGAACACCGCCATGTTCAGCAACGCCGCACCGATGAACGCCCCGCCCTTCTCCTGGCCGTAGACGAACCAGATGAACATCATGACGCCGAGCCCCATGATGGTGCCGGCGATCAGCGCCGCCTGCGGCGTCTGATGCTTGCCGTGCGTAACCGACAGAAATCGCGGGAAATACCCGGCACGCGACAGCGAATAGATCTGCCGTCCGAACGCGAAGATGATCGCATGGAAGCTCGCGATCAGCCCCGCGATCGCGATGACCGCGAGCACCTTGGCAAGATCGGTGCCCAGCAGTGTCCGCAACCCTTCAAGCAGCGGCTCGCCGGACGCCTTCAACCCCCACGCGCCGGGCGCCAGGCTCGAATTCAGCGTCAGCACCAGAAACGCGCTCGCCATCAGCGTGAAGATGCCGAGCAGAATGCCGCGCGGCATGTCCTTGCGCGGATCGTGCGACTCCTCCGCCGCCAGCGGCAGCTGCTCGATCGCAAGATAGAGCCAGACCGCGAACGGCAAAGCGGCAAGCACGCCGTTGATGCCGCTCGGGAACCACGGCCCGCCGCCCTCCGGCAGGTGCACCAGCGCCCCGTCCGCGCCGACGCCGATGTTGAGCGCGTTCTTCGCAAAGTCGATGTTCGGCAGCGCCAAGACGTAGAAGAAGATGAGACAGCCGAGCGCCAGCAACGTCACGAACACGGTCACCCGGAACGACAGCTCGACGCCGAACAGATTGGCGCCGACGAAGATCGCATAGCCCATGATCCAATAGAGCGGCTGTATCTCCGGCCCCGTCTCCATGATCGCCCCCATGTAGGAGCCGATGAAGAAGACGACGACCGCCGGCGTCAGCACGTACTCGATGTTCTCGGCCACCCCTGTGACAA
>CAZLRW010000353.1:0-2185 GCA_964561925.1 uncultured Flavobacteriaceae bacterium
CGCTACATGCGAGACTGGCCGACCGTCCGTTTCGCCTCAGAGGAAGCCGCATGATCGTCCGTTGGCTGAGCATTATCTTGATCACGGTCGCCGCGGCGACGGCGCAGGCCGCGGGCACGCCGCCACCGGCGCGACTGCTACCGGTGGATGAGGCCGCGAAGGACCCGTCCTTCGTGAAGTTCCGCAACGAACTCAAAGACGTCATCGCGCGCAAGGACGCGGCGAAGCTCTTTCACTATCTCGCGTCCGACATCCACCTCAGCTTCGGCGGCCACTACGGCGCGCCGGAGTTCCACAAAATGTGGAAGCCGTTCGACAAGGACACGAAAGTCTGGAAGGCGCTTTCGCTCGTGGTCGACAACGGCGGGACGTTTCCCGTTCCCGGCGGCTTTGCGGCCCCGTACGTCTATGCGGCGTTCCCTGAGGAATTCGACGCCTTCACCAGCGTCGCCGTGATGAACCCTGAGGCCGTCATGCGCGACGCGCCGAATGCGAACGGCCGCGTCGTCCGCAAGCTCGACCACGACATTCTCGAAGTCGTGAACGCCTCCAGTTCCGCACAACATGAGGCCGGTCCGAACGACTGGGTCGAGGTCAAGCACGTGGCGGGCCAACGCGGCTTCGTTCTCGCAACCGACGTCCGCAGCCCCATCGACTACCGCGCGATCTTCGAGAAGCGCAAAGGCAAATGGGTCATGCAGACCTTTGTCGCCGGCGACTAAGGCGTGCCGGCGTTCAAGCGCGAGCTCGCCTATGTACCGCCCTACGATTGGTCCGCGCTGCTGAGGTTCTTCGCCGCGCGCGCGATCCCCGGTGTCGACGAGGTCGACGGGCCGACATACCGGCGGACATTCGTCGCGGGCCGGGGGCAAGGTTGGCTGTCGGTAACGCCCGCCAAAGGCGCGCTTGCCTGCGAGATCGCAACGAACGCCAACGCCAACGAACGCGCGCTGGCCGAGCGGTTGCGCCGTCTCTTCGACCTCGACGCCGAGGGCAAACGTATCGCCGCCCACCTGAAGCGCGACGCCACGCTAAGTGCCTCGTTGAAGAAGCGCCCGGGCTTGCGCGTGCCTGGCGTCTGGGACCCGTTCGAACTCGGCGTCCGGGCGATCCTGGGACAGCAGGTCAGCGTCGCCGCGGCATCCACGCTCGCCGGCCGCATAGCATCGAAATTCGGGAAGACGGCGGCGCAGGGTCATCCGAAACTCACGCGTCTGTTCCCGAAAGCGAACGATCTTGCGGATGCAAACTTGAGCGGCCTAGGCCTCACCACCAGACGCGCGGCAACGGTCACGACGTTCGCGCGCGCCGTTGCCGACGATCCGGCGTTGCTTGCAAACACCGCGCCGCTCGACGAGTTCGTCGAACGCATCGTCGATCTGCCGGGTTTCGGCCCGTGGACCGCGCACTACATGGCGATGCGCTTAGGTTATGCCGACGCGTTTCCCGCCTCCGACCTTGGCGTGCGCAAGGCGCTGAACACGACAAGCGACAAGGAAGTGCTGCGCCGCGCCGAGGCCTGGCGCCCCTACCGCGCCTACGCGACGATGCATCTGTGGGCGAGCCTCGCGGACTGACATGCAGCTCTTCGTCGAACGCATCAAAACCCCGATCGGCCCGCTGTTGATCACGCACGACGGGAGGGCGCTCGCAAACGTCGCGTTCGCCGACCGCGAGGAACGCCGCGCGAAGGAATTGAAACGCGACTTCCCAGGGGCTGACGTGAAACGCGCACAGAAGGCGACACGCCTCGCGCTCGCCCTCGCGCGCTACTTCGAAGGCGACATCCACGCGATCGACAAACTCCCGGTGCTGGACTTCGGCACGGTGTTCCAGAAGCGATGCTGGAACGCGCTGCGCCGCGTGCCGCCCGGCACGACGCGCAGCTACGGCGACCACGCCCGCGCGATCGACCGCCCGAACGCCCCGCGCGCCGTCGGCGCCGCAAACGGCTTCAACCCCATCTCGATCGTCGTCCCCTGCCACCGCCTGGTGGGCGGCAACGGCAGCCTCGTCCACTACGGCGGCGGCCTTGAGCGAAAGCGCTGGTTGATCGATCATGAGGCCCGCCACGCGAGGCGCACATGATCGAACCCGTGAGACTCCTGAAGCCGACGGTGGGCGCCTTGCCCGGTTACGTCGATGCGCTCGAACGTGGTTGGGACCCCGACAACGTGCGCGGTCG
>CAZLRW010000354.1:0-2184 GCA_964561925.1 uncultured Flavobacteriaceae bacterium
CGCCGCGCCAGCCGTAGATCGACTGATCGTCGTCGCCGACGCAGCAGATGTTGCGTCGTTCGCCCGCGAGCAGCCGCAGCCAGAGGTATTGCGCGACGTTCGTGTCCTGGTACTCGTCGACGAGAATGTAGGCGAAGCGGTTGCGGAACTCCTCGAGCACTTCGGGATGTGTCTTCAGGATCGTGATGACGTCGAGCAACAGGTCGCCGAAGTCGACGGCGTTCAGCGCCTTCAGGCGTTGCTGATAGGCCTCGTAAAGTTCGGCGCCCTTGCCGTTGCTGTAGGCGAAACTCTCGCCGGCCGGAACTTGCGCCGGCGTCAAGGCGCGGTTCTTCCAGCTGTCGATGAGCGATGAGAGGTGACGTGCGGGCCAGCGCTTTTCGTCGATGCGCGCGGCCTCGATCACCTGCTTCAAGAGGCGCAGCTGGTCGTCCTCGTCCAGGATCGAGAAGTTCGACTTCAGGCCCACGAGTTCGGCATGGCGGCGCAACATCTTCGCGCCGATCGAGTGAAACGTGCCGAGCCACGGCATGCCCTCGACCATGCCGCCGATCAGTTCGCCGGTGCGATGGATCATCTCGCGCGCGGCCTTGTTCGTGAACGTGACCGAGAGGATCTGGCTGGGCCAGGCCTTGCGCGAGGCGATGAGGTGGGCAAGGCGGGTCGTCAGCACGCGCGTCTTGCCGGTGCCCGCGCCCGCCAGAACCAGCACCGGACCGTCGAGCGTCATCACCGCCTCGCGCTGCGCCTCATTGAGGCCGCGCAAGTAAGGCGGTTCCGCGTGGGCGGGTGAGTGGATGGGTGCGGGCTGGGTCATGATTCAGGCGGACGCTAGCATGAACGCTTTCAGGTCAGCGAGGCGTTGGCTTGTCCGCACCCTTGCTCCAGCGAGAAATGAAGGCTTGAAGAACTCGGTCATATAGCCGCGGCGGAATGAAGCCGTAGTGGTAGCGCCGCGGATTCGAGCCGGGAATCGGTCTGATATCGGGACCGGGCCAAACAAATCTGTTGGCTTCGCTGACAACGATCCATGACCGCACGTCGTCGAGGCCGAGATTTCTTTTGACGTCGGCTGGAATCTCGATTCCGTCGCTTGGCGATTTGGGCTCACTATGCGTGATTGGAGCGACCGTCACGCGGCGCTTATTGGCAGGACCCTCTTCAACTGCAACCACAATGACTGCAGGGCGGTCCTTGACGCCTTCCTCGCGCCCGAGCGCGTGCTCATGCGCCCAGAGGTAGGAGAATTGAACAACGAGACCGGGTTTCGGCTCCGGTATGGACATTAGTCGTCAAGCAGTTTGTTCAAGTAGTCGTATTTCTTGTCCATTTTTGAATTCATCATCGCCCGTATCGTGCTTTCCGGGAGGTCTTCGGCCTTGTAAGCGCGTCTGGACGATTTTCGAACACGCAGATATTCCTGGAAGTGCTCCGGCGAGATGAAAAAACCGACGGTGCGATTGTGGCTCGTGACGGCCACGGGCCTGGTCAAGGCCAGTTCCCGGTACTCGCCGAAATTCTTTGCGAACTCGGACGCCGTTACCTTTGGATAGTCGCTGACCTTTTTGCGCTTCGGCGCCGCCGGGCGCGGGTTGTATTTGGCGGCCTTCTCGGACAACCCGCGGAGCTTCTGGGGGGGCTTTTTCATGCGCGATAATTTCCGTAAATTCCGTATTCTGTCAAGTCAGAGATGACTAAAACCTGACTTGCAAATTGTTTCACCGCTTTCGTCGAGTTTTTGCGCGGGCGGGCGCGTCTTGGCGTCGGCGAAGGCGGAGAGCTTCATCGGGTTGCCGGCGAGTTTCAGTTCGCCGATGTCGGCGTCTTGCATGGTCACGACCATGTTGCGGGATTGGACGTGGCCGTCGGCGAGGACTTGGGCGACGTTGTTGATCGGGCCACAGGGGACGCCGGCCGCCTCGATCTTGGCAAGCCAGTGCGCGGCGGTGTTCGCGCCGAGGGCGCGTTCGATTTCTTGAGCAAGGGCCGCGTGGTTCGTGTTGCGCAGGTCGTTCGTTGCGAAGCGTTCGTCGGCGGCGAGTGCTGGCACGTCAATCGCTTCGCACAGTTTGGCGAAGAGGCCGTTGTTGCCGGCCGCGATGATGATCGGTTGGTCGCCGGTTTGGAATGCGGCAAACGGGGTGATTGAGGGATGCCTGGAGCCGAGCGGACCGGGCGGCGTTC
>CAZLRW010000355.1:0-2178 GCA_964561925.1 uncultured Flavobacteriaceae bacterium
CAGACCTCATTCTGGCACACTGATGCCGTCGGGGGCCGTCCACCCCAACAGGGCCGCAGCCCGAATGCAGTAGGACTGCTCACACAATGAAACAATGGAACAATGATGCGCCGTCGGCGCGAAGCGTCCATGGTGTCATTGTTTCATTGTGTGAGACTCTTGCGACCGCGCAACCCTGGGTGGCCGGGTCAAGCCCGGCCATGACGATCGATTATTGAGGTGACACCATGATGAAACTCTACCACTGCCCCCAAACCCGCGCGTTCACTGCGCTCTGGATGATGGAAGAGGTCGGCGAACCCTACGAGATCGTGCGCGTGAACATCCGCGCGCCCGGACATCCGACCGACGCCTATAAGAAGATCAACCCGATGGGCAAAGTCGCCGGCCTCGAAGACGGCGGCATCGGCTTCGGCGAGACGGCGGCGATCCTGCTTTACGTCGCCGACAAGTTCCCGCAGAAGAAACTCGCGCCGCCCCCGACCGACCCGCGTCGCGGCCGCTTCCTGCAATGGCTGATGTTCTCGCCCACGACGCTCGAACCGGCGATGGTCGAGAAGCGCATGGGCCAGACGCCGAACAGTCTCTCCTCCGGCTGGGGCGACTACGACCGCGCGTTCGGCGCGCTCGAAGCCGCGCTGAAACCAGGCCCCTGGCTCTTCGGCGATCAATTCACCGCCGCCGACCTCTACATTGGCTCATCCCTGGGCTTCGGCATGATGTTCGGCATGATCGACAAGCGCCCGGCCTTCGCGCAGTTCGCCGAACGCGCGCAAAGCCGCCCCGCGTTCAAACGCGCGCAAGAAATCGAAGCGAAAGAAACGGCGAAGACCTGATCACGCAAGGTCGACGGCCTTGCCGCTCCGTGCGGCCGCCGCGGCGGCAAGCGTCAGCTCGAGCATCTGGCGCGCGGCGAATCCGTCGGCCCGGTTCTCCGCCGCCGCACCCGACGCAAGCTCCACGAAGTGGCGTATCTGAGCAATCGAAGGGTCTTCCGCGGCAAAGGGCACGCGCTCGACCGCTCCACCCGCACGCGTGACCTCATACGTCCAACGCACCGCCTCGCGCGAGAGCTCGAGCACGACTTCAACATGCCCCACGTCCGCAAAGATGCGCGTGCGTTCCGTGAACGGGAATCCGGCAGGCAAGTATGACGACGCCGTGCAACTCGCGACCAACCCCGGAAAGCTCACGAGCGCCGCCACATGCCGCGCACGCCCGCGCTCGTCGACCGCCCGCGCGGCAATCGATGCCGGGCGGCCGAACGCCCACGCCAGCAGGTGCAAATCGAACGTCAGAAGCTCTTCGATCGCATCGCCGTGATGCGCCTTTTGCGCCCCGTCGGACAGGTGCGCCGACAACCGCGTCGTCTCGACCGCGTGGATGCGGCCTAACGCGCCCGACCTCATCTCGCCGATCAGTCGCACATAAGGCGCCTCGAAGCGGTGGATCAGCCCGACCTGGAACACGCGCCCCGCGCGGCGTGCCGCCTCGATCATCCGGTCGGCATCGTCCAGGGTGTGCGCGATCGGACATTCGCAGAGCACATGTTTGCCTCGCCCAAACGCGGCGCACGCCAGCGCCGCGTGCGTCGATGTCGGCGTCGCGATCACGACCGCATCGACCGACCGATCGTCGATCACGTCCTCCGCCGCTCGAGCAGGAACGCCAATGTCGTGCGGCAGGGCTGAGCGCAGACCAAACCCCGCGAACTCGACATCCGGCAACGCTTTGAGCGCGCGAGCATGAAGCCGCGCCTGACCGCCATGACCGAGGATTGCAACGCGCATGTCTGTCCCTCGTTGCTTTCGCAAGTGTTGAGGGACCTACCGCGCCAAGACCCATGCCCTGACCGTGGGAGCCGGACGCCCATAAGGGCGCTCCTTCAACCGTTAAAGGCCCAATGTCCGGCCGAGAGGCTCTGATGAGCTTCGCTATGGAGGAGCAGCGCCATCATAGGCCGAAGCCACGCACGGTTCAATCGACGGCCATGGATTGCCGCCGCCGCTTGCGCTACTTCTCCGCCCAAGAGCGGAGACCCTAGATGACCACGAACGCCGAACTTCTCGCCCGCCGTCAGGCCGCCGTGCCGCGCGGCGTGAACACTGCGCACCCAGTTTTCGCCGCGCGCGCAAAGAATGCGGAGATCTGGGACGTCGAAGGCAAGCGCTACATCGA
>CAZLRW010000356.1:0-2170 GCA_964561925.1 uncultured Flavobacteriaceae bacterium
CACCCAAACGGTCGATTGGAGCGTTATCGAACGCTTCCGCACCGACTCCGGTGAGGAAATGCTGCGCCTGCTTGTTGACACGTTCCTTTCCGACACGGCCGCAAAACTGACCCAACTTGCCGCTCTCGCCGGCCGCAGGGACGCCGCCGTTGAGGCGGCGCGCCTCGCGCATTCCTTGAAGAGCGCGAGCGCCATGGCGGGCGCCGCCGCGCTGTCCACCATCGCCGCAGACGTCGAGAAGAAACTTGGCGACGACGGCGCCTTCGACTTCACGGACGAGGCCGCACGAATGAACGCGCACCTGGCAGACTATCGCGCCGAACTTGCGGGTCGCGGCCTGGCAGCGTAGCGCATTTGTCCCACATAGCGCACCATCGCGCGCCGTGACACACTGCGGGTCCGATATCGGGAGCCCGCACAATGACCACCTCCACCGACTTCCTCGTCAGCCGCAAGAATCTTCACGAAACGAAATTCGTCGAAACGCCGCTGACCCTCAACGCCGGTCAAGCGCTCATCAAGGTCGACCGCTTCGCCTTCACTGCGAACAACGTCACCTACGGCGCGTTCGGCGACATGATGATGTACTGGAACTTCTTCCCCGCGCCCGAAGGCTTCGGCCGCGTGCCGGTCTGGGGCTTCGGCGACGTGGTGGAGTCGAAGGCCGACGGCGTCGCGCCCGGCACGCGCGTCTACGGCTACTTCCCGATGTCGACGCATCTCGTCGTCGAGCCCACGCGCGCAGGGCCCAACGGCTTCTCGGACGGCGCCGCGCATCGCCAGAAGATGTCGGTCTTCTACAACATCTATCAGCGCGTCGACGCCGACCCCGCCTACGACAAGGCGCGCGAAGCCGAACAAGCGCTGCTCCGCCCGCTGTTCATGACCTCGTTCTTCATCGACGACTTCCTGGCGAAGAGCGACTTCTTCGGCGCGCGCGAGGTCGTGATTTCCAGCGCCTCGAGCAAGACCTCGCTCGCCCTCGCCCACCTGCTGCATGCGAACCGCCGCGGCCAAGTCGCGGTCGTGGGCCTGACGTCGAAGGGAAACGTCCCGTTCGTCGAGAAGACGAAATACTACGACCGCATCGTTCCCTATGACGCGATCACCCAAAGCCCGCGCGACAAGACCGCCGTCTTCGTCGACATGGCCGGCAACGGCGACGTGCGCGCCGCAGTGCACAAGCACTGGAACGACAATCTGAAGTATTCCTGCTCCGTCGGCGCCACGCATTGGGAGAAGCTGCAATTCGGCGCCGAACTGCCTGGCCCCGCGCCGACGCTGTTCTTCGCCCCCGACCACATCAAACAGCGCACGCAAGATTGGGGCCCCGGCGGCGTCGAGAAGCGTACAGCCGATGCCTGGAGGAAATTCATCGCCTCGGTCGACGGCTGGATGAAAGTCACTGAGAGCAAGGGCAAGACCGAGGTCGAGCGCATCTACCGCGACACCTTGACCGGCAAGGCGAAACCCGAGGAAGGGCATATGCTCGCGCTCTAGCAGCGATAAAGGGGGCTCGCATGCGTTGGACGATCGCGGCACTGACGGCGGCGCTGTTCGCGAGCGCCGCCGCCGCCGAACCCGCAACCGTCAACGTCCTCGACGTGCCCACGCTGAACGCGCTCGAAAACGGCGGCTTCTCGTTGTCGGAGCAGCTGGGCGGCGCACGCGCCACCGCCACGAACGACCTCTACGCCGGGAATGCGCTCTACAAGAACCTCGCCGACACGATCGGCCGGCCGCTCGCCCACGACCCGCGCACGGACCAACTGCCGCAAGCGATCCCGCCGGGCATGGGCGACATCCCGGAAATGGTGCGCCTGATCCGCAATTTCGAAGACAAGGGCAAGCGGTCGGCGAACGACACGAAGGGCGGCTACTTCATCCGCCAGCTCTCGAACAATTCGCAATATCCCTACACGATCGAATACGACGGCGACGAGCCGCGCCATTTCGACCATCGCTGGCTGAGTTCGCCCTTCGGCGCGATGAAGCTGATCGGCATCGTCAACCGCATGGATCGCGCCGACTTCGACACGACGAGCTGCGGCGAGGTGCGCTTCATCTATCGCCTCTCCTACCGCACCGCGAAGTCGAGTTCCTCGCTGCCGTTCTTCCTGAACGTCGTGCGTGTCTATCCGAGAGAGGCGGACTGCGCGCCCTACGCACG
>CAZLRW010000357.1:0-2164 GCA_964561925.1 uncultured Flavobacteriaceae bacterium
CCGACGGAGACGATGTGATGAAGACCTATCGCGCGCTCGGCGCGCTTCTCACCTATCCGACGGCGGAATTGATCGCGGCACTGCCGGAAATCGGCGCCGCGCTCACCGACGAACGGCTTCTCGATCCGGCGCACCTCGTGGCGATCGACGGGTTGCTCGCGCACTTGAGTTCCGGGGATCTCATGGACTTGCAGGATGACTATGTCTGGCTATTCGACCGCACGCGCTCGCTCTCGCTGCACCTTTATGAGCATCTCTACGGCGAGGCGCGCGAGCGCGGCCAAGCAATGGTGCGCCTGCAAACGCTTTACAAGTTCCACGGCTTCTCGCACACGAGCGCCGAGTTGCCGGACTATTTGCCGCTGTTCGCGGAGTTTCTATCGCTGATGCCCGACCGCACGGCGCGGACCATCCTCTCGGACGCGGCAGCCACGATCGAAGCGCTGCATCAGCGCGCAGCCAAGAAGGAAACACCTTATGCGCCGGTCTTCGCCGCGCTCGTCTCGCTCGCCTCGAAACAGGTCGATCGCACCCTGCTCGCCGAAATCATGCGTGGCGGCGGTGCGGAGGACGACAGCCTCGATGCGCTGGACCGCCAATGGGAAGATGCGCCCGTCACGTTCGGCGAGGCGGCCGCATGCGATTCACTGATGAACGCACAGCAAAGGGTTTGAGACATGTTCGACTATCTCCACCACTTCTTGTTCGGCATCTTTCCCTACGTCGCGCTCGCGGTGTTCTTCGCGGGCAGCTTGATCCGTTTCGACCGCGAGCAGTACTCGTGGCGCTCCGGCTCGAGCCAGCTCTTACGCAAGCGCCAACTTGTGATCGGCAGCGTGTTGTTCCATGTCGGCATCTTGCTGCTGTTCGTGGGACATTTCGTGGGTCTCCTCACGCCGCACGAGGTCTACGAAGCGCTCGGCGTCTCCGTGCCCGCGAAGCAACTGCTCGCCGTGACCGCGGGCGGCATCTTCGGCATCATCTGCTTCATCGGCCTGTCGATCCTGCTGCACCGCCGCCTCGCCGATCCGCGCATCCGCGGCACGAGCGCGCCGATGGATATCTTCATCCTTTGCCTCTTGTGGGTGCAGCTGACGCTCGGCCTGATCACCATCCCGTTCTCGCTGCAGCACATGGACGGTTCGGTGATGCTCGTGCTCTCCGAATGGGCACAGCGCATCGTGACGTTCCGCTCCGGTGCCAGCGAACTCGTCGCCGACGTCAGCCTGTCCTACAAGCTGCACATCATCATGGGGCTGATCATGTTCATGGTGTTCCCGTTCTCGCGCCTCGTGCACATCTGGAGCGCGCCGGTTTGGTACATCTTCCGCCGCGGCTATCAGATCGTGCGCACGCGCAATCCATCCTCCGGCGTGCGGAAGCCCGCATCATGATCAGCGTCAACGGCCAAGAGATCGGCGAGCGCGAAGTCCTCGCCGAGATGCAATACCACCCCGCCTCATCCCGCGAAGAGGCCTATGCCGAGGCTGCTGAAGCGCTCGTCGTGCGCGAGCTGCTGTTGCAGCGTTGCGCGGCGCTCGGCATTGCCTGGACCGCTGGCGACGCTGCATCGGAAGAGAAGGCGATCGATGAACTGCTTCGCCGCGAACTGAAGCTGCCGGCGCCGGATTCGGCGGCGTACCGGCGCTACTACGACAGCAACCGAGGTACGTTCAAAGCACAGGATTTGTTCGAGGCCTCGCACATCCTCTACCTAGCCCCGCGTGACGACATACAAGCGCGTGCCGCAGCTCGGGCTGCAGCCGAACGCGCGCTTGCAGTCCTGAAACAAGACCCTGCTCGCTTCGCAGAAATTGCCAAATCCGAGTCGCGTTGCTCATCGGCGGGGCAGGGCGGCCATCTCGGCCAAGTTATCGCCGGTGAGACCGCGCCCGAGATCGACACCTTCCTGCACAATCTCGACGATGGCCAGCTCTGCCCCGTGCCGGTCGAAACGGACTATGGCGTCCACGTACTCCAACTTCACCGTCGCATCCCCGGCAAGCAGTTTGCCTTTGAAGAGGTCGAGCCCACGATCGCCCGCGACCTCCAGGCCGCCGCATGGCGACGGGCGGTGGCGGGCTACTTGTCTCTACTGGCCGGAAGCGCCGATGTGTGCGGAATCGAGATCAAGCGGGCGGCATCGCCGCTGGTGCAGTGACCC
>CAZLRW010000358.1:0-2131 GCA_964561925.1 uncultured Flavobacteriaceae bacterium
TCCGATTGTTCTGACGCGGGCTCAAGCCCACGGCGGGGGCGATGCTTCCAACCGCCGCCAACGGCGCTTCAGCTGCGCCGCGCGATCCCGCAAATGCCCGAGGTGCCAGCCCTCCACGACGCCGGACGCGTAGCGAACGCCCGCCGTCGCGTCGTCGCCCTTCATGATGTCGCCGACCAGCGCGCGCGAGAACGCGGCGTCGTTCATCTGTCCCAGAACATCCTGCAAAGCCGCAACCCGCTTCAGGAAGCGCGTTGTCTCACTTTCCGAGAACAGCGACGCGAAGAACTCGACCGCATACCGAAGCTTCTTCAGCATCAGACGCAATTCGTGCCGCTGTTTCGCATCGAGTTCGGTCACTTTCGCGCCCAGCTCTTGAACGCGCTTGTAGCGCTTCGTCAGCCGGCGGCGCGCAAACTGCGCCGCGCGCGCCGTCGCGGCGGTTCCTGCCACGGGATCGAACCACGGACGGCTGAGCGTCGAGGCTGCGAGTTCGAACACCAGCCGCCGGAACCGCGCTGAGTCGAGCGCCGTGAGCAAAGCCTGCCACGCGACCGCGCGCCGCGCACGCACGAGGCCCGACAATTCGTTCAGGCGCTCATCTTCGCCATGCGCCTCCGCCGCGGGTCGAAACACCTCTTCCTCGAACACGTCGAGGTCGCGCGCGCCGCCCAGGATGTGGGCGATCCAGCGGATTTCACCCTCGAGATCTTCCATCGCCGCACGGAAGGGCCCGCCGAACAACACGAACGCGCTGCGCAGCCGCCGAAGCGCCACCCGCATTTGATGCACGCCTTCCGGGTCGTGCCGCACGGTGACAGCCGTCCAATTCCCCAGAAAGTGCCTGAGGCAATGCCCGACGATCCGTCCGAACGCCTCGTCCGCCGTCGCTTTTGCAGGCAGAACGAGCGGCTCCGCCGTCGCGGGTGAATCCACCCGGTTCGTGGCAAGCGCATAGCCGCGCTCCGACTTGGAGCGCAGCGCGAGCGTCAACGGCGCCTCGGCCGTAAGCTCGCGTGCGCAAGCGATCAACGCTCTGACGTCGCCCTTTAGAAGTTCAAGCTCGAACTCGCACACCGGCAGCCGCGTCTCACCGCACGCGATGGCGCCGACGTCGAACGCGGCCTCGATCTCCGTGCCGCGCTTGGGCGACAGCAGCAAGCTCCTTCGCCGCATTTCGACCGCGAACACGCGCTTGAGCTTTGCGCGGCCGATCACTTTCGCGATCCGCTTCTTCAGCCCCTTGTCGGGAATGGCACGAAGATCGGGCGCTTGGGCGTCGACCTCCGCCTTGACCTCGACCCGCGTCGCGACGTTCGCCCCGGCGGACTTGATCGTCTGCACGAAGGACTTGCCGTCGGTGCGGACCCGAAAAACGATGCCCGCCTTGCGAAGCGCGGAGCTTTCAGTATCGAAATAGACGGCATGAAGCGCGCGCTCCCGCAAGGGCTCACGCACCATGCTCTGCAACACCGGATGCCGAAGGAGCCGTTCGAGCGCCTCCTCCTCTCCGATGAATTTGAACTCGGTTTCCTGTCCCATCGGCCCAAAGGCGAGCGGACGGACGCTCGCAGATCTCTCCTGCCGGAGTTGGCTGACACCTGTGCTGGACCCGCAAGCGTCATAAATACTTCAGATTAAATTCACAAACACAGCATGTAGGTGGCGACAGGACGATTGTCCAATGTCTTGCGTGTTTGGCGCTTATCTTCGGTCAAAAACGATAACGAGACGTGCGCGCGGGCGAACAAATTCCGTGGACGGTGTGGGGAACCAGCGACGAACACAAAAAAATCAACAGCAAAACAGCCTTAGTGCGGACGTTCCGGCATGGCTCAGTCTCACCGGCGCGCGGCGTCGACCACCAAAAGAAGTGGACGGCCAAGATATTTCGCCGCCCAAGGAATGTCGTCGACCACGCCTTGATCCACGACATAATCGCGCGCGCGAATATCGCGGAATCCGGCGTCTTCCATTCGTCCGAGATAATCGTCGAGCGTGTAAGGTTCCGCGCCCAAGCGATACTCGATCCCATCTCTCTCGAAGTTCGCCTCGACGCCGCCGGCTGCGATCTCCGGATGAAACGCCGAGAACACGAAGCGGCCCCCGTGCTTGAGCACGGCGAACGCCT
>CAZLRW010000359.1:0-2130 GCA_964561925.1 uncultured Flavobacteriaceae bacterium
TGATAGTCCGTCTTCATCATGCCAAGCTCGAACTGCCACCCGTCGCGGAACTCCGTGGCGATGTCCGGGCCTCTCAGGTACATTTCAAGCATTTCGAGGTCCCTTTCGGGATCGCCCTTCAACGGCGGCGCGGGTTTGGCGCGTGCGATCTCCGCCGCGAAGGCTTTGACGCGATCACGCAGCTCGCAGACGATCATCTGTGCTTGCAGCCCTTCGACGGACAGCGAGGTCATATGGGCCTCGGCGGTCGTCAGCGCCTTGACGATCTCGAGCGTGTGTTCCGCCCTCAGCTTGTCGTATTCGAGCGCCATCATGCTCTGGCGGTCTTCGTGGGCGAAGTAGTAGCCGAGCAGCGCCGAAATCACCGACGACGCGAGCGTGAAGACGCCGACCAGGATGGCATGCAGATGCGTCGCGAGCGCTGCGGCGAGCGAACGCGGTGCCGCCGCGGGCTCCGGGGTCGCGGCTTCGGGCGGCGGCGCGTCGTCGCTCAAAGCGCTAGACCAAACGGCTCTGCGTCACGGCGGCAGCGATGAAGCTTGCGAACAGCGGGTGTGGTTCGAACGGGCGCGACTTCAGCTCCGGGTGGTACTGCACGCCGAGGAACCACGGGTGGTCCTTGCGTTCGCAAATCTCCGGCAGCAGGCCGTCGGGCGACGTGCCTGAGAAGAAGAAGCCCGCCTTCTCGAGCAAATCCTTGTACTCGAGGTTCACTTCGTAGCGGTGGCGGTGGCGCTCTTCGATCGTCGTCGTGCCGTAGATTTGCGCGGCCTTGCTGCCAGGTTGCAGCACCGCCGTGTACTTGCCGAGCCGCATCGTGCCGCCGAGATCGCCGCCCTCGCGACGCTTCTCGAGCTGATTGCCGCGCATCCATTCCGTCATCAGGCCGACGAGGATGTGCTTGCATGGTCCGAACTCCGTCGAACTCGCACCTTCCAAACCGCCAAGATTGCGCGCGGCCTCAATGACCGCCATCTGCAGGCCGAAGCAGATGCCGAAGTATGGCACCTGCCGCGTGCGGGCGAATTTCGCCGCTTCGATCTTGCCCTTCGTGCCGCGTTCGCCGAAGCCACCGGGGACCAGGATCGCGTGCACGTCTTCGAGTGCTTGGATGTGCCCTGGCTCCTCGAAGATTTCGGACTCCAGCCATTCCGCCCGGACGCGGACGTTGTTGGCGATGCCGCCGTGGGTTAGCGCCTCGTTCAACGATTTGTAGGCATCGAGCAGGCCCGTGTACTTGCCGACGATCGCGACCTTGACCTCGCCCTCGGGTTCCTTGATGCGCTTGACGATCGTGTTCCACCGCGCGAGCTGCGGGCCCGGCACATCTTTGATGCCGAAAATCGACAAGACTTCGTTGTCGAGGCCTTCGGCGTGATAGCTGAGCGGCACTTCGTAGATCGTCTTGACGTCCAACGCCTGAATGACGCTGGACTCCCGCACGTTGCAGAACAGCGCGATCTTGCGGCATTCGTCCTTCGAAATTTCGCGGTCCGAACGGCAGAGCACGATGTCGGGCTGAATGCCGATCGAGCGCAGTTCCTTGACCGAGTGCTGCGTCGGCTTCGTCTTCAGTTCGCCGGAGGCCGCGATATAGGGCACGAGCGTCACGTGAATGAAGAGCGCCCGCTCGCGCGTCAGATCATTGCCCAATTGGCGGATCGCCTCGAAGAATGGCAGGCCTTCGATGTCGCCCACCGTGCCGCCGATTTCGCAGAGCACGAAGTCGACGTCGTCGGTGTTGGCGATGACGAACGCCTTGATCGCGTCGGTTACGTGCGGAATGACCTGCACCGTCGCGCCGAGATAGTCGCCCTTCCGCTCGCGCGTCAGGATGTCCATGTAGAGGCGGCCGGTCGTGATGTTGTCGCCCTTCGTCGCCGAGACGCCGGTGAAACGCTCATAGTGACCGAGGTCGAGGTCCGTTTCGGCGCCGTCGTCGGTGACGAACACTTCGCCGTGCTGATACGGGGACATAGTCCCCGGATCGACGTTCAGATAGGGATCGAGTTTGCGCAAGCGGACTTTGAATCCGCGCGCTTGCAACAGCGCGCCGAGAGCCGCCGATGCGAGACCTTTGCCGAGGGATGAAACCACGCCGCCGGTAATGAAGATGAACCGCGCCATGGG
>CAZLRW010000360.1:0-2105 GCA_964561925.1 uncultured Flavobacteriaceae bacterium
GGCGCGCGCGATCGCGTGTTTCAGCACGTGACCGGCGAGAACGATCGGATGCGTGTTGTTGAAGCTCCCCCGGATCGTCTTCGCCATGGCGGTGCGGGCGGTGGAAACGATGACGGCGTCACGCATGAAGTTCGTGCTCCTTCAGAATCAATTCAGGACTGCTAGCTCGCTTTGGCGAGGTCGACGCCGAAGTGGGCGGCTGCTTTGCCGACGAACTTCAAGAACTCACCGGCGCCATCGACATACTCGTGCAGCACCGCTTTGTCGGAGATGGCGCCGAACCTTTTCGCCAACTCATCGACGTTTTGTTGCTGCGGCGGCAGATAGATGCCTTCGCTCTCCAAGACATAGACGCGCGCGTATCCGCCGGAGCCGGCGGCAAGAATGACCCGCGAGGGGCCTTCGTCGCTCGCCAGGAACAGCACGGCAGGCGACACCGCCGACGGCGTCATGAGTTCCAGAATTTTCGGCGGGATGAGGCCTTCCGTCAGGCGCGTCGCGGCGCCCGGGATGATCGTGTTGACGTGAATGCCGTTCTTCGCGCCTTCGATATGCAACACGTTCATGAGGCCGAGCATCGCGGTCTTGCCGGCGGCGTAGCTGGCTTGCCCGAAGTTTCCGTAGACCCCCGACGTCGACGCGGTCATCACGATGCGGCCATATCCGGCCTTGCGCATGTGCGGCCACACGGCGAGCGAACAATAGGCGGCGCCCAGAAGATGCACGTCGACGACGCGGCGGAACGATTCCGGCGTTGTTTTGGCGAAGCTCGAGTCCTGCAAGATCCCGGCGTTGTTGACGAGCACGTCGATGCGGCCCCACTTCGCCATCGCCTTTTCGACCATGTCGGTCACTTGCGCGGTGTTGGTGACGTCGGCGCCGTGCGCGATCGCTTCGCCGCCTTGAGCCTTGATCTCCGCGACAACCTTCTCAGCCGGCTCCGAAGAGCCACCCGTGCCGTCGGAGCGGCCGCCAAAATCGTTGACGACGACTTTCGCCCCGCGCTCCGCGAATTGCAGCGCGTGCGACCTTCCGAGTCCGTTACCGGCGCCCGTTACAATCACCACTCTACCGTCGAACCGGATCGTCATTTCTCCTCTCCCCTAGCCAGAAACTGCAAGATCTCACGGTGCACCTCGTCCGGGCGTTCGAGCTGGAGAAAGTGGCCCGCGTTAGCAATCCGTTTGACGCTGACCTCGCGCGTGAACATCGCGGGCAGCATCGACTTCTCGAAAACGTCGGCGCCGATACAGCCATCGCGTTCGCCGCAAAGGCCGAGCGTCGGCGCTGCTATGGGTTTTGCGAACAGCGCGGCGCCTTCGGCGTAGCGCGGCGCCTTTTGATTGAAGGCTGTGCGGTAGTAGGCGAGCGCCGCTTCTTTGACGCCGGGCTCGCGGAACACGGCTTTCATGTTCGCAAGATCGTTCGGCGCGTCAAACCCCGGCGACCAATCGCGCCAGCGTTTTTCGAGAAAGCGCCAGTCGTTGCGTTCGACGGCGCGGTCGGCGACGCCGCGCCATTGGAAGAAGAAGATGTACCAGGAGCGGCGCAGCTGGCCCCAATCCTTGAGACCGACCGTTGCGAAGCCTGCGGGGTGCGGTACGGCGAGTGCCGTGATCGTGCGCACGCGCTCTGGCGCAAATGCAGCCGCAGCGTAGACGATGCTTGCGCCCCAGTCGTGACCAACAAGATGCGCTTCGCGTTCGCCGAGCGCGTCCATCCATGAAACGACGTCGCCCGCCAACGCGGCGGCGCCGTAGTCGCCGTTCTTCGGCTGCGACGATGGTTCGTAGCCGCGCATCGTGACCGCGACCGCGCGGAAGCCGTTGCTCGCCAACGCCGGCAGCATGTGGCGAAACGTGTAGGGCGTGTCGGGAAAACCATGCAGGCAGAGCACCAACGGCCCCTGCCCCATTTCGTAAGCCGTGAATGTGAGATCGCCGGCTTTCAGGTGTTTGACGGCCGCGCCTTCGATCTTAAGAGTCATCAGCCCAAGCTCGGATCTATCAGGATCTTCGCGTGGCGCTCGGGATCGGCCAGGTCCGTGAACGCTTGCGCGACGCCGTCAAGACCAACCTTACCAGTGATTAGCAGTTTCCAGTTGA
>CAZLRW010000361.1:0-2097 GCA_964561925.1 uncultured Flavobacteriaceae bacterium
GTTTCTGAGGCAGAAGCTGTTGGGGCAGCGGGTGGAGTGATCAGTCGTCCGAGCGCCGGCGGATGATGCTGCGGGCCAGGCACGGGCGCCTTTCGTCTTCGCCGGCGAAACGCGGCGCGCTAGTTGCCCCTCCTGCGTTTCAGCCGTTGTGTTGAAACCTCGCGAGTGTTGTTTTGTCGGCGCCGGGACCGGGGCGGATGCGAAGGGTCTCGATCGTGAGCGCACGACCGTCCGCAGAGGTGACGGTTACAGGTTTGATGGGCTTCCTGCTCTCGGCATCCATCAGCCGCAGCGGTTCGTTGCCTTTTCCGGCGATCCATTTGTCGCCCCATTGCATGAGCGCGACGAGAATCGGCAGGGCGTCTTTGCCTTTTTCGGTCAGAGAGTACGTGTAGCGTTCGACCTCGGGCTTGGCCTGGTCGCGCTCCAGAATACCGTTATCGACGAGATGGTTCAGGCGGTCGGTGAGGATGTTGCGCGCGATGCCAAGCCGTTCCTGGAACGCCGAGAACGTGGTCGTGCCGTAGAAGGCCTCCCGAATTATCAGAAGCGTCCACCAGTCGCCGATTTCGTCCAGCGCTCGCGCGGCGGCGCAGTTCATGTCTGCGAAGCGTTTTCTGCCCATGCCGGCACACTAAAGAAAAGAGTTGCGTTACGCAACTCTTTCAGCTACGGATGGTTTCGTTACGCAACCGAACTGGAGAGACGACAATGCCGATGGCGACGGTTCACTATGTGAAGGGCAGCCTGTCCGACGAACAAAAAGCCTCGTTGGGCGAGGAGATGACGGGTGTCTTGCTGACGATCGAGGGCGGGCAGGATACGCGAGGCGGACGCTCGATCGCGTGGGTCATGTTCAATGAGATCGACAACGAGAACTGGTTCATCGGCGGGCGGACCGATGGGCACTATGTCTCCGAGGCGGGGAAGTTCCTGATTGTCGTCACCGTGCCGGAAGGCTCGATGAATCAAGAGCGCAAGTCGCGCGTGCACGAAGCCGTCAATGAGTCGATCCTGAAGGTCACCGGCACGACCGGTAAGGCCGGTGCGGGGCGCTCAGTGTGGGTGCAGGTGGTTGAGATTGTGGAGGGCCACTGGGGCACCAGCGGCAAGACCGCCGGCGTGCTCGGCATTGCCTTGATCGCGGGGCTCAAGAACGACTCGCCTATTCTCGATTTCACCCGTAGTTACCTCGGCGCGAAGGAGCGTTGGCTTGACAGCTCCGGGTATCCTGCCGACACGGCTGGGCGATCCGTCGTGCGGCGTTGAGGCAAGACATGACACAGAGCGCCATCGTTGTTGGTGTTGGGGCGGTCGCGGGGCTTGGTGCGGCGGTCGCCAAGCGTTTCGCCCGAGAAGGCTTTGCGGTGACGGTCGTCGGACGCACACAGGCGCGCCTTGATGCGGTGGTGGCGGACATTGCCAAGACCGGCGGCGTTGCCCATGCCTTTGTGGCGGATGCGACCGACGCCGCCGCGCTTGCGGGCGCGTTCGATGCGGCGGAGGCGCGCGGGAGGCTGTCGGTCGCCGTGTTCAACGCCGGTGGCAACCGGCCACGGGCCTATCTGGAGTCGGACCCGGCGTTCTTCGAAGAGATGTGGCGTGTCGGTTGTTTTGCGGGGCACATTTTTCTGTTGCAGACGATCCGCCGGATGCTCGTGCACGAGGCCGGTTCGATATTGATCACCGGCGCGTCGGCCTCGTTGCGCGGGCGCGCCGGGTTCGCGGGCTTCGCATCGGCGAAGGCCGGCTTGCGGGCGATCGCCCAAAGCGCGGCGCGGGAGTTTGGGCCGAAGGGGTTGCACATCGCGCACGTGGTCATCGACGGCGCTATCGACGGTGAGCGGATCAACACGTTTCTACCGCAAATGAAGGCTGATCGGGGCGAAGACGGGCTACTCGGGCTCGATGCCATTGCGGAGGCTTATTGGTCACTGCACATGCAGCACCGGAGCGCTTGGACGCATGAGCTCGACTTAAGACCGTTCAAGGAAGCGTTTTAGACGATCGCGTTTCGGCTGGCCTTAACTCTTCAATCGTCGGAGCGGCGGCGGATGACGCTGCGGGTCAGGATGAAGAGGACGAAAGCGACGGCAG
>CAZLRW010000362.1:0-2090 GCA_964561925.1 uncultured Flavobacteriaceae bacterium
CTCTTGCGGTGCGCTCATCAGCGCCACGTCGGGCTTGTTGGCGAAGCCCGCGTGCCTTGCGTCCTTCTTCTTCTCTTTGCCCTCTTCGATCTTCAAAATATTCGAAGCGCGTTTGTAACCGGCGAGCAGGTTCTTGCCGTCGTCGGTCGAAAGGAACGCCTGGAGCGCTTCGACACGGCGAACGATGAGCGTGAGATCGTCTTGACCCGGCAGTGCGAAGACGGCGTCGATGAGATCGTGGCGTATACCCTTGTCGCGAAGTACGACCTTGAGGCGATCAATCAGAAACTCGAGCAGTTCCAGAGCAGGCTTTAGTATTCCTGGAAAGCCTGCATGACTGGGCAGAATCGCTTCAAGGTGTGCGATCACAGAGCTTCCGCCCTTACTTGCAAGCGCTTCGCGAACAACGTCGGATTGTGAATTGCTCGCACGCCGAACGGCGTCTTGCATCAAGGGCACGAGCCGAATCCGGTGCTGGCCGTGAAGAGTTGTTCGTATCAATCCAATGGCGGCGCGCCTCAGCGCAAAGGGGTCTTTGGAGCCGGTGGGCTTTTCCTCGATCGCGAAGAATCCAGCCAACGTGTCAAGCTTGTCAGCTAGCGCGACTGCAATCGTCAACGGTGCCGTTGGCACATCATCTCCCTGCCCCTGCGGCTTGTAGTGGTCGCGAATGGCTTGGGCTACTTCCGTCGATTCTTTGTCGTGCTCCGCGAAATAACCACCCATTGCGCCTTGGACTTCGGGGAACTCGCCGACGGTGCCTGAGACAAGATCGGCTTTGCAGAGGCGGGCGGCGCGGCGCGCTTTCTTCTCGTCGGCGCCGATCAATTTTGCGATGTCGCCGGCGAGCGCTTCGATGCGTTCGACGCGTTCGAGTTGGGTGCCGAGCTTGGCGTGGAAGACGATGTCCTTCAGTTGCGGCACGCGGGATTCGAGGCGGGTTTTCTTGTCTTGATCCCAGAAGAACTTCGCGTCCGACAATCTGGCGCGCAGGACGCGTTCGTTGCCGGCGACGACGTTCCGGCCAGCGTCCTTCGTGATCATGTTCGAGATGACGACGAATTTGTTCGCGAGCTTGCCCGTCTTCGGGTCCTTGAGCGCGAAGTATTTTTGGTTCGCGCGCATGGTCGAGATCAGGATTTCCTGCGGCACGTCGAGGAAGGCCTTGTCGAACTGGCCGATCAGCGGCACGGGCCATTCGACGAGGCCCGCGACCTCGTCGGCCAGCGCTTCGTCCTCGATCAGTTCGAGGTTTTGCGCGTGGGCGAGTTGTTTCGCGTCGTGGAGGATTTGCGCCTTGCGGTCGGCGGCGTTCAGGACGACGTGGGCGCGCTGCAGCTTTTCGACGTAGTCCTCGAAGCGGCGCGCTTCGATCGGCGCGTTGCCCAGGAAACGGTGGCCGCGGGTGATGGCGCCGCTTTTCACGCCGCCGACTTCGAACGGCACGACCTCGCCGTCGAACGTGCAGAGGATCGAATGCAGCGGGCGGACCCAGGTGAGGTCGCCCGCGCCCCAACGCTGCGACTTCGGCCACGGGAACGTGCGGACGACTTCCGGAATAATGTCGGCGAGCACGGCGGGCGTCGGGCGGCCCTTGCGCTCGATGACGGCGAGGTAGAATTCGCCGCCCTTCGCGTCCTTTTGTTTTTTTAGCTGATCGAGCTTCAAGCCCGTCGAGCGGAGGAAGCCTTGGATCGCCTGATCGGGGGCGTCGACGCGCGGGCCTTTGCGTTCTTCGCTGACGTCGGCTTGCGCCGCGGGGAGGCCTTCGATGACGAGCGTGAGGCGGCGCGGCGTCGCGAAGGAGCGCGCGCCTTCGTTCAAATAGCCGCGGTCGGTGAGCGCGCCGACGACGAGGCGCTCAAGATCGCGCGCGGCGGCGGCCTGCATGCGCGCGGGGATTTCTTCGGAGAAGAGTTCGAGGAGGAGTTGGGGCATCTGCGTTCAGCTTTTTCGCACAGCCCTTCCCCCCTTGAGGGGGAAGGTGGATCGCCGCGTGGCGGCGAGACGGATGAGGGGTCGCGCCGCGCGCTCGTGTCCCCCCATCAGTCGCGCCTTCGGCGCGCCAGCTTCCCCCTCAAGGGGGGAAG
>CAZLRW010000363.1:0-2086 GCA_964561925.1 uncultured Flavobacteriaceae bacterium
GACCATCGATAGCTGATGTCCTACGTCGAACATCGCCAGCGGAGCGACATGAACGACGAGCAGCGCTCTCTCTGCTAGATCCATCTCGGTTGGCAGTTCGCCGGCGGCAATCTTGGCAACGCGATCAAGCCGGACCCGCTGCACTCGCTCCGAAAGCGCCGGCGTTGCCAGAAATTGGTGGCGCAGTTCGCCCACGGTCGGTTGGTACTTTCGCGGCGACGCGGTCGACCGAGCCCAGAACCGATTGCTGTTCTGGTAGACCACACGGTGCGGCGCCAAGAAGCTCTTCGGGATGCGGATCACGATGATGGCCCCGCCGGTCACTGGAACCGCTCGCATCTGCAGGCTGGCGATCGGCGCGTCGATCCCGCTGCGGGCCATCTTGTCCAAGCGGTCGATCTCCCCGGTCGCCGTCGCCACGTCAGCCAGAGGCGTTAGACGGATCGGCACGCCATCCTTTTCGTCGACACCAATCACCAGGTCGCCGCCGGCGGTGTTCGCGAACGATGAGATGTCGGCGAGGAACTCGCGCCGATCCTCGTCCTTCGCGCCGTAGGCGGCACGCTTGTATTCGATGTGCAGCGACTCCATAACCTGCGCGGCGATCAGGTCGGCGACGTGGCTCTCGGCAATTTTGTCGAGCGGCGTGTTCTTCAGGGCCATGTGGCGCTCCAAGGATTTGCGGCGGGGTACGCCCGTGGGAACGCAAATGCAATGGGCTGTTGCTCGTCAACTGAAGGACCTTCGGTCGTGTGCCTTCAGCATGGTGCGCAGCTCCGCCTTCACGGCGCCACATTGCCCCGCCAAGTTTGAGCGTTGCTCAGAAAGCCGAAAGGCTTGGGGACGCTATTGGACGCGATACCTATTTCCGATCCGATTGCTCGCGACCAGATCATATCGGCGTCGATTGCTCGTTCTCTGCTCGTGGGCATGTCTTCCTCGGTGCTGGCAGCCAATCCTTTGGTTGAGAGTGTGCGGACGGGGAGTGAGGCAGTCCGCGTGCGGTTGCCGACTACGCCGTTCCGCCGTATCGCATTTGGGAGCAACTATCGTGATAGGCTTACGCCTGATCAGCCGGCCTTGCGGTCCGCCAGCTCGAGAAAGCGCAGGGCTGGGTCCATGTCGGTGTCGCTGCGCACGGTCATGGCGAAATAGGTGGGTGGACGTTCGCTTTCGTAAGGAAGCCCTGCGGCCGCGAGGCGCTCTTCCCGTGCGCGCACGATCAGCTTGAGGGCCGCCGCACGCCGCTGAATCTCGATGCCCCAGAAATTGTCGGGCCGTTCGACGAAGCGGCGCGGCCGCTCGGTGCGGGCGAGCGCACCCGCGAAGCGGCTGCGGATGCGCGCGATGAGCGCGCGTCCGATCCTGTCCATATCGCTGCCGAGCACGGCAAGCTCGCCGAAGAACGCATTGTCGTCTCCCGCATCGCCGATCGTCGTCTGCCCGAAGGGCGACGGTTCCTCCGTGGTTGCGGACAAGAACACGGCTGCCTCGCCATTGCCCAGCGCCACGACCGTCACACCGCCGACACGCGCTCTGAGTTCGCGTCCAGTCCAAACCGGTTCGCTCAAGAGCACGAGGTGGGGTCCTGCGATCTTCAGCGGTGCCCCGGGCAGGCGGCGCAGATCCTCTTGCGTTGCGCGTCCCACCCACACGCCAGCGTCGATCGCGCGCGCGTCGGGAAAGACGAGGGTTGTCATGGTCAACTCAGTAAATCAGTTAGCCTTATATTTGTATTCAGCAACCGGCGCAAGAGCAAAAGATGGCTACGGCGCCCCACGCGCCGGCCCCAGGCGTTTGCCGTTCTGGTGGATCGATCCGGCGCACGCGTCAGACGTCGTGTGATGGCGTGAATTGCATTGTCCGTTCATGCCAGAGCTGCTCGAAAGGAAACAAACGGTACGAGGGGCGGAGAAGACTCAGGCTGCAGGCCGAAGGATCGTTGGGGGGGCCAGACAAATCGTCGTCTGCAGGACAGGGAAGGCGGCGGCGCGTTGCAGCAAGTGCCTCAACGAATTGTGTGCAACTCTGGAAATCAGCTCCGCTGATTTTTCTTGACTTCTTCGGCGATTTCGGCGATATTCCG
>CAZLRW010000364.1:0-2084 GCA_964561925.1 uncultured Flavobacteriaceae bacterium
AAGAAATAGAAGTGCCGGATCGACCGCCGGTCGTTCGTGGTGCGCAGCTTGAACAGCGTCACGTCCGGCATGAAGTCGAGCCAGGCGGCGGAAAGCTTGATGCGTTCGAAATCGCGCATCGTCTCGAAGAAGATGACGCTGCCGATCTGCCGGTCCGCCCACACGGGGTCATAGCCCGTCTGCTTCATCGTACAGGTGTCGCCGCACAGAAAGCCGTACCGAAACGCCGCCGGCGCGCCGTTGATGTAGAGGATGTAGCCGTGAAAGGCTCCGCGCGCGGCCGCAAAGCGGATCAGCCGTTCGACCGCCCCGCCCCGCGCGATGCCGAGCCCCAAATCGCGCTTCTGATACGTCTTGTCCGAAAGCGCGATGCCGTCGTTCAAAAACGCCTCGGCCTCCGCCGGCGTGCGAAACACCTTGAGCTCGCAGGCGAGCGCCGCATCCGAGAACAGCAGCTTCGCGTTGCGCTGCAACTCCTTCCCGCTCTTCTTGCCGAGCGACGCCAGATATTTTTCGACGCTGCCCTCCCACTTCACGAGGCAGTGCCACGTCTCGTTGCCCCAGCCAAGCACATGGAAACCGCGCACAAGGCCGCCGGCCGCAGCCTCGCTCTGTGCCCGCACCAGCGATCCCGCTTGCACGGCGCCGGCGAACACGACGCCGCGCCCCATCGCACGCCGCAGCGCCTCGAAGCACAGATCGGCCGCCCGGTCGTCGCGCGCCACGATCCCCTGGTAGAGCTTCAATTGACGCACGGACTGCTTCCACAGGACGAACGGCCCGAGCGCATAGGCGAGCGTCGTGTTCGCGATCAGGAACGCCGCATAGCCGATGATCGCCCCACCTTCGCGCGCGGCCATAAACAGGATCTCGTTCTCGGGCCATCCGTGCTGCACGCAAAGCCACTCGACGTCGTAGTTCATGTCGAGATTCGGGAACGCCGCGCGCAGTTCGCGTGCGAACGCCAGCATGTCGGCTTCGTTCTTCAGCGTGACCGGTGCCCAGGCGGCGGCACCGGCGGAAGGCGCGCTACTCAACAAACGGCCTCTTGTCGGCAAGCTGTCCGGCGGGCGGTCGTTGCGCCGCCTCGCGCGCCTCGGCCTCGTCGGCCTCCGCGCGGTCGCGCGTCACGCGCAGGCGCTGCAAGAACGACGCATTGCCGTGCGGATGGCGCAGCTCTTCCATGAAGTAGGACGCAAAGCGCCGCAGCGCCCGCGCCTTTTCCGGCACCTTCGTCTTGAGCAGCATCAGGCCCCGGAAATTCTTCCACCACCAATCCTGCTCCAGCATCTCGGGGTAGTAGACGGTCTCGAGCTGCGGGTGGCTGAGATTGAACGCGACCGAAATGCGCAACCCCTTGCCCTGATACGGTTCGACATAGTGATAGAGCGCGGCCGGAAACAGGACGAGCGTGCCGGGCTTCGGCACGACCGCATACTCGCGCGCGAACGGATCGCGGCCCTTTCGCAGTGCGACGCCGCTACGGTCCTGGAACACGGTACGCCCCGCGAAGTTGCGGTCGTCGCACCCGCCGAGATCGACGTAGTAGAAACCCGAAAGCAGCGTGTTGCCCGCGATGTGGTGATGCGGCTGATTGTACCCGCCGGTCGGATTGACGTTCGACCAGCAGGACTTGATCTGCCATTGCTGCGCGACGTCCGGATCGTCGTCCTGCAGGACATGCGAACCGAGCTTCGCCGCCGATGCCTTAACCATGGTCATCAATGACGCCACGCATGGCTCGGGCCAATTGTGCATGTCGAACTTCGAGTGCCAGCCCTTGCGGTTCGACGAGACGAGCCCCGGCGAGGTCGCATAACGCTGCATGATCGCCGCGCGCAGCTCCGCGTTCAGTTGCTCCGTGTCCGGCCAATCGAACGCGCCGACGGGGCTTGCAAACAGGTCGCGAATGGTCGTCCGCGGCGCCGAATTCGAACTCTCAAGCATTCTCATCGCCTTGCGCGTGATCCGCGAAAGTATAGGCCGCCACCGGCGGCGGACTTAAGCGGAAAATCGCCCGTCGCTTAACGCCCCGCCCGGGACCGGCTCGCAGGCGCGCCACATGTCAACCAAGAAGAACAGGC
>CAZLRW010000365.1:0-2079 GCA_964561925.1 uncultured Flavobacteriaceae bacterium
GCAAGGCGGACGCGCGCGACGGGCGCAAGATGGGCCACGTGACGCGGCTCTATCCACTGGGCACGCGGCCGGAGAAGTAGTCAGCGCGTTGCGACGCAGGACAGCGACGGGATGACGTTGCGCTCCAGCAGGCCTATCGTCTGTTGATGCATGCCTCTCGTGTTGAATGCGGTTCGCGTAACGACGATTGCGGCGCGTAATGTGGGAACTGAGAGCACGTGGTTGCCGCCGTTTCCAGCCATAAACCACACATCAACTGGCCCGCATTTCGATGGATAGACACGGTGCCAGTATTGGTAGCCATAGTGCATGTCCGCGATTGAGTCGCGGCGCACCGTCAGCATTTCGCCGATCCAAGCCTTCGAGACAATCTGACGGCCCATCCACGTGCCGCCGTCAGCCACCATCCATGCCAACTTGGCAAGATCGCGCGACGACAGTTCGAGACCACCACCTGTTTGAATCTCACCGGTGGGTGAGGTGTCCCATTGCCGGGGTCCCACCTGCAGTGGATCGAGCAAGCGCCTTTCGATGTAGCGATCAACCCGTTCGCCGGTTGCGCGTTGAATGATCTGGCCCAGCAGAAATGTGCCCGCCGTGCAGTAACTCCAAGGGCCAAGCCCCGATGCGTCACGCGACCAGTTCGCCTTCACCGGCAAGTTCACCGCAAAGCGTGTCCATGAGGGCTTTGGGTACATGTTCTCTTCGTTGCCTGGCGTGTCGTTGTTGTCGTCGCAGTCCAAGGCGGACGACATCGTGAGAAGGTCTGCGATCGTGATGCTTCGCTTCAGTGGACCGTCGTTCGCGAATGGCTCCATGTCCTTGAGGTAGGAGAACGCGCGGTCGTCAACGGATCGCAACTTGCCGTCCGCGATCGCGAACCCCACAGCGAGCGCCGTCAGCGACTTGGTAGCCGAACGCGTATCGTTGCCGCGGTCGGCGGCGCCTTCGCCCCAATATCTTTCGTACGCAACTTCGCCTTCGTGGACGATGACGATGCTGGTCGTTTGCGGCGCATCACCGCGCGCGATCGCCCGCTCCAACTCCTCAAGAGCTGCCGCGTCGAGTGGTCTCGCAGACGCGGCCGTGGTCAGCACTGCAAAGCCAAGGCACGCGGCGATCAAACGAACTAACACGGCAACGCTCCAAAAGAACTTCGACGGGAGACGCTTGCCATTGCGTGGAATCGAAGTCTTGAACGGATGAAACATTCTCCTAGAGGAGCGCAGCCCGAAACTTACCCGGTGTCGTCCCGGTTTCACGCCCGAATTCACGATTGAAGTGACTCTGATCCGCGTATCCGCTTGCCGCGGCAACCTCCGCCAGACTCTCCTTCGTCCCGAGTAGACGGTCGGTTGCGCGCTCGATCCGGCAACGGCGGGCGTACTCTCCCGGCGAGACCCCGATGTGGCACCGGAAGACCCGCGCGAGATGAACCGGGTGAACGCCAACCGCGGCCGCGATGCACGAAACCGACGTTTGCACCTCGTCGCGGAGCATTTCGCAAGCACGGACGAGCCACTTGGGCGGCGTCGCCCCGCAATTCGGCGACCGCTGCTCGATGCTGCCGATGATCTCGAGGAGAACGCTTTCGAGGAGCGTGTCGTTCGTCGGCGCGGGATCGTGCATCGCTCGGGTCGCCTTGAGCGCCAACGCAATCGTGCGAGGACGCACAATTCGGTGTGCCCGCTCAGCGAATCGTGTCCCTTCTTCGAGTTTGGTCAGACGGTGTGCGGGAACGGATAGACCGAAGAAGCGACCTTCGGCGCTCAAGAAGCGATCACGATGGGTTGTTCCGGGTGGGTTGTAGATCAGCGTGCCCGGACCTCCCGCATCGTCTGAATTGTGAGCCGACGACGCGTACGTACCTTTCAGAACGAGTACGAAATGCGCGTCGGTGTGCGTGTGGCGATCAACATGCGGGCGCGCCGACAAAGTCGAGAGATCGAATAGGCCCGCGGTTCGGCGCGCTTCGAATGCGCCATAGAACTGACCGCATCGAAGCGTAACCTGTCGGGTCACGGTTCAGCGGCGCGGGTGGCGCAGGGCGCCTAGGATTTCGAAAGGGTTCGGGAGGGT
>CAZLRW010000366.1:0-2078 GCA_964561925.1 uncultured Flavobacteriaceae bacterium
GCGCGCGATCCGGAACCACACACGCGAGAACTGGGGCAAGACGATCACCGCCCGCGATCTCCAGCGTGCGTTCGAGCAGTCGTCGGGCCGCGACCTCTCTGCGACGTTCGCGACCTGGGTGTATGGGAGTTAGCGCATGCACTCCCGCGACGGGCGAGGACGGTGCTCGTCCCGCACTTGAGACCGCATCTTTCTATCTCGCCGCTTGTATGCCGGCGATGCCGCTCGCATCGGCAGGGTGTTACAGTTCGGTGACGATAGAGCGCCAGTATTCTGCAACGCCGAATTGAATATTGGCACCGGCAAACCCTCCCAGCACTATCGACCGGCCAAGAAAACAAGGGTCGCGGATCAAGTGCCGTGCCTGCACTGAACTTGCCGGGGGGCGGGCAGTGGAACAAGACACGCTGCAGAGTGCGGTCGCGCTGATCACCGACAATTCGTGGGCCAGCATGTGCCCCGTGCTACTCGGCGCCGTCGTTGCGGTCGCCATCGTCGTCACAATCATCGCTCTCGGGCGACGCTCCTCCGAGTCGGCAATCGAAGGGCTGGCCGACGTCAACGTGTCGGACGCTCGCAAGGCTTCGCACCTCCGCGCGCTCGCCATCGAGCATTTCTTAGTGACCGGTCGCGCGCCCGAACCGCCCGTCGTCAGTTACGCGTCGGACGACCACAGCCACGAGGCGATCCTCACCGCAATCATCTCCTACCAGAGCGTGGAGCATAAGTTGCCGGAAGCCGAAGAGTTCATCGAGGTGCCACCGCCGTTGGTCGACTTCGTAGCGCTCGCCCGAACGCAACCCGCGAAGGCGCCCGTCCCGCCCGGACACGACAAGCCCGGCCCGCGCAAGGTGCAGGGCTTGCCGAATGTGGTCGGGCAACGTGTTCGGTTGGAGCGGGAGCTTGCCGGTCCGCTCATTCGCGGCATCAACGTGTCCCTGTTGCTCGGCCGTGTGGTCGACGCAGCAATCCTGGTCGACGAGTACTTTGCGCGGCATCAAGAGTTCAAGCACGAGGACGTACCGCCATTCTTCGACCGCATCTACGTTGAACGGATCGACGGCATCAGAGGGTGCTTTCGCAGAGTTGCGGGGCGTTTTCCGGCGCGTGTCGTCATCGAGACGCCGTACCCAAGTCTGTTCTTCAACGTCCTCACGGGCGGTGCGGCCAAGAAGGACAAAATCACCAAAGCGTTGGCGTCATACTTCGGGATTGAAGTTAGAGTCCGCTCGTCGAAACGCCGGAGCCACAAGCTAGTTCCTCCCGACGGTGCCGAACGCCAAACGCGGTGCCGTGCTGTGCGCAGCCGCCACGCGGGCGTTCTCCAAGGTCCCGTGACGATAGCCGGCGCCGAACCCGCACCGCTGCCGATCCTTGTCGAACTCGCACCCGCGGGCATCATCGATCCGAAATGCAAGAGCGCCCAGAAAGCCGAGCGCAAAGGCACGATCGATCAGTGGCCGAACGTGATGGTGATTTGGCGACCGCCGCCGGGCGTGCATCGGGGTCCCACGAACGAAGGCTTGAACAAGTTTTGCATCGCGAAAGGGGCGTGTCCGTTCCGCCCGGCCAAGCCCGTCGCAACGCTGAGGCTGGACGAGCCGGAAGACGGACGCGAGCGCCGCGCGCTCTATCTCAAGGGCGATCGGCGTCCTGTCGTGCCCGTGCATGAGTTGGGCGCATGGTGGGATGAGCGCATCCGCAAGACAATTCGCTTCCCGGCCACTTTGTGCAAGCGCAAGCCGTCGCTCTTGAGAGGATCAAAGGACCGCTTCGATGCCGCGGGCTACTTCCTGTTCCGCGGCCGCCGCGAAGACAAACGAATCGACGCGATCGTCCTATCGAGTTCCGGATCCGAAGAGGCACCCCACACGGTCGTCGACGCCGGCGTCCTGCGCCAATATCTCCTCGGCGTATGGTTCTCGGGCGAACACGACGATGGCGGCGATCACGGGAAGCACGAGGCACATTGAGCCGCTTGTCGCAGACTATTGTTCAATCGTCTGGTCGAAGATATCCCACAAGCAACGCCGTCACCTCGCGCCGCAACGCTTCCGACGCGAGGCGCTCGGGATGGC
>CAZLRW010000367.1:0-2077 GCA_964561925.1 uncultured Flavobacteriaceae bacterium
TGCCGTTGCCGCCGCCGGTGACCAGAACGACCTTGCCCGACAGAACGCCCATGCTCATCCTCCCTTGGATTTCCAGGGGCGCGACGTTAACCGCACGCGGCGGCGCGTTCCAGCCCCTCGCGCACAATCCTGTAAGCTCGCCCTCGAATCGCGGCCGACGTTTCGAGGACCACATATGAACACGCATCATCTGCTGCAGACGCTGGAGCGCAAATTGGGCTTGGGTGCGGACGCCTCGTCGGAGCGCAAGCGGCGCATCCTGAAGCACGTCACGGAGCGAACGGTCGTCAGCCGCGACATCAGTCAGGAAAGCGGCGTCAAGGAGACGTTCGGCGCCTGGCTTGCCGACAAGGTGGCGGAGTTCGGCGGCTCGTGGACCTTCATCATGATCTTCATGGGGTTCCTCGCGTTCTGGGCCGTGTTGAACACGATCATCCTGATCGTGAGCGCGCCCGATCCTTACCCCTTCATCTTCTTGAACCTGTTGCTCTCGATGCTGGCCGCGCTGCAGGCGCCGATCATCATGATGTCGCAGAACCGGCAATCGGCGAAGGACCGCCTGACCGCGCAGCACGACTACGAGGTGAACCTGAAGGCGGAACTCGAGATCATGGCGCTGCACGAAAAGGTCGATCACCTGCGCAACGACCAGCTCTGCCAGATCCTCGCCAAGCACGACGAGCAGATCAAACTGCTCACCGAACTCGTGAAGGGGAAGGGGTGAGGCGCGGTGCGCGCTCGCCTCGTCCGCGCGCGCGGAGCGCGCAAGAATTTGAAACACGAAGCGCACGAAGAACACAAAGGCGTTCGGGCAGCGACCGTTTCTTTGTGTTCTTCGTGTGCTTCGTGTTTCAATCTCGTTGCGGCCGAGGCGTGGCGCATGCGGTTCAAGACTGGGTGACAGGATGACGATAACGATCCGGCTCGAGGGCCCCAACGATGCGGCGGCGGCGGATGCGATCGTGGCGGAGGCGTTCGGTCCCGGGCGTTTCGCCAAGACCGCCTATCGGCTGCGCGAGGGTGTGGCCTGCGTCGCGGCGCTCTCGTTCGTGGCGGAGGAGGCCGGGCGCATCCTCGGCACAGTGCGCTATTGGCCGGTCACGATCGGCGGCGAAGCGGCGCTGATGCTCGGCCCCATCGCGATCGTCGCCGACCGCCAAGGCCAAGGCATCGCCCTCGCGCTGATGCAGACGAGCCTTGCGGAAGCGAAACGCCTCGGCCACCGCGCCGTCGTGCTCGTGGGCGATGAGCCCTATTACGCGCGCGCCGGCTTCGCACGGATCAAGCCGCCGGGCCGTATCACGATGCCGGGCCCGGTGGATTTGGCGCGGTTGCTTGGGCTGTCGCTGGTGGAAGGGGCGTTGGAGGGGATGAAGGGGGAGATTGGGAAGGGGCGGTGATTCCAGCCCCAATTTGAAAAATTCATATATTTTTGATATTTTGTATTCTGCTCATTTTAGAGGCGCGCGATGCAAAAGAGGTCGCAAACGGCAGAAGCAACCGACGTGCAACGACGGTTCGCCTACTGGAAGCGTAAGGCGCAGCAGGCGCCGGTCGTGGTGCGAAATCACGGACAGGATGAGATCGTGATGGTCTCCGCTGATGAATATGAGCGGCTCAAGCGGCGCGACCGAGAAGTGCTGACGCTGGCCGACCTGACAGACGAGGACGTTGCCGAGATCATGAAGGCCCGGGTGCCAGCCAAATACAAACACCTGGACAAGGAGCTCAAGGGCTGGAAGCCGTGACGTTGCCGAAGCCCGTGCCGGGCTTGGTCATACGGTACGCTTATCTCTGGCACGACGAGTTTCTGGAAGGTCGCGAGGAAGGCTCAAAAGACAGACCTTGCGCTCTCGTCATCGCGACGACGTCGCAAGACGGGCAGATAACCGCAACCGTGCTTCCGATCACGCATAGCGAACCGAGGGCGCCGAGCCTCGCACTCGAGATTCCGGCGACCGTGAGGAAGCGCCTGGGGTTGGATGGTGCCAGGTCGTGGGTTGTGTTCAGTGAACTCAACCGGTTTGCGTGGCCGGGTCCAGACTTGCGGCGCCTTCCGGACGGCGACAACTCCACG
>CAZLRW010000368.1:0-2074 GCA_964561925.1 uncultured Flavobacteriaceae bacterium
CGACGATGAAGCGGCCGCGATGGACGATGTTGCCGAGGCGGCTGATCGCGAGCGAGGAGATGATCGAGCCGCCCCAGAACGAGACCTGCATCGTCGAGAACTGCTGCACGTTGCCGCCGAATTCCTCGCGCAGGATCACCGGCAGAATGACGAGGAACGCACCGATATAGAGGACGCCGATCGCGAGAGTCAGGATCGTCACGGGCAAGAGCGCGTAGGACGATCGCACCTCGCGCCAGCCGGCCTTTATACGCGCGAACTGATTGCCGCCGTCGGGATCAGCGTGGTCGGTGTGGCGGGTCGACGGTTTCAGGCGCAGCGTGCTGGCGACGCCCACGGCCTGGACCACCGCTTGCAGCAGGATGATCGGGGCGGCGCCCACGCTTGCGGCGAGGCGCGCAATCAGCATGCCCGCGATTTGGCCCATGAAGCCGATGCCCACCATCGTCGTCACGGCGCGCTGGATGCGGGCGTGGCCGCCGTCGGGGCCGATGACGTCGCCCATCATCGCCTCGCGCGCGGGCAGGATGAAGGCCGTGATCATGCCCATGAAGAGACCGTAGACGAGCAGCCACTCGTAACGCAGCCAACCCATGCCCACGATCGCCGCGAGCACGATCGCCGGCACCATCGCGGCCGCGTGGCAGATGAGCAGCAGGCGGCGCGTGTCGATCTGATCGGCGACCGCGCCGCCCACGAGCAGGAGCCCGGCCGAGGCCAGCGTCAGCGAGGCTTGCGCGAGGCCGATCTGATTCGCCGGCGCGTGAAGCACCGTCGTCACGAGGTAGGCGAACATGACCTGCTGGATGCCGAACGCCACGAACCATGAAGCGGCGCCGGTCAGGTACCAGCGGAATTGCGGCGTGGTCGGCGGCGCAGGAGCGGACATGCCCAAATCGTTAGCAGGCATGGCGGGTGGTGGCGAGCGGGGCGGTGGGGACGCGATGCCGAGGCGTTAACGCCGTCGGGCTCGTGACATCTCTCACGTGACCATACCGTCCCCGCGGCGTCCCCAAGTGATCGCGCGTTTGGCTCTGACGAATATGGCGATAACTTGACGCGGCGCAGGAACGTGGTAAGCGACACGCCGACGGCGAATTTCTCTTTTGCGTACGGGGTCCCTGCGGACAGAATGGGCCTCATGCCCGGCTGACCCAGGACTACATGAACTCCGTCATTCCGATCGTACTCGGCTTTGCGACGCTGCTCATTCTCGTGAGCGTGCTGGTGCCCGTTGCGAGACGTTTGCAATTGCCGTTCACGGTGCTTCTGGCGCTGGTCGGCGCGGGATTGGGCTTCGCGCCGCTTCTGGTCGGCGACGGGCAGGGCGGCATCCATGTCGTCATCGACGCGCTGGGCTCTCTGAAAGCGCCCGCCGACGTGTTGCTCTACGTCTTCCTGCCGCCGCTGCTGTTTGCGGGCGGGCTGACGGTCGACGTGCGGCGGCTCTTCGACGACATCGCGCCGGTCATGGTGCTTGCGATCGTCGCCGTCCTGATGTGCATGCTTGCGGTCGGCTTTGCGCTCGAACCGGTTACGCCGAAGCCGGGCGACCTTCTGATTTGTCTGCTCTTGGGCGCGATCGTCGCGACCACCGACACCGCCGCCGTGCTCGGCATCTTTCGCGACATCGGTGCGCCGGGGCGGCTCACCGTCATCGTCGAGGGCGAGAGTTTGTTCAATGACGCGGCGGCGATCGCCGTGTTCGTGGTGATCCTTGCCGCCTTGCCTTCAGGCGAGCTCAGCCTGGGCGAGGGCGTCCTCGAGTTCGTGAAGGGTCTGATCGGCGGCGTGCTGCTCGGCTATGTGATGGCGCGGGTTGCGGGGTTCGTGATCAACCAGTTCCGCGGCGCGGCGTTGACGGAGATCACGCTGTCGGTTGCGGCGACGTATCTGACCTTCGTGCTGGGTCAATATTACTTCGCCATTTCCGGCATCATCGCGGTCGTGATGCTTGCGATCGTGTTCGCCTCCGACGTGCGCACGCGGCTTTCGCCGGGCACGTGGGAGAATCTGCTTGTCACGTGGCGGCAGCTCGAGTTCTGGGCGACGTCGCTCATCTTCATGCTGGCGA
>CAZLRW010000369.1:0-2065 GCA_964561925.1 uncultured Flavobacteriaceae bacterium
CCTAGCTCGCGCCCCGCTATCGATTCTTTTCCTTCGGCATCGGCGCCAGCGTCGTCGTCACCTCCCCGTTGTGGGCGAAGACCAAGTTCGACTTCGCTTCGGCGCCTGAGTTCACCGGCACCCAGGCCGTGCCCACCATGACGCCGCTCGTAATCACGCTCGCCTTGATTTGCTCGACGGTCTTGCCGACGGTTGCGCCATCCGATGCAATCACCAGAAACCGTTCGCCCTCGCGCGAGCGCAGCTGCGCCTGCAGCGACGTGCCGTTGAACATAAAGGCGTCGCGCCCGACCTGACGCACCACCGCCCCTTGTGCGTCACGGAACTCCAGCTTCGGCGAAAAAATAGTTTGGCCCATCGCGTAGCTCGTGACGGTGAGGATGCTGCCGGGGTCGTTCGCCGGCAGATCGATCACCGAATAGACGCCGCGATTGCCCGCAGCATCGGTCAGGCACGCCGCCGTATCGGCGAACCGGATGGTCGCGACATGCGGCTCATCCTTCTTCTTTTGCGTCATTGCGGTCGCGCCGGTCAGCGCAGGCGCGGTGGCGCAAGCTTGGGCAGGAGCCACCTCGAGACGTGCGGTCATCGCCTCACGCCCCGTCGTGGTGCACGCCACGACGACCAGCGCCAGCGGCAGCACCGGCCAGGCCTGCAAGGAACGAGATAGCATTGTGCGCTCCTACTTCAGCAGCGTGCCCAACGCGCCCGCGACCTGCTGCAGCGCGACGTCCATCCCCTTGATTGCTTTCTCGGGGTCGGCCTTGAGCGCATCGAAATCTTGAAACTCGTAGGCCGGATCCGGCGCAATCGTCACCGTCTGTTCCGGCGCGACGCCGAGCGGATTGTAGAAGACCGACTTCTGCATCAACAGCGCCTTGTCGGAGGCGCGCACGAGCTTGGCCGTCATCGACACGTAAGGCCGATAGGGCGTCGAGATACCCGACGCGTAGTAGCCGTAGCTCATCACGATGTCGAAATAGGCGTCGGCCGCCGTACCGGCAGGCAGTGCGAAGTCCTTGTCCTTCAGCAGCGTGCTCGTTTTGCGCGCGCTCGTGTCGTGAACCAATGCGTAGCCGTTCGCCACCAAAGAAGCATCGAGATGACGCATCAGCGTTTCTTTGCCGTTGAAGTTCTGCGCTTTCGCAAGCGCTTCGAAATCGCTCTCGCGGCTGGACTGCATGCCGGCATCGATCAAGGCGCCGATCAGGCCGAAGCTCTGACCGACCGTCGACGCAAGCGCGACCGTCGGCCGCTCCGGCATGGCGGGCGTCACGACATAGACGGTCTTGATGTTGCCGGCCGAGGCGCGGTCGTACGGCACCTGCGGCAATGATTGACAAGCGGAAAGAACAACGGCCACGAGCGCGGCCATCCCCAACTTCACCGGACGCATAGAATAATCCCCCCAAACGCGTAGGTGGGACACTAGCGCCCGTATTGTCGCCTGAGGAGCGCAGCCGAGCGCACGGCCTCACTTTGCCTCGCACTGATGCACCCGGGCACCGCGCCCGTTAACCACCGACCTTGTTGCGGCGCGAGAGGATCAGTTGTCCAAGAAACTCCGCAGCTTCCGGCTCCGGCTCGGGTGCTTGAGCTTCCTGAGCGCCTTCGCTTCGATTTGCCGGATGCGCTCGCGGGTGACCGAGAACTGCTGGCCCACCTCTTCGAGCGTGTGATCCGTGTTCATGCCGATGCCGAAGCGCATCCGCAGCACGCGCTCTTCGCGCGGCGTGAGGCTCGCCAGCACGCGCGTCGTCGTCTCGCGCAGGTTCGACTGGATCGCCGCATCGATCGGCAGCACCGCGTTCGTGTCCGGAATGAAATCGCCGAGGTGTGAGTCTTCCTCGTCCCCGATCGGCGTTTCGAGCGAGATCGGCTCCTTCGCGATCTTCAACACCTTGCGCACCTTCTCCAAAGGCATCGCCAGCTTCTCGGCGAGTTCTTCGGGCGTGGGCTCCCGGCCGATTTCGTGCAGCATCTGACGCGACGTGCGCACCAGCTTGTTGATCGTCTCGATCATATGCACCGGAATGCGGATCGTGCGCGCCTGATCGGCGATCGA
>CAZLRW010000370.1:0-2058 GCA_964561925.1 uncultured Flavobacteriaceae bacterium
GATGATACCCTTCGACGGACTTGCCTTCTTGATCTCGGCGATGAGCGCGAAGCCGCTCTTGGCCACCGCTTCACGGAGCGCCGCAGCGAAAGGCCGGACCGGCGGGGCGCTCTTGGCCATCGCTTCGACGCGATGCAGAGGGACGCCGGCCTGTGCCGCCGCGATCTCGCGCCGCTTGTACGCAGCGATGCGGTCAAGCACAGTTTCGTCGTCGGCGTTCGAAACCGCGACGAGCTTGGCGAGCGTCGCGCGCGCCGCCCCGCTGTCGATCGCGCGTTGCGCCATCGTGACGCCCTCACGCAGGGTTGGCGCCTTGCCGGCGACGATCAGAGCACCCGCCGCGTTCAGGCAAACGATGTCGCGATAGGCGCCTTTCTCGCCGGCGAGCAGACGCTCGAGCGCGACCGCGTTCGCCTGCGCGTCGCCGCCGAACAGTGCGTCCAGCCTGTGCGTCTGAAGCCCGGCCCCTTCGGGCGTGATCGTGTAGCGGCGCACCTCGCCATGGCTGAGTTCGGCTATATGGCTTGGGCCTGTGACGGTCAGTTCGTCGAGGCCGTCGCTCCCATGAACGACCCACGCGCGCTCCGTGCCGAGTGTGTGCAGCACGCGCGCCAGCGGCTCCAGCCATTGGTCGGAAAAGACGCCGACGAGCTGCCGCTTCACGCGCGCCGGATTGCAGAGCGGCCCCAGCAGGTTGAAGATCGTGCGGAAGCCGAGGCTCTGCCGCACCGCGGCAACGTGCTTCATCGCACTGTGGTGGGCGGGCGCAAACAGGAAGCCGAGGCCCGCCTCGTTGATGCAACGTGAAACTTGCTGCGGGGTGAGATCGATCTTCACGCCGAGCGCGGCCAACACGTCGGCGGATCCGCTCTTCGAGGACAGCGCGCGATTGCCGTGCTTGGCGATCTTGACGCCGCAGGCGGTGGTCACGATCGCCGCCGCGGTCGAGATATTGAGCGTCCCAAGCCCGTCGCCGCCCGTACCACACGTGTCGATCGCATCCGTGGGCGCGTCGACAGTCAGTGCACGCGCGCGAAGTGCGTCGGCGGCGGCCGCGATTTCCTCGACCGTCTCGCCACGCATGTGCAGCGCGGTCAGGAACGCTGCGATCTGAATGTCGCCCGCCTTGCCGTCCATGATCACGTCGAACGCGTCGGCGGCTTCCGCGGCACTCAGCGCCGCCCCAGAGGACGCCTTGCCGACCAGCGCTCTGAAGTGATCCGCGCTCATGCGGCGCGCGCGAGTTCGAGGAAGTTGCGCAACAGCGCATGCCCGTGTTCGGTCGCGATGCTTTCGGGATGGAACTGCACCCCGTGCACCGGATGCTCGCGATGCTGGACGCCCATGATCACGCCGTCTTCGGACTCGGCCGTGATGGTCAGCGTGTTCGGCAGGCTCGCCCGGTCGATCGTCAACGAGTGGTAGCGCGTCGCTTTGAACGGCGAGGGCAGGTTGCGGAAAACGCCCAGCCCCTGATGCCGGATCGCCGACACCTTGCCATGCATCGGCGCCGGCGCGCGCACTACCTTGCCGCCGTAGACCTGGCCGATCGCCTGATGCCCGAGACAGACGCCCAGGATGGGCAGCCGCTCGCTGGTGCGCGCGACGAGGTCGAGGCAGATCCCCGCCTTGTCGGGGTCGCAAGGCCCAGGCGACAGCACGACCGCTTTCGGCTTCTTCGCCACGACCTGGTCCACGGTCAGTTCGTCGTTGCGATAGACCTCCACGGCCGCGCCCAGTTGGCCCAGGTAATGAACCAGGTTCCAGGTGAAACTGTCGTAGTTGTCGATCAGCAGGATCATGTGCCGCGAGGCCGTTGACTCAAGGGCGGACATAACCACAACCGGCGGGGGATGGTAAGGCGGGTTTCGGCCCCTTTTTCTGCGTCGCGCGCTCGCTTTGGGAGACGCAACGGCCTATATGAGGGCCGCTGGCATTGACCACGATTTCGGCACGTCCAAGAAGGAGCATTCCGATGCATAAGCGCCTGCAATTCTACATCGACGGCAAATGGGTCGATCCCGTTTCGCCGAAGACGCTCGACGTCATCAATCCGGC
>CAZLRW010000371.1:0-2051 GCA_964561925.1 uncultured Flavobacteriaceae bacterium
TCTTCACGCCCAAAATGGCGATCTACACCTGCGACAAACAACCCTTCCACCGCATTCCCGAAGGCGTCGCGACATTCGAACGGTTGCCGGGGTAGGGCCGGGAGCGCCGGCATCATGCCGGCGCTTTTGGGCCCTGAAGATCATGAAGATAAGGATCGACATCGACGAAAGCCTCTACCGCCGCACGAAGGCTGAGGCCGCGCGGCGTAGCTGTTCGATCGATACTTTGGTGGACGAAGGGCTGACGCTTGTTCTGAAAGCTCGCCCGAAGGGGCGACCCGTGATGCCTGTGTCCAAGCTTCTGGCCAAGCGGCGGCGCATACTCGACAAGATTGTCGCTGACAACCAACGTCTTGGGCTCTACGACGATTGACCGCGCGCTCGAACTATAACAGTTCACCCTGCTTCGGTTCATCCAACCGGATGATGCCGAGAAGCAACCATGTTTGCGGGCGTGCAGCCATGTTGCCCAGCGCCAGCACCATGCCGTGTTCCAAGTACTCGTGATTGTACATGCGATCGAGGTGACCGAGCGCATAGTCTGGACCGTTGCGCTTGCTGAGATTCCAAAACCCGGCCGTCGTTTCCCAGTCTTCGCAGGCGTGTTTGTGCACGCCGGTGTCGTCGCGAAAACTCACGCGGAACTCGAAGGGGCAGGGTTCGAGCTTGGTCAGTGCATTGTCGAGGAACGACTTCTGCTGGCCGGCCGCCTCATAGGCGGCGCGTTCTTCAGCGATCTTTTTCTTGCTCTTTTCCTGCCAGGTGAATTTGAACTGTTGCGGCCGGACCAGCGCCAGGCTTTCGCCCTTTGCGATTGCATCTTTCACTGACGCGCGAACCAAGGGCGCCAACAATCTTGGCCGCTCCCGTTTTGGTAGTTCGTCGCCGACCTCAAACGTATCCTCAAAAACGTGGCGGCTCTCGCGACGTGTATCGCTGGTCGGCTTGCGCCACCGGTAGCGGAGGCGATCCCATCGACCGAACTTGTTGTCCTTGAGGTGCCGAAACCGCACGGGGAACAGGCGTCGCCACTCGCTCTTTGCGGTCACACCTGCGCAGCAGACGGTCTCACCGTGCTTCGAGCTGGGATGCGGCAGGGCTTTTACGAGAATGTATGCTTCTTCGTGTTCCGGTTTTGCGGTCATTCATCGACCCAATGTTTGTTTTCGACACAAACAAGTTTTCGATGCTTAAACCAAAGTTCTTGGAGAGGCGAGACGCAACGATTTGTCGGTGACAGTGGCGCGGCTCATACTCGTAGCAGAGCAGGCATGAGTTGCTCTTGCGCGCAATTGCCGCGAGCTGGATCAATGCTTCCTTGGCGTCCTTCGAACGGAGATGGCGCGAATAGATTTCCCTGAACCGATCGATGTCGCCGTTTCGCGCGGCAATGCGTCCCGGCTTCGGATCGCCGAGCGCGCGCATGTGCACGTACCGAATACCCGCCCGCTCCAGATGCGCGGCGAGTGAGGTCTTTGAGAACCCCTTCTTGCGCGACAGCGGCAGCTCGCGCACGTCGACCAGAGTTCCGATCTGCGCATTGGTCAAAGTCAGGAGGAATTGGTCGATCGCCGCGCCCTCGTACCCAATTGTAGCTAAACGAGACACCGCGATTTCCTCCGGCACAGAATCAGAAGAGTTGGAGCTTCCGCCAAAGCGCGCCCACTGCAAACCGACCGTCGTGCCGATTCTGCCACATTGTCCAAGAGATTGCGCGACCGGCATCGCTCATGCCCATACTGCCTCATCCCGTCATTGAGGCTCTCCCATGAAATTCGGCGTCTTCTACGAAATGCAGTTGCCCAAACCCTGGGCCCCCGGTGACGAACGCCGGCTGTTTCATGAAGCGCTCGCGCAGGTCGAACTCGCCGACCGCCTCGGCTACGACTACGCCTGGGAGGTCGAGCATCACTTCCTCGACGAGTACTCGCACTCCTCCGCGCCGGAGGTGTTCCTCGCCGCGGCCGCCGCGCGCACGAAGCGCATTCGCCTGGGCCACGGCATCCGCCAGGTGATCCCGAACTACAATCACCCCGCGCGCACGGCCGAGG
>CAZLRW010000372.1:0-2039 GCA_964561925.1 uncultured Flavobacteriaceae bacterium
GGGTTCCCGCTCGTCACGACCAAGAAGCTGCATCTGAAATCGATCGTGCACGAGCTTCTCTGGTTCCTGAAGGGCGACACGAACGTGCGTTATCTGCAAGACAACGGCGTTCGCATCTGGGACGAGTGGGCGGACGAACGCGGCGACTTGGGCCCGGTCTACGGCAAGCAATGGCGCTCGTGGCCGGCACAGGACGGCGAAGCGATCGACCAGATCGCAAAGCTGATCGAGATGATCCGCAAGAACCCGGATTCGCGGCGGCTGATCGTGACGGCGTGGAACCCGGCCGACGTCGACCGCATGGCGCTGCCGCCATGCCACTGCCTGTTCCAGTTCTATGTCGCGAACGGGCGGCTGTCGTGCCAGCTCTATCAGCGTTCGGCCGACATCTTCCTGGGCGTGCCGTTCAACATCGCGTCCTATGCGTTGCTCTTGATGATGGTCGCGCAGGTGACGGGCTTGAAGCCCGGTGAGTTCGTCCACTCATTCGGCGACGCGCATCTCTATCTGAACCACATCGAGCAGGCGGAGCTGCAGCTGACGCGCGCGCCCCATCCTTTGCCGCGCATGCACTTGAACCCGGCGGTTAAGGACATCTTCGGCTTCAAGTACGACGACTTCCGGCTTGAAGGGTATCAGGCGCATCCGCATATCCCCGCACCGGTGGCGGTGTGAGCGGGCTCGTCATCAGGCCTGCAAAGCCTGCGGATGCGGCACTTGTTTATTCGCTCGTGCGCGAACTTGCTGAGTATGAGCGTCTCATCGACGACGTCGATGCGACGACGGAGGATTTGGCGCGGGCTTTGTTCGGGCCGAGCCCGCGCGTCTTTTGCGACATCGCGGAATGGGATGGGGCAACGGCGGGGTTCGCGCTTTGGCTCTACAATTTCTCGACGTTTCGCGGGCGGCACGGGATTTATCTTGAGGACTTGTTCGTGCGCCCCGCGTTTCGCGGCAAGGGCATCGGCAAGGCGCTGCTCGTCCATCTCGCGAAGCGTGCTGCGGCGGAGGGTTGCGCGCGCGTCGAGTGGTCGGTGCTCGATTGGAACGAACCGTCGATCAAGTTCTATGAGTCGCTCGGCGCCATCCCGATGGAAGAGTGGACGATCTTCCGCCTGACGGGCGAGGCGCTGGCCAAGGTCGCGCGGGGATGAAGGAGCCGGTCGTCGCGCTCATCGTTGCGGTTGCGGAGAACGGCGTCATCGGACGCGACGGCGCACTCCCCTGGCGCATCCCAGAAGACATGAAGTGGTTCAAGGCGCGCACGATGGGCCGCCCGCTCGCCATGGGGCGCAAGACGTGGGAGAGCTTTCCGAAGCGTCCGCTGCCGGGGCGAACGAACATCGTGATCACGCGCGACCGCACGTTTCGCGCCGAGGGCGCCGTTGTCGTCGGCTCGCTCGAATCCGCGCTCGACGTTGCGGCGGGCGAGGAACCGGAAGAGATCATGATCATCGGTGGGGCGGAGATCTATCGCCTGGCGTTGCCGCGTGCCTCACGCATCTATCTGACGCGCGTGCACGCGGCGGTCGAGGGCGACACGCATTTCCCGGCGCTCGATCCGGCCGAGTGGCGCGAAACGGTTGTGACGCGTCACCCCTCGTCAGAGACGACGCCCATCGGCTACAGTTTCCTTATCCTCGATAGGAAAGGCAGCGCCCATGTCCGTCCGTGAAATCGCCCAAGGTTTGAGATTTCCCGAAGGTCCGATCGCGATGGCGGACGGCAGCATCGTGCTCGTCGAAATCGCGCGGCAGACGCTCACGCGCGTGTGGAACGGCAAGAGCGAGGTCATCGCCAATCTCGGCGGCGGGCCGAACGGCGCGGCACTGGGTCCGGACGGCGCGGTCTATGTCACGAACAACGGCGGGTTCGAGTGGCATGACCGCGGCGGGTTGTTGTTCCCGGGCGACCGGCCTGCCGACTACACGACGGGTCGGATCGAGCGCGTCGATCTCAAGACGGGCAAGGTCGAACGGCTCTATGAGAAGTGCAACGGCCTCAAGCTCAACGGTCCGAACGATCTCGTGTTCGACGGC
>CAZLRW010000373.1:0-2029 GCA_964561925.1 uncultured Flavobacteriaceae bacterium
CCGCTCATTAAGAACGCCGAGTTCGTCGAGAACGCCTTCGCGCGCGTCGCCGACGAAGAGCCGCTGCCCGAAGGCGCGATCGTCGTATCCCTGACGCGTTTTCAGGCGGACCGCGACGCGCTCATGACGCGCAACGCCCCGCTCGGCGTGCGCCTCGCCTCCAACCAATCGCCCGAAGCGCTCGGCGCCGACGTCCATCACTTTGCGGTGATCGAACTCGAGTTCCCGAAGTTCCGCGACGGCCGCGGCTATTCCTGGGCACGCCTCTTGCGCGACCGCATGGGCTACAAGGGCGAGATCCGCGCCGTCGGCGACGTGCTGCGCGACCAATGGCTGTTCATGAGCCGCGTCGGCGTCGATGCGTTCGAAGTGCGCCCCGGCACCCGCCTCGAAGACTTCCGCGCCGCGCTCGCCGAACAGACGGTCTTCTACCAACCCGCCGCCGACCGCGTGCGCAACGTCATCGACATTCGCCACGCCCGTCCCACCTACGCGCTCGCCGCGGCGGAGTAGCGATTGCTACGACGATCGAAGCCCACGAATGAACGCGGCAGCGCGCTCGGCAATCGCGTGCTCGACCGGCACCTTGCTCAACCGCTGCAACAGCATGTCTGCGTCGAGACGACGGTGAGATTGCAACTCCTCTACAAACGCCCGGTCCTTCTCATCCAAGCGACATAGCTTGGCGACCACCAGATCGTGCAGATCGGGCGTCACGGCGAACAGCGTTTTCTCGCCGTCCACCACGGGACGCCGCACGGCCTGTTGCAGCCAATCCGCCGGCAACGACGCGGTCGTATCGTCCACGCCGTCGATGTAGAAGCCGTGCGCTCGGTGGAAATCGGACCCGTGGCCGAACAGCGCGTTCACCTCTTCGGACGCCTCCGCCCCGACGTGCAACGCTTCCCATTGCTTGAAGTTCAAGGGATAGGCATCGATCTCGCCGGAGCGCCGCAACAACGGCGGCGCATCGGGCCAACTCGCGAGAATGGCCTGGCTGCCGACGACGACAACCGTGTCGGTCTTGAAGTGCGCGCACAGCACACGAACCGCACGCTCGAGATCGGCTAATGTGCGGAGGCCAGACGCGACGCAATCCTCCTCAACGCGCGGCGCTGATCTTCGGAAACGATCCGCGTCTGCGTTACGAAAAACGGTGAATCGATACGCAAACGATCCGCGTCCCTAGAGCGCCGCGTGATCGCCGCACGGACTTCCGACAATGGCCGGTCAAGCAGCGCATCCCACTGGTCGACAACCATCGTGTGCAATGGCGCGCCACGCCAAGCGCGGACAAGCGCGCGCGCCTCGTCCAACAGTTCGGGCGACGATCTGAGCGCACGTGCCACCAACCGGTGATACGCCCGCTTCGCCAGGTCGTTTTTTCGCTCAGCGTTCATGCCGGGCAATCTCGCTCGTTTGGCAGAACCTTTCAAGACATAGCGCCGTTAACGAACGGCTCAAGCCGCCGCCTTCGCCGTCAGCGAACGCTCCGCCGGGAAGTGCAGCGACACGGTCGTTCCGCGGCCCACCTCGCTTTCGAGTTCGAAGATGCCGCCGTGAAGCTTCACCAACGCTTGCACGATCGGAAGCCCTAAGCCCGTGCCGTCGTGGCGGCGGACATGCGGGTTGTCGACCTGCGAGTAGACGGCAAGCGCCCGCGGGATGTCTTCCTTCGCGATCCCGCAACCGCTGTCGCGCACGGCCAGCGTCATGCCGCCATCGGCGCGCATCGTGGCGCTGGCCGCGATCGCGTTGCCCTTCGGCGTGAACTTCACCGCATTCGACAGCAGGTTCAACATCATCTGCAGCGTCGCGCGGCGGTCCGCATAGAGCGCGGGCAAATCGTCGTCGACGTTCAGCGTCAGCACATGGTTCGCATCCGCACGCGAAAGCTCTCGCGCCTCTGCCACCAGATCTTTGACCGCGATCGCCTCGCAGTGAAGCTCCATCTTGCCCGCCTCGATCTTCGATAGATCGAGAATCTCGCGGATCAGCGACAGAAGATGCGCGCCGCTGTGATGGATGT
>CAZLRW010000374.1:0-2024 GCA_964561925.1 uncultured Flavobacteriaceae bacterium
CGCTCTTCTTCTGGGCGCTGGCGATCGCCACCGCGACGATCGCCGTCGCAAACCGTAACGACGTGCCGTTCAGCCTCGACCCGTTCAATTCGGCCGCACCCGCCATCGTCCTCGAACTGCGGCTCTACTGGATCATCTTAGGATCAGCCCTCATCGGCATCGTGCTCGGCGGCTGGTCCACCTGGCTCGCCCAAGCCCCCGTGCGCCAAACGCTGCGCGAAGCCGAAGACAAAATCCGCCGCCTCGAACGCGAAGTCGAAGTCGCCCAAACGATTATCGTCAAGCCGCCCGTAAAGCCCGGCCGGGCGCTCGAACTTGCGTAGGCTGTTCGCGCTCATTCTGTTCATAGCGGCACTCGCCGCTCCCGCTGTTGCAAACGAGCGCACCAAGGTCAAAGTCGTCATCGACCCGACGGCGGACGGCGCAACCGTCCGATTCACGTTCGACCGCCCGGTCGGTTCCTTCCGCCTCAATTATCCCGAGGAAGGCATCCGCGATCGCTCGTGGAGAATCGCGACACCCGGCATCACCCGCGACAACTCGCTGCTGACGGCGGCGGACGGCACGTCGTTCGATACCATCGCCATCGACGTGCAAGCTTGGAATGAACGCACCGAGGCCGTCTACCCCTGCCTGTTCCGCGTCGGCGCGCACGGCCTTGCGTTCTACGCCGACTACTTCGTGGGCGTTGCCACCGAGTTCGAAACGACGCTCGAAGTCGCCGAAGCACCCGATCGTATCGTCGAAGGCTTCCCGCGCGCAGGCAAAACGTGGCGCATCGACGATACGGCTCACGGCGACGGCGGCCACCGCTACGTCTACATCGGCAAGCGCGGCGACGTCGTCGAAAGCGCCGTCGCCCGCTTCGTTCTGCCCCGGGGTCCCGCGCCGAACTTGCTGAAGCTCGTACGCGAAAACGTCGACGGCGTTATGAAGTTCTACCGCCGCAACTTCGCGCGCGAACTACGCACGAAGCCGCTCATTCTTCTCGCGGCGAACCCGGCTGCGTCGCCTGCGGGACTTCAGGGCGACGTCACCGGCGGACCCGCGGTCGCGCTCCGCCTCTTCGGCGATCACTGGACGACGGCGCCCGAACCGCAATCGAACATCATCGACCATTTCATCGCGCACGAAGCGGCGCATTTCTGGAACTCAGGCATCTCGCACGCGCCGGAGAACGCACCCGCATGGCTGTGGGAAGGAAGCGCCGAAGTGATGGCGCTCGCCGCACGCGTCGCGGTGACGGGCCGCCTCACGCCGGCCGGCCGCCGCGATCACATCGAGCAAGCGCTGAACGCGTGCGTGAACCACCTGCTCGCCGAACCGCTGGAGACGAGGCGCTCGAACGCAAGCTATTTCTGCGGCGAGACGTTGTTCTGGCTCGCCGACGCCGCGGAAAAAACGCGAACGAAACGCGGGGGCGACATCTTCGCGATCTGGCGCCGCATTCTCGACGCGGCCGAATCGAACGGCGGTATCTACACGCCGGAAAGGGTTTTCGCCGAAGCCGCCCCGACGGACGACATCAAGCATGCGTTCGATTTGTTTCTGGGCCGCCAGGGGACGGAGCGCTGGTCGGAACTGCCCGCCCTCGCGAGGCCCTTGGGCATCGTCCTTGTCGCCGGCGTACCGGACGACGAAACGCTGCGCCGCCAAACGATGTGGCACCTCTTGAACCTTCACTGCACGGGCACGCGCGGCATGTGGGTCGAAGACGACCACCTGAAGCTCGACACCGGGGACCGCTGCGGCCCGCTCTCCGGCGACCCCGAAGTCGACACGCTGAACGGCTTCAGCCTCTACACGAACCTCCCCGCAGCCCGCGCCGCCGCCGAAGAAGCCTGCCGCACGAATGGCGACGTCACGCTGACCCGCACCGGCAAGCCCGACAAAGTCACGGCCGCCTGCACCAAACCTCTCCCGCCGGCCCCGCCGAAGTTCCGCATCGTGGCGACGCCTTGAGTTACGCTCAGTTCGGCGTGGCCGGCGCCGGCGCGTTCGCCTGCGGCGGTCCGCTGAACTCC
>CAZLRW010000375.1:0-2017 GCA_964561925.1 uncultured Flavobacteriaceae bacterium
CGCGACTTCACGAACGCCGCGATATGCGCGGCCGACAGCGTCAGCAGGCCCTTGCGCTGAAACACATACCTGAACGCCTCTTTCACGAACGGCAAACCGCGGCTCGTTTCGTTGATCGAGAGCGTGCCCGGCTTCAACCGGAACGTCGCGCCGACCACGTAGTGATCCTGTAAGTTCTCGCCCACGCCGGGCAGGTCGTGCACGGTCGCGACCCCAACGCTCTGCAGCAACCGTCCGTCACCGATGCCGGAGAGCTGCAGCAATTGCGGCGAGTTGATCGCCCCGCCCGCAAGGATCACCTCGCGCCGCGCCGTGGCCCTGACCACGCGCCCGTCCTGCGCGTATTCGACGCCCGTCGCCTTGCGTCCTTCCATCGTCACGCGCCGCGCCAGCGCCCGCGTCTCGACCTTAAGGTTCGCTCGGCTCATCGCCGGGTGCAGATAGGCGACCGCCGCCGATTGGCGCAGTCCGTTCTTCACCGTCAGCTGATAGTAGCCCGCACCCTCTTGCGCCTCGCCGTTCACGTCGTCGTTGCGCGGAATGCCCGCCTCGACGCACGCGTCGATCACCGCGTCCGAGACCGGATGACGCTCGGTCACGTCGGAAATGTTGAGCGGCCCGCCCGTCGCGTGCCAGCGATCTTCGCCGCGCTCCTGATGCTGCGCCCGGCGGAAGTAGGGGAACACGTCGTCCCAGCTCCAACCTTCGCAACCGAGCTGCCGCCAGCCGTCATAGTCCGCTTGCTGTCCCCGGATATAGAGCAGCCCGTTGATCGACGACGACCCGCCAAGCACCTTCCCGCGCGGCCACATATGCACGCGCCCGCCCGACGAAGCGTCCGGCTCCGTCGGAAACAGCCAGTTGACTTTCGGATCCTTCAGCCCCTGCGCGTAGCCCACCGGAATATGGATCATCAGGTTGGACATGAACTGCGACGGCGCCTTCGTCGGCCGGTCGTCCGCGCCTGCCTCCAGCAGAAGGACGGTCGTCTTGCCGTCCGCCGAAAGCCGGTTCGCCAGCACGCACCCCGCGCTGCCCGCGCCCACGATGATGAAATCGAATGTCGGATTTTCGCTCATACGCTCCCTTTGCCCCAGGATCGGCGCAAGGGCAAGTTTCGCCTGTTGCGCGCGGCAAGCAGGTCCGCAATCATCGGATGAGACGTGACCGGAGCTGAGCGCATGACCTACGCCGGAACCCGCGTGATCCACGATGCGGACTCGCATCTGATGGAGCTTGCCGATTGCCTCGACGACTTCATGGAGGCGAAGGCCCGCGCGCGCTACGACGAATTGCCGAAGATCAAAGCCTGGCCGCGCGACGGCAAGTGGGTGACGGACGCGCGCGCGAAACAAGCCGATCCCGCGTTCCGCGACGGCGCGGCGGCGAACGTCCTCTTGCGCAAGGACTACGACGCGCTCGGCGCTTTCATCGCCGAGGATCGCCCGCGCGCGCTGGACGCGTTGGGTTTTGCGAGCCAACTCGTCTTCACGACCTGGTGCCTCGGCAATTTCGGCCTCGATGACGGCGGCGACCTCGATCTCGCCTACGCGACGGCTGAGGCGCACAACCGGATGATGACGGCGTTCTGCTCGGTCGACCGCCGCTTCCTCGCGACCGCTTACGTGCCGCTCGCCGACTTCGAGCGCGCGAAGGCGACGGCGAAGGCCGCGATCGCGATAGGCGCGAAAGGTCTGATGATCCCCTCGATCTGCCCGAAGGACCATTCGCCGAGCCACGTCGCGTTCGACCCCGTCTGGCGCATGGCGGAGGAGGCGGGGCTGCCGATCCTCTTCCACGTCGGCGGCGAGGAGAAGCTTGCCCCCGCCTACTTCACGAACGGCATGCCGAAGGTGAAGGACTTCCACGGCGGCGAAGAGAACTTCACCTCCGTCTCCTACATGATGATCCCGCATTCGGTGATGCTGAGCCTTGCCGCGATGATCTTCGACGGCGTGCTCGACCGCCACCCGAAGCTGAAGGTCGGCGTCATCGAACTCGGCGCCTCGTGGCTGCC
>CAZLRW010000376.1:0-2011 GCA_964561925.1 uncultured Flavobacteriaceae bacterium
GACCAGGAAGATCATGTCGCGTTTGGGCATGATGCGGATGTCGGCCAGCCAGAAGCCATTGCTGCCCGAATGGGTGAGCAACAGCGGTTTGCCCTCGGGTCCGATGAGCGCGCCCCAACCGAATGCATATTGCTCGGTCACCGGCGTGTGCAGCTTGCGGTAGGTCTCGGCCTTCAAGAGCTTGCCACGGCCGTGCACGCCGTCGAGATGATCTTTGGCGAACAGGAGCCAGTCCCTCAGCGCGATGTTGATCGTGCCGGCGGGCCCCAAGGCGGTTGGGTTGTCGCCGTCGGGATCGGCGGGGTCGAGGGCCAAGAGCTTGCCGGCCACATCATTGTGTCCCCAGGGCTGGTCGGCCTTGCCCGCGCTTGCCGGTACGCCGAAGCCTGCATTCTTGATACCGAGGGGGGCGAAGATTTGTTCGCGGGTGAGATTTTCCCAGGTTTTTCCAGTGCGCGCTTCCGCGATTGCGCCGGCAACGATGTAGCCGAGGTTCGAGTACACGAACTCTCCGGCCTTTGAGGCTTGCGGTTGGGTGAGATAGGCGCGAGCGATGGCGGCGCGTTGGCCCTTGACGTCTTTCGCGGTGGCGATGGCAGCCAGGAATGGAGGCAAATCCTTGTCGTCGGTCAGCGGCGGCAGACCCGATGTGTGGGTCAGAAGTTGCGCGACTGTCACGGTCCGATAAGCGGGGTGCATGTCCTTTGCGAGCACCGGAAGCGACGCCGCGAGCGAGTCGTCGAAGCGCATGACGCCTTGTTCGACCAGACGCGCGATCAAAGTCGCCGTGAAGGCCTTTGTGTCCGAGCCGATGTGCCAGCGATCGTTCACCGTCACGGTTTCGGGACGGTCGAGCGCGCGCAGACCCAGCGCGGCTTCCGCTTCGATCTTGCCGTTGATCGAAACCAGCGCGGCGATGGCGGGCAGGTGATGCTTGGTGCGAGCGGCCGTCAACGTGTCTTCGACAAATTTCTGCAGCGCCGCATCGGCACGAGCCGTCGCCGCGAGTGCGACCAGGGTGAGGCAGAATGCAAAGGCCTTTATCACGGTCATTTCGTTGTCCTGAAAAACGCTTCGAGGATACGGTTGAATTCTTGCGGACGCTCGAAGTAGGCGCTGTGCCCGGTGTTCGCGATGTGCGCGACTCTGGCGCCTGGCGTCGTGCGACCGAGAGCGTCCGCGGCGAAGGCAGGGATCAGGATGTCCTCGTCGCCGACGATGAACTGGATGGGACAGGCAATCGACTTCAGGTCTTCCGGCGGGCGCGTGCGCGCGGCCATCAGCTTGGCGCCAAGCGTGTTCTTGTCGAGGGCCGCGTTCTGTTCGTCAATGTGACGATAGAGTAGATTAAGCGCCGGCTGCTCACGCGCCATGCGTTCGCCTGCCGCGGGGTGCAGGCCGCGTTCGAACAGCTGCGGCACCTTCGCGAATTCTGTCTGGATCCATGGGTCGATGCGCGAACGCTCAGGTTCGGCGATCTGGCGCGGGTCGATCGTACCGGTGGTTCCGGCGAGCACGATGCCCTTCAAGCCGCGCGGACGGGTCAGTGCGTATTCGACCGTTGTCCAACCGCCCATCGACTGGGCAACGATGCGCACGTCGTCGAGTTCGAGATGCGCGATGAGTGCCGCGAGATCGCCGGCGAAGTCCTTCGGGTCCGGGCCGTCCGCGATCGCCGACGACGGCGCGAAGCCGCGATGGGCGAACGTAACGCAGGTGAAGCGCGGCGCGAAGTGCGCGACCTGCTGGAACCACGACATATGATTGCCGCCGAGCCCGTGCGCGAAGACGATCGCGGGGCCTGAGCCCGTGACTTCGTAGTGGATGTGGCAGTCGCCACGGTCGAGCGAGCCAAGGTGCCGAACTGGTTGCGGTTTCATCGCGGCAGTTTGCCCCATCGGACTGCGCCGCGCGCGCATTTTTGAGCTAAACGTCGGCTTCTTTTGCGCGCCACACCTCCCGCGGCAGATGGAAGTGCAGGATTTCGACGGTGCTGTCGCCGGCGGCGGCC
>CAZLRW010000377.1:0-1999 GCA_964561925.1 uncultured Flavobacteriaceae bacterium
GATGACGAAATGGGACCATCTCTGGATCAACGCGCGGCTTGCGACGATGCGCGAGGGCGTGGGCGCCTATGGCGCGATCGAGAACGCGGCACTCGCCGACAAAGGCGGGCGCTTCGTCTTCGCGGGCCCGATGCGCGATCTGCCGGGCAAGCCCGATGACCTCGCCACCCGTGTGATCGACGCGAAGAACCAGTGGATCACGCCGGGCCTCATCGACTGCCACACGCATCTTGTCTTCGCCGGCAACCGCGCCGCGGAGTTCGAGCAGCGTCTGAAAGGCGCAAGCTACGAGCAAATCGCCAAAGCCGGCGGCGGCATCATGTCGACGGTCCGCGCCACGCGCGCCGCAAGCGAAGAGGACCTCGCCGCCCAATCGCGCGCGCGCTTCAACGCGCTGATGAGCGAGGGCGTGACGACGGTCGAAATCAAATCCGGCTACGGCCTCGACCTCGAGACCGAACTTCGCCAACTCCGCATCGCGCGCCGCTTGGGCGAGGAGAACTACGCCCGCGTCTCGGCGACCTATCTCGGCCTCCACGCCTTGCCGCCGGAAAGCGCAGCGAGTCGCGCGGCCTATGTCGCGGAGATGAGCGGCCCGGTGCTGCGCGCGATCGCGGCCGAGGGTCTCGCCGACGCCGTCGACGCGTTCTGCGAAGGCATCGCCTTCACCGCGCAGGAGACGGAACAACTCTTCGCCGCCGCCGCGGCGGTGGGACTGCGCGTCAGGCTCCACGCCGACCAACTGTCCGACACGAACGGCGCCGCACTCGCTGCCAAGTTCCGCGCGCTCTCGGCCGACCATCTCGAATACACGGATGCGGCAGGCGTCGCCGCGATGGCGAAGGCGGGCACCGTCGCCGTACTGTTGCCGGGCGCGTTCTTCGTGCTGCGCGAGAGCCGGAAGCCGCCGGTCGACGCCTTCCGCCGCGCCCGTGTGCCGATCGCGGTCGCAACCGACTGCAACCCGGGCACGTCGCCCGTCGTCTCGCTGATCACGACGATGAACATGGCCTGCACGCTGTTCGGCCTGACGCCGGAAGAGGCGCTCGCCGGCGTCACGCGCAACGCCGCCCGCGCGCTGGGCTTGCAGGATGAAACCGGCACGCTCGAGGTCGGCAAGGCCGCCGATTACGCCGTCTGGCCGATTGGCCACCCGTGCGAACTAAGCTATTGGATCGGAAGCCTGAACCCCTCCGCCATCGGCCGCAGCGCAGCGTTGGCTGCCGCAAACCAAACCGCGTCATGAACCCGTTCGCGACCTACCCGAGCCTCAAGAACGAAGCCGTCGTCGTCACCGGCGGCGCCAGCGGCATCGGCGCCTCGATCGTCGAACACTTCGCCGCCCAAGGCGCGCGCGTCGGTTTCGTCGATCTCGACGAAGCGGCGGGCAGGGCGCTCGCCGCCAAGACAGGCGCCGCGTTCATCGCCTGCGATCTGCGCAACATCGAGGCGCTTCGCGCAGCCCTCGCGCGGTTCGAGCGCGACAACGGCCCGCCGCTCGCGCTCGTCAACAACGCCGCCCGCGACGACCGCCACGCGATCGAAGACGTGACCGTCGACTATTGGGACGAGCGCATGGCGACGAACCTGCGCCATCAATTCTTCGCCGCCCAGGCCGTGATCCCCGCGATGCGCAAACGCAAGCGCGGCGCGATCGTCAATGTCGGCTCGATCAGCTGGCGCCTCGCCCTGGGCGGCATGCCGGCCTACGTCACCGCGAAGTCGGCGGTCGAAGGGTTGACGCGGGGGCTGGCGCGCGACCTTGGCCCCGACGGCATCCGCGTCAATTGCGTCGTGCCCGGCTGGATCATGACCGAGCGCCAGATCAAGCTCTGGCTGACGCCGGAGGCCGAGGCCGATCTGATGACGAAGCAGTGCCTGAAGGAAAAGCTCTACCCGCCCGACGTTGCGCGCATGGTGCTCTGGCTCGCCGCCGACGACAGCCGCATGGTCACCGCGCAAAGCTTCGTCGTCGACGGTGGTTGGGCATGAAGATCGA
>CAZLRW010000378.1:0-1987 GCA_964561925.1 uncultured Flavobacteriaceae bacterium
ACGTCCATCGTGACGGTGCCGACCTTCGGGTTCGGCATCAGGCCGCGCGGGCCCAACACTTTGCCGAGGCGGCCGACGAGGCCCATCATGTCGGGCGTCGCGATCAAACGGTCGAAGTCGATCTTGCCGCCGTTGACGACGTCGAACAGATCTTGCTCGCCCACGATGTCGGCGCCCGCGTTCTTCGCCTCTTCGGCCTTCGCGCCCTTCGCGAACACCGCGACGCGTAGCTTCTTGCCCGTGCCGTTCGGCAGGTTCACGACGCCGCGCACCATCTGGTCGGCGTGACGCGGATCGACGCCGAGGTTGAGGGCGACTTCGATCGTCTCATCGAACTTCGCCTTGGCGCGCGCCTTGACCATCTTCACCGCATCGGCGAGCGGGTATTGCTTGCGCGGATCCACGCCTTCGCGGGACGCCGCCAAACGCTTGCCTTCCTTCGGGGCCTTTTTCTTCTTTGCGTCAGCCATGGCGGTTACCCCTTCACCTCAAGACCCATCGAACGGGCAGAGCCGGCGATGATCTTCATCGCGGCGTCGATGTCGTTCGCGTTCAGGTCCTTCATCTTCATTTCGGCGATCTTCTTGACGTCGGCCTGCGTGACCGAGCCCTTCAGCTCAAGCCCCGGCTTCTTCGAGCCGCCGTCGATCTTCGCCGCCTTCTTGAGAAGGAACGACGCCGGCGGCGTCTTCATTTCCAGCGAGAACGACTTGTCCTGGTAGTACGTGATGATCACGGGGATCGGCATGCCCTTCTCCATTTCCTGGGTGCGGGCATTAAACGTCTTGCAGAACTCCATGATGTTCAGACCGCGTTGACCGAGCGCGGGCCCGATCGGCGGCGACGGGTTTGCAGCCCCCGCCGGGACTTGGAGCTTGATCTGCCCCATCACTTTCTTCGCCACGAAACATCTCCTCTTCTATGGCTTAGCGGTCCAAACGGCTTGGGCTAGCGCCCTCGCCTCCCGCGACAAACGGTCAGAGTTTTTCGACCTGACCGAAATCCAATTCCACCGGCGTCGCACGGCCGAAGATCGACACCGCCACCTTGAGCCTCGAACGGTCTTCGTCGACCTCCTCGATGAGGCCGTTGAACGACGCGAACGGACCGTCGGCCACGCGCACCTGCTCGCCGATCTCGAACGTGATCGCGGGCTTCGGATGTTCGACGCCTTCCTTCACTTGGTTCAGGATGCGATCGACCTCTGCCTGGCTGACGGGAATCGGCTTGTTGCCGGTTCCCAGAAAGCCCGTCACCTTCGGCGTGTTCTTCACGAGGTGATAAGCCTCGTCCGTCAAATGCGCCTTCACCAGAACGTAGCCTGGAAAGAACTTACGTTCGGCATTCACCTTCTGACCGCGGCGTATTTCGACCACTTCCTCGGTCGGCACCAAGACCTCTTCGAAGAGCTCGGTGAGACCGTGCTGCTGCGCCTGCTTCTTGATTTCCTCGGCCACCTTCTTCTCGAAATTCGAGTAGGCGTGAACGATGTACCAGCGGGCCTTCGTCGTCGTTTGCGCTTCCGTCATGGGATCAGCTGAGCCCCAGAACGAGTTTGACGATCGAACTCAGCGCAAAATCTACGATCGCGAAAAAGACGACCGACAGCGCGATCATGATGAAGACCGCAATCGTCGTCAGACGCGTTTCGTCGAAGGTCGGCCAAGTCACCTTTGCGCCTTCCTGGCGGACCTGGGCGAAGAACTCCGGCGCGCGCATGATGCGCGAGATCAGGCTCTCGCGCGGCTGCGGCGGTTCCACCGACTTGCCGCTTCCGCCGCCGTTCTTGTTGTCTTCGGCCATCGTCTTCATTTCGACTGCGTCGCCTTTTCTGCTTCGAGTTTGGCAGGGGCGGAGGGACTCGAACCCCCGACCCTCGGTTTTGGAGACCGATGCTCTACCAGCTGAGCTACACCCCTAGATCGTCCTGCCTCACTTCATGATCTTCGCGACGACGCCCGAGCCGACGGTGCGGCCGCCTTCGCGG
>CAZLRW010000379.1:0-1984 GCA_964561925.1 uncultured Flavobacteriaceae bacterium
GCCGCCGCCTTGCCGCCCTCGATCGGCGCCATCAGGCGCAGCATCGGGTCGGGCGATTTGCGCGCCTGCCGCTCGCGCTTCGATGCAAATTTTGCATCCGATGCATGGTTTGCATCGGTTCTAGGCTGAGAGGGAGAGAGAGACTGAGAAAAACCGGCCTTTAAAGGGCCGGTTTTCTCAGTCTCTCTCTCATCCAGATGGAACCGATTTGCATCGGCGTTTGCATCGTTTGCATCATGCAAATCATGCAAATTTGCATCGGGCGGCTGCACGGACCGGGCGGCCGCGTGCTTGTCCCAGCGGACGCGCGCGGCGGCGCGGCGCTTGGCCGAAAGCTCGGGCGAGACGGTGCGCCCGCCGGCGCGCGCCGCCTTGGCCGCCTGCGCGTCGAGCGCCCGCTCGACGGCGGGATGAACCCAAAGCCCGCCTTCGAGCGTGAAGAACCGGGCGAGGAACGGCCGGAGCTTCGCCCAGGTGCGGCGCGAGCAGCGGGCGCCGATCGCGAGCCGCTCGTCGTCGTCGGGCAAGGGCGCCCGCATCAGCCAGTAGGCGTCGACGAGGCACTGATACGCGTCGCGCTCGGTGCGCGTCATCAGCACCTTGTCCCGGGCGAGCACGTCGACCAAACCGCACATGAGGCAAACCCCTCGAACGAAACGCAAAGCCCAGCGCGCGATCGCCCCGCGCGCTGGACCCCAAAAGGCGACTCCGAAACCCGCTCGCGCGTCAGTGCTTGCCTTGCGGCACCCCGACGAACACCGGACAGGCACATTCCTCGCGCACCGCCGCGGCGATCTGCGCCTGCACGGCGGCCTTCACGAACGCGACGCGATACCAATCGATCTTGAACTGCAGCGCGCCGCCGGCGAGCGTGTGACGCAGGAATGCGGTCAGCTCCATCGCCGCCTCGCCGTGATAGATCGGCAGCGCGAACAGCAGATCGCGCGGAACGACGACTTCGCCTTTGCCCTTCTGGTTCGCCTGCAGGTCTTCTTCGTAGGTGAAGGCGCGCGTCTGCGTGTCGCGCCGGACCGCGGACTTCCAATTCACGTTCTTCTTGGCTTCCAGGTCGCTCGCAAGCTCGAGCACGGCCGCACCGTCCGGCCGCTTCACGTCGACGTAGTTCTCCTCGAGGAACTCGGCGAACTCCACTTGCGGCAGCCACTTGCCTTGAATGGCGTTCCAGCGCACGAACTCTTCGCTGTAGCGCAGCTGCAGCCGCGCGACGTGGTCGCCGGTGCCGGCCGTTACCGCATCTTTGTGATAGTCGAGGAACGCGTCGAACGTGTTCGCGTCGACGTCGTTGAAGACGACGCTGGCCGCGCTCTTGAAGCGGTTGACGTATTCGACGAACGCCGCGCGCTCGTAGAACACGGGCCGCTGACGGATGCGCGACGGCGCCGGCTTGAGCCCATGCACGTCGGTGATTTCCTGCACGCCGATGCCTTCTGGCGTCGCCAGCCACGTCCGGCCGTTGTGGTCGAGGACGCTGGGCACTTTTGGCGCCGCGGCTTCGCGCGCGAGATCGGCGACGACGGCGGCTTCGGTTTCGGCCATGAGAGAGGGTCTCCTTCTTTCAAGCGCGCGTGCGCTATTGCATGCGCGATTTCACGTCGCTCACGATCGGCAGTTCCTTCTGGCGCGGATCGGTGCGGTGCAGGCCGCCGTCTTCGTCGGTGAAGAAGATCGCATCGCCGACGACGACGCGGTCGGGCGATTTCAGCTTCGTTTCGACGGAAAGCTTCACCTGGTCGCTGTCGGCCGCCGCCTTCAGCTTGATCGTGTACTCGCCCTTGCGTCCGGTATCGCGGACGGCGCGGATCAGCTCCGCGAGATCGTCGCTGAGCTTCGTGTGCAGCGCGCCGTTGCGATAGTCGCGGATCACGTCGGCAAACGGTTTGGCCATGTGGGTGCGGTCCTTCCTCTGGTCTCAAATCCCCGCCGCGAGGCGGTCGATGGCGTGGTCGTGGGCGCGGGCGAGCGC
>CAZLRW010000380.1:0-1974 GCA_964561925.1 uncultured Flavobacteriaceae bacterium
AACCAAATGCTGTTCTGCACTGGTCGAGGCTGCATTCCCTTGTGTGTTACAAGCGGCTGGAGAGCGGCCAGTTCCGCTGGCCACCGATCGAGGACGGCATGATCAGTCTGTCGGCCGTGCAGATGTCCGCTCTTCTCGAAGGTCTGGAGTGGTCTCGCGTGCAGCCCCGAGAGGTCGTTCGTCCGAGCGCCACGCAATGACGCGCACCAGCAAAATGATCCAGCGACACGACGACTCACCAGCACGATCGATGCTGCGCGCGCCAACAGAATCGGCAACAACTTGGCTTGTCTTCGGCAAGATGGCCCGAGTTCCGACAACGACCATGACGCATGCGAACGACACGCCTTTGGCTGGACGCTCCGGGGCAGGCCCCGACGCGTTGCCCAACGATATCGACGCGCTGCGCGCGTTGATCGCGGCCGAGCGTGCAGCGCACGCCGCCGTCGTCGCCGAGCGCAACACGATCACCATCGAGCGCGACCTGCTGAACGCCCGTAATGCACGGCTGGAATCCACGAACGCGAGGCTCCAGGAAATCCTGGCCGAGATCCGGCGCGCCCACTTCGGCCGCAAGTCCGAGCGCATTACCGACGATCAGTTGGCGCTCGCGCTGGAGGATCTGGAGACCTCGCTCGGCAAGACTGAGGCGGAAGCGGAGAAAGCCGATCCCGCGCTGAAAGCTGCAGCCACGAAAAAGCGCCGCGCGCCCCGCAACGACACTCTCGATCATCTGCCACATGAAGATGTGGTGATCGAGCCCGAGAGCAAGGTCTGCCCGTGCTGCAACGGGGAGCTGCACAAGATCGGCGAGGACGTATCGAAGCGGCTCGACAAGGTGCCGTCCAAGGTGCGCGTGATCGTGGAGCGACGGCCGAAGTACGGCTGCCGGACCTGCGAGAAGACCGGCGCCGACGAGGTGGCCGGCATCATTCAGGCTTCGGCGCCGGCGCACCTGATCGAGGGCGGATTGCCGACCGAGGCGTTCGTCGCCGGTGTCGTGGTCAGCAAGCACGCCGATCATATCCCGCTCTACCGGCAATCGCAGATCCTCGCGCGGGACCGCGTCATCATCGAGCGTTCGACCTTGGCGCAGTGGGTCGGCGCCGCCGCGGCCGAGCTGCAACCGCTGCACGATCATCTCGTCCGCTCGCTGAAAGCCTCGGCCAGACTGTTCTGTGACGAGACGCGCTGCCCTGTGCTCGATCCTGGGCGCGGCAAGACGAAAACCGGATTCATGTGGGCCTTGGCTCGCGACGATCGACCGTGGGGCGGCAGCCCTGCTTCAGGGAGTGGGCCCCCAGCGGTGGCCTACACCTACGCGCCCGGACGCGGCGGCGAGCACGCGGTCAAGCTGCTCGCCGGATTCACAGGCATCCTGCAAGTCGACGGATATGCCGTCTACAAACAACTGGCCGCACCCTCGCGCGACGGCGGGGCGGTGACGCTCGCCTATTGCTGGAGCCACCTGCGGCGTCAGTTCTACGCGGTCTTCGTCGGCGGCAACGCGCCGATCGCGACCGAGGCGCTCGCGCGCCTGAAAAAGCTGTACGAGATCGAAGCCGACATTCGCGGGCTGCCGCCCGAGGTGCGGCGGAACCTGCGCCAGCAGCAGTCGAAGCCGATCGTCGAGGCGCTGAAGTCCTGGTTCGAGGCGAGCCTCGCGAAGGTCTCGAAGGGTGGCAAGCTCGGCAAGGCGATCCGCTATGGCCTGCGCCATTGGGACGGCCTGTGCCGGTTCCTCGACGACGGCCGCATCGAGATCGATTCCAACTGCGTCGAGCGCTCGATCCGCGTTCTTGCATTGACCCGCAAGAACGCCTTGTTCGCCGGCCACGATCAGGGCGCCATGAACTGGGCGATGATCGCGTCCTTGCTGGAAACCTGCAAATTGAATCAGGTCGATCCTCTGGCCTGGCTGACCGACGTGCTGACCAAGCTCGTCAACCTCTGGCCCGCATCCCGCATCGAAGA
>CAZLRW010000381.1:0-1969 GCA_964561925.1 uncultured Flavobacteriaceae bacterium
CGGCGATCGAGGTCTCGACGTTGTCGTAGTATTGATACGACATCGAGATGTCGAACGTGCCCAGGTCGGTTTCGGTCCCTGCGCCCAACCATTCGGCGGTGTCGTTCACCCCGATCCGCCAGTTCAACGAACCGGTGATGCCGTCATAGAGCAGGTAGCCCGCGTTGACGAACCCCGCGTTGAAGGCGTTCGACAACAAGACCTGACCGTCAGGTCCGCGCCCGAAGCCCGCGCCGCCGCCGAAAGTGAAGGCTGCCGGACAAACGGCCGTATTCGTGGCGTCGTAGCACTGCTGCATGATCGCGTTGAGCGTCAGACTCGAGATCGCTTGGTTGATTTGGATCTTCGTGTAGTCCACGGCGATCGCCAAATCGTCCAACAGCCATTTCGGTTGCATCACGAAGCCGTAGCTGAACGCGGTCGACGTCTCCGGAACGAGACCCGGATTGCCGCCGGTTTGACCGCGAACCGTCGCGAACCGCACGTTCGAAATGAACGTGTTGAGGGGTGTCGTGTAGCCCCGAGCGGCCCATTCTGCGGCGCAGTTCGCCTGGCGCGTCGCCGGGTTGGGTCCCGAACTGATGAGCGTCGAGTCGCACGGGTCGTTGGCCGACGAGAACGTCGTCGACGCCGGAAGGAAGAGCTCGCTGAGCGCCGGCGCGCGGAGCGAGTTCGTGTAGTTGCTCCGCACTTTGAGCCAATCGAACGGCCGATAGGTCAACGCCCAGGTTCCGGCGTCGGCAATGCCCGACGCGTCGCTGTCCATGACGCGGAAGGCGCCTTCAAGCGTGAGCTCGCGCATGAAGTCGGTTTGGAGGTCGCCACCGAAGATCGGAAGCCTGAACTCGAAGAGGGCTTCTTCCGACGTATAGCGTCCCTTCGTCTGCACGATCGCTGCCGAGCGTCCGAGACCCAAGCGCAGCAACGGATCGGGCTCGAACACGGTCCGTTCCTGGCGCCACGCCACGCCCGCGGCAACCGACAACGGACCTGCCGGCAATTCGATTACGTCCGTCGTGACGTTGAACTCGCCGAGGTATTGGTCGTTTCTGCTTTCAGATGTCGGATCGGCCCGGACAAACCGCTGTGACTCCGGCGACGACAAGCCCGCCCCCAGCAAATTTAGCGGCCGGCAGGCGTCGATGACCGACTGCGGCACCACTTGTGGCGTCGCCGAAACGGCGGGGTCGAGCCACGTAACCGTGCCCGGCGCCAACGTCTGCGCGCGGCAGACGATCTGACCGGAGGCATTGCGGACCGCATCCATCGCGAGCGCAAATTCACGCCGCAGGATCGTCGATGCCACGCTCTTGCCGGTTGCCCGGCCGTAGATCGCCGCAAAGTCGTAGGAGAAGAGGCGGTCGAGAGCGGTGAAGTCGCCCTCCGCCCCGGCGACAAACCGGTAGGTGGTCCCTTCGTTCGGCGATTTCGTTCCTTCGTTCAGGTCGGTGTTGGCGCGCTGCAGGCGGAACGACGTGATGCCGTTCGCCGTCATCACGCCCAGCGCCTGCGGCGTCAGGAACGGGTTGTTCGCCGTGATCACGACAGGGCCGCTGACGGCCGCCGGTGCCGAATATGCGCCGGTCGGCACTTCGACGGTCGTTGCCGCGCCGAAGATCGAGCTTTGGAACGTCGGCTGATTGACGACTTCCACCGCCTTGAGTTCGGTGTAGAGACCTTCGAAGAAGATGTTCATCCACTCCGCGACATCGTAGTTGGCGATTGCGGTGTAGATAGAACGGTCGATGTCGGCCTCCAGACTGGTGAGGGGCGCAAGATCAAGACCGTCGCCGCCCGAGGCCACCGTGTTCGATAGCGGCACGTTCGCGCCAAGGACGCCGATGTTGAACGGCACCAGTTCGCCGTTCGCCGTGAATTGCAACGGAACGACGACTTGCGTGATCGGGCGCGCAACGGTTCCCAAGGCCGCTTCGGCCGCGGTCGCGGGGCGCGTGAAAAAGCCCGAGTT
>CAZLRW010000382.1:0-1959 GCA_964561925.1 uncultured Flavobacteriaceae bacterium
GCGATGACGGAGCCGGGCGTCGCCTCGTCGGATGCGAAGAACATTTCGATGCGCGCGGAACTCGTGGGCGACGAGTGGGTGCTGAACGGCGAGAAGTACTACATCTCCGGCGCGGGCGACCCGCGCTGCAAGATCATGATCGTGATGGTGAAGTCGAGCCCGAACGCGGCGGCGCAGTTCCAGCACTCGCAAATCCTGGTGCCGATGGACACGCCCGGCGTGAAGATTCTGGGCGCGATGTCGGTGTTCGGCGAAGATCACGCGCCGCGCGGGCACATGCATCTGAAGTTCGACAATGTGCGCGTGCCGGCGTCCAACATGCTGCTCGGCGAAGGCCGCGGGTTCGAGATTTCGCAGCTGCGGCTGGGGCCGGGGCGCATCCATCACTGCATGCGCTCGATCGGCCAGGCGGAGCGGGCGCTCGATCTGATGGTCAAGCGCGGCGTCTCGCGCGAAGCGTTCGGCAAACCGCTGATCAATCTCGGCAAGAATTTGGAACTCGTTTCGCGGGCGCGGATCGACATCGAGGCGATGCGGCTCATGGTGCTGAAGGCCGCGCGCGCGATGGATGTGCTCGGCAACCGCGAAGCGCGCGTGTGGGTTTCGATGGTGAAGGCCATGGTGCCGGAGCGCGTCTGCCAGATCATCGATCAGGCGATGCAGATTCACGGCGCGACCGGCATCTCGCAATGGACGCCGCTCGCCGAAATGTACGCGCATCAACGCCACCTGCGCTTCGCCGACGGTCCGGACGAGGTGCATCACATGGTGGTGGGCCGCGCTGAGATCACGCGGCATTGAGAAAACCCACGCCCGGGAGCGCGGGCTTCCAGCCCGCTCTTCTTTGCGCTTGAATGTCGACAAGAGCGGGCAAGATGCCCGCGCTCCTGGGTGAGTCCGCCCGCAGTTTGGTGATGGGGGAAAGTCATGAAGCGTCTGTTCCTTTGCGCGCTTGCCAGTCTGTTGGCGATGTCCGCGCACGCAGCCCCACTCCCCAAAGCCGCCGCGATCGACGCGGAGGTTGCGCGCGCGATGGCATCGACCGGGGCCAAGGGGCTCGCCGTCGCGGTGATCGAGGACGGGCGCGTCGCTTACGTGAAGACTTACGGCTTGCGCAACGCGGCCGGCGATCCGCTGCAGACGGCGACCGTTATGTACGGCGCGTCGCTGACCAAGGCGGTGTTCGCCTACACCGTCATGCAGCTGGTGGAGGAGGGCGTGATCGGGCTCGACGTGCCGATCGAACGTTATCTAGCGAAGCCCTTGCCCGCCTACACCGAGCAGGACGTGGAAGACCGCTACGCGCGCTGGAGCGATCTTGCCGGCGACGAGCGCTGGCGCAAGCTGACCGCGCGTATCCTGCTGACGCACAGTCCGGGCTTTTCGAATTTCGGTTTCCTGGAACCCGACGGCAAGCTGCGCTTTCACTTCGAGCCGGGCGCGCGCTACGCCTATTCCGGGGACGGTTTCATTCTGCTGCAGTTCGTGTTGGAGCGGGGCCTCGGCCTCGATCTCGGTCGCGAGATGCAGCGCCGCGTGTTCGACCGCTTCGGCATGCGCAACACGAGCATGATCTGGCGTCCCGATTTTCGCACGAACCTTGCCGACGGTTGGGACATCGAAGGCAAGACCGAGCCGCACGACGAGCGCAGCGCGGTGCGTGCCGCGGGTTCCATGGACACCACCATCGAAGACTTCGCGCGCTTTGCGGCGGGGTTCATGCGCGGCGAGGGTCTGTCGGCGGGCGGGCGCGCGGAGATCGTCCGCCCGCAGCTTCCCATCACGACGCGCACGCAGTTCCCGACGCTGCAGCCGGAGCTGCCTGTCGCGGAACGCAGGCCCGACCTCGCCGCGGGCCTCGGCGTGATCGCGTTCTCAGGCCCGCAAGGCCCCGGCTTCGAGAAGGGCGGCCACAACAACATCACCGGCAACACCTGGATCTGCGTCGAACGCCGGCGC
>CAZLRW010000383.1:0-1948 GCA_964561925.1 uncultured Flavobacteriaceae bacterium
ATCCCAAAAACCGCTCCCGCATCCCCTTGCGAAACGCCTCCACGCCGACCGCCAGGCGCTGCGCGTAGGTCGCCTTCGCGTCCGCGCCGGCGACGAATGTCACGCGCTCGCTCTCGTCCGTCGCCGCTTCGAACACAGTCTCGGCGATCTGCTCGGCGGTCGAGCCGCTCTTGCGCCGTTCGGGATCGCGGAACGCCGTCATCACCTTGGTCAGCGCCGCCGCATAGGCCGCGTGCGGCGTGAAGACGAGCGAGCGGCTCGCGAAGTCGGTCGAGATGCCGCCCGGCGCCACCGTCTTCACCCGGATGCCGAACGGCGCAAGCTCGTACGCCAAGCTCTCGCTCCAGCCCTCAAGGCCCCACTTCGTCGCGTGATAGACCGAGTTGAACGGAAACGTGACGAGCCCGCCGATCGACGTCGTGGTGACGATCGTGCCTTTGCCGCGCTCGCGCATCGCGGGCACAAACGCCTTCGTCACGCGCAGGACGCCGAGAAGATTGGTGTCGAGCTCGTCAACGAGCTGCGCGTCGCTCGCCGCCTCGAACGCACCGGCGAGCCCATAGCCCGCATTGTTGAAGAGCACGTCGACCGGCCCCATGCCGAGCGCCTTGGCGGCAGCCTCTTCGATCTGCGCGGGCTTCGTCACGTCAAGCGGCAACAGCGTGATCCCGGCGACGTTGCCGAGCTCCGCCTCCTTCGCCGGATTGCGCATGGTGGCGATCACCTTCCACCCGCGCGACGCAAACAACAACGCCGACGCGCGGCCAAGGCCGGTGGAACTGCCGGTGATGAAGATGGTCTTGGACATGGGGCGCGAGGTCTCCGAGTGTTGGGGTGAGTGCGCGCACGACTAATCACGAAACGAAGAGAACCTCAAAGCGAAGGCGCAGCGTCACCCCCTCCACCGTCGCCGACGGCGCCGGTCCCCCTCCCCCGTAAACGGGGGAGGACCAACGTCACGCAACTCTTCGACGCCAACGACGTGTGATCCTCCCTCGTTGATGTGTGGTCCTCCCCCGTTTACGGGGGAGGGGGACCGCCACGCAGTGGCGGTGGAGGGGGCCGACGCCACAGCCCAACTTTGGCACCCGCCACACTCACGCTAGAATACCCGTCCCGACGGAAACGATGCGCACGTGCTTCTCGATGAAACGGGTTCGCGAAATGTAAGGCTCTGCAAAGCCATGCGAGGAAATGCCATGCACCACCACACCGCACTTACCGCAGCAGGCATATTGGCGCTCGCCATCGCAAGCACCGCGACCGCAACATCTGTGAAGATCGTCTCGGTCGATGATGAAGCGCTCTCACACTTCGCGATATGCGCCGAGCATGTGGCAACGCCTGAGACACTCATCGCGCGAGCAGCCGACCACAACTGGCGGGAACTGACCGGTCAAGAGCGCGTCACCACGCGCAGAGGCATCACGCCCCGCTTCATCCGCACGTGGCAAGTCAACGATAGGCCGTACGGGTTTCTCATCGAGATTTCAACGCTCCATTCGTCGGACCCGTTGCCGAGAGCCGACGGCACGCGAAGCAATCCCGAAGAATTCGCCACCTGCACGGTCTATTTTGGTGGCGGGGACCCCCAAGAGATCGAACGCCGCCTCGCGGCAAGGGTCTTGGTCGATGGGCCGTTGGGAGAACCTGGGCTAAGGCAACCTGACGTGTCGCCCGGCTGGACAAATTTGTTTTGGGCACAAGGTGAGAAGTCCACGGAGCATACTGTGAACTTCGCCTTCATGACCAAACCGGGCCCTGACGGGATCGCACGCCGCCAGATCGAGATCAACGCGATGCTGCGCTGAGATCGCTTGCGACGGCAGCCAAAGAGCCCGCTAAACCCCCGCCTTCAAAATCGCCGCGATCGCGTCCTCGCCGTCCGGCGAGTGGATCCAGCTTTCCGCGGCGGCTTGCGTGTCGAACTGCATCGCCACGCGGTGCG
>CAZLRW010000384.1:0-1947 GCA_964561925.1 uncultured Flavobacteriaceae bacterium
ACGTGCGCGTCGGCACCGCGCTTCGCGTTCTGCAAGCCGGCGAGAACGGACGCCCGGGCCGTCCGAACCTGCTGATTGCGGCGGCGGCTGCCGACGTTGGAGATCTGATTGAGGAACGTCGTGAACATGCATCGATCAATGCTGCCGATAGCGGTCCTTGGGCTCGCGATCGCCGCCATGTCTGCGACAGCATTGGCACGCGACGTATTCGGCGTGGAACTGCACGCCGCGCTCGGCAGCATCGTCGATGCCTATGAGCAATGGCCGGCGTTCGACCGCTTAAGCTATGGCGGGCGCCTGATGAGCGACGCCCTTCCCTATTGGAAGCATGTCTTTGTGCTGTTGCTGCTTGTTTTTGCCGCCTATGCGGTGCCGGTCAGCCGGTCGAGCATGTTGGGCCGCGCCGTGTTCGCCTGGATGTCCGCGTGGTGCCTCGCGCTTCTCGGGGGCAATTTGGCTGCGCTGCCGCCCGCATTTCCCAATCTCGTCGTCTGGCCGCTCGCGTCGATTGCGTCGTTCTTCGCCTTGCAGGCCGTGGCCGGCCTTGTCGTTGGCCGTCCGCAGCGATGAGTTTCGGCAATGAAGCCGATGCACGCCCGCCTCGATATGGCAGGGCCAGCCGCGAGGCTGGCCCTATGACGTAATCAGTCAAAGTCCTCGGACACCGCGATGAACTGACCGACATCCGGCAATCCAAGCGACCGATACCGATCGTTCTCGCGAAGCGTCGCCGTCTGACCCGCGCCCCACTGGACACGCAAGCCGACGAAAAGCGCATGCTGGGTGAAAGGATCATCTTCATCTTCATTGGCGAAGTAGCTGTTGCGGTAGCTCGCAAACACCGACATTTGCTCGAGACAACGATGCTCGAGACCCGCAGACAACAACCGCAACGGTGCTTGATCTTGCCCCTCTACATAGCCGTCGAAGTAGCCAAGCTCGAACGCAAGTTTTAGATCGTCTTCGATGAAATAGTTCGCCCCGCCGCGGACGTACGACACCTCATGCCACCAATTCTGGTAGCACGCATGGCACTCGCTTATGGCATCGAAATACCCGGCCTGACCCCAAGCGGACGTGCGATCGAATTCGAACCGGCCTTCCGCGCCCAAGAGCCAATAGGACTGCTCTTCTTCGCCGACGACATCGCCGCCCATCACGCCGAAGACGCCGCCCAGCCGATAGCGGCTTGCCGCCATGAAGCCGATGTGCGCCCCGCCACCGAAGAAATGATAGTCCTCATCCGTCGAATCCGCGATGACGCCAGTGCCATGCTCGAAGGCGAAGTCGAATTGGCCCACCAGGTTACCCGAAATCGGCACAAAGGCCTCCGCCTTAACGCCCTTCAAGAAGGGCGAAGCGTCGTGAACGTCGCTGTCGTCTGCGAAGTTGCGCCCCACGCCGAAGAAGACCTCAGCGGTGCCCGTGTACTCGACCGGCGGCGCGGCGAGCGAGGGACCGGTCAAGGCAAGAAAAATAACGGCCATCCATAGTCGTACAGTCATGAAAGTGTTTCCCCTCTTGTCGGCGGCCATGATCGCGACGCACACGAATCAAGCCATCGCGGCTAGAGTCGGGAATTTTCCTGACCACAACCAGTCGTGGCTGCGACTAATCCTGGTGTAGTTGCAGGGGAGCGACAGATCCTTGGCAGGAACCTTGCCGCGCACAAATGTCCGCGTATACGCGCGCGACCCGCGACTACTCGAAATCATCCGCGCCGGCGCGAACGAACTCGCGCCAGTGCATGTGCCCCGCGTCCGCGGCTTCCACCGGCCAGAACTCGCGCACGCCCGTGCGCACCAGCGTCCCGATGTTCATCTCCGCGCAAAAGCGCAGGCAACGGATCGCTCCGTCGAAGAACCCGATCGTAACCAGGTCGCCGATCCCGTTGCCGAGCGTTTCGATCAGCGCACAGTTGAGCGACGGCATTTTGCTGTCGCGGCC
>CAZLRW010000385.1:0-1946 GCA_964561925.1 uncultured Flavobacteriaceae bacterium
GATGTGGCGCGGTTCGCCACCCGCGCGTTCGATCGCCTTGATCATGATGTCGAGGCAGCGGCGGGTCTGTGCCTTCAGGTCGCCCGGTGCGAATGTCTTACCGTCGGGCCCGATGGGCGCTGTGCCCGCGACCGCGATGACATTGCCGACGCGTACGGCGCGGCTGAACCCGATCACGGGTTCGAACGGCGAGTTGTCGGAAACGAGGGTCCGGGTCATCCATCCAGTTTCAAGCGGACAGCGGGTAAGCGCAAGGGATGCGACCACGCCGGTTTGACATGATAATACGTTTCGTATTAAGTCGCTGCGTATGCAGAAAGGGCGAAAAGTCGCTCGGGTCGGTTACGCGATCCTGGGGCTCCTGAAGGGACAGGCGATGTCGGGCTACGACGTCCGGCGGCAGTTCACGTCGAGTCCCATGGGCCACTACAGCGACTCGCCGGGTGCGATCTATCCCGCGCTGACACGGCTCGAAGCGGACGGCCTCGTGGCCGGGCGCGTCGAGGGGGCGCGGACGCTGAGGCCTCGAAAGGTCTACCGCCTGACGCCGGCGGGCCGAAGCGCTCTTTCCGCATGGATCGGCGAGACGCCGTCGGCGTCCGACATCGTCGAGAACACAGGCGACTGGATGCTGCGCTTGGCATTCGCCACGGAAACTCTGACAGACGCGCAGGTCGTGCGGCTGCTCGGCCAGATCGAGGCCGCATGCGACGCATACGCAAGCGAACTGCAAGACGTGCGGGCGCAGATGCCGAAGGACGCCGTGTTTCCCCGGCTCGCGCTCGATCACGGGATCGCATCCTACCGCGCGACGGCGGCGTGGGCGCGAGACGGCGCCCGACAGTTGAAGGAGAAGCGGGGATGAGCGGCGTGCGGTTTGTCTTGCTGGTGCTGGCTGGGGCCGTCATCGGACTTGGGTTCCAGGTAGCCGCGACGGGCATCGATGCGATCGAGCGCGCGCCTGCCGATGCGTTGCAGTGGGCACTCTCGGGGGCGGCCGCCGTCGTGCTCGTTGCGGCGTGGCGGATGCTGACCAATGCGGTGTGGACGGTTGCGGCCGTCGTGTTTGCGATCGCGGTGGTCAACATCCAGATCGAGCTATTGTTCTTCATGAAGGCGGACGCGGCGCAGCGTCTTGCGATGCTCGCGGGGCAGAGCGCGAATTGTCTGCTCGTCGTGTTGGCAGGCGTTCTGCTCGCGTCGCCGCGCGAGGCGGTTGGTGAGACGGTCAGCGCCTGGGGCGGGCGCGGTGCCGGCGGGTGGGCGCTGCGACTTGTCGCTGCGGCGCTCGTCTATGTCGTGCTCTATTTCGTCGTGGGTGCGGCGGCATATACCTACGCGAAGCCGTACTACGACGCGATGACCGGCGGGCTCGGCCTCACGGTGCCTGATGTGCAAACCGTTCTCGCGACGCAGGTGCTTCGGGGCAGCGTCTATGCCGCGGCGGCGCTTGCCTATTGCTTGGTGACCGCGCGGCGTGCGGGGGCGGCGCACGTGCTTGCGCTGTTGCTGGCGGGGTTCGGCGGGCTCATTCCATTGCTCGGGAACACCGCGTGGCCCACCGAACTGCGGTTGATTCACGCGATCGAGATCGTGCTTCAGAACGCGCCGTTCGGGTTGGCGGCGTATGCGTTGTTTCGCACGCGACCGGCCGCGGCTTGACGACAGGGTCGGGCGGCGTCCGTTACGCGGCCGCTTTGCCCTTGGTGATCTGCCAGATCTTCAGCGGCGTCAGCGGCATGTCGACGTGGGTGATGCCGTAGGGTTTGAGCGCGTTCACGACGGCGTTCACGAGCGCGGGGGCGGCGCCCACCGTTCCCGCTTCGCCGCAGCCTTTGACGCCCAAGGGGTTCGTCTTGCACGGCACCTCGTTCGTCTTGAACGTCATCGCGGGCATGTTGTCGGCGCGCGGCATCCAGTAGTCCATGAACGAGCCGGTGATGAGC
>CAZLRW010000386.1:0-1934 GCA_964561925.1 uncultured Flavobacteriaceae bacterium
TCACCAACGCAGGTCTCAAGCTCGCGGGCCTCTGATGTCCACGATCCTATCCACCATCCGCTGGCTGAGCGGATTTCGGGCTCAAGGGCATGCGGTCCGGCTCGCCACGAAGACCCGACAGGACGATCCTGATCTTCTCCTCGGTCGAGTACTTCTTCCGCGTCGCACGGCGGATCGATTTGATGTGCTGCTCGGCCGTCTCTGGCGGCCCGGATTTCAGTCTCATCTTCGCTCCCTCGATGGGCTGCGATGAGCCAGAAATCCTCCGTTAGCTCAAACCCGTCAAAATGTCCCGTGGTTGCTGACGCCGGAGAGGAGCCAAGCCGAGCCAGCCGGAGGCTAGGCCCGGATGGGAAGCGCGTTGGACTCAGATGCTCATATCTCGATTGACAAAGTTCGTGATTTGTCCTACATAAGTGCACCTTAACTTGGGTCATTTATGTCCAATCCCGCTCCCGAACTGCGCGACCTACCCGGCGATGAAAACCAGTACCGCCCGATGGCGCCGGACAGGTTGGTGATCGCCTCCCGGACCTCGGCCGATCGCGTGCGCGGCATGCGCATGGCCAGCGCCGCCAGCCGGGCGCAGAAACTCTGGGTCTCGCGGCCCGCCGCGTTCGCGTTTTCCGGCTTGGTGATGCCCGAACCCTGTGAGGAACCGGTCACCACATTCAACCTGCTGACCGGCATCATGGCCGCGCTCAAGCGTCACCTCTACTTAGGCAACCACGAATGTCACGCCGTCGCGCTCTGGGTCGCCCATTGTTGGACGATCGAGTGGGCAAGAACATCGCCGCGTCTTGTGTTGCAAAGCGCCCCTGTCCCCGCGGGCAAGTCGACGGCCCTGCGCTTGCTCGCGACCCTCGTGCCGCGGCCGCTCGCGATCATGCCGTCCGCCGCCGGCGCCTTGGCGACTTTGATCGACGAGGTGCATCCGACGTTGTTGCTCGACGATGCGCACACATGGTTGAACGCGAACATGGGCCTGCGGCGCCTGCTCGCGTTGGGCCATGCGCGCGAAACGTTGCTGCAGAATTCGACGAACAATCCGTTCTCCGCCCCGACGCTGTCGGCGTTCACACCCTGCGCAGCAACGGTCTCAGGAACGGTGCCCGACGAGGTCGCCCGGCGAAGTATCTTGCTCGCGCTCAAGCCCGCGTTGCCGAACGAGCGCGTGGAGCCCATCCCCGCCGATACCGTTGACGGACCCTTTGCGCTTCTGCGCGCGCGTGCCGCACGATGGACGCGCGATCGCGGGCAAGCGGTGGCGGAGGCCGTACCGCGCTTGACCACCGGGCTGATTGGCTCGAACGTCGAGAACTGGCGCCCGCTGCTCGCGATCGCCCAGGACGCCGGCGCCGGCTGGATCGAAGCTGGCCGCGCGGCGGCGCTTGCATTGTCGGCAGAGCAGGTGTCTGCGGTGCAGGGTGTCGATCTTCTTGCCGATATTCGCGCGGCGCTTGGCGGTGCCGATCGCATGACCAGCGAAGACATCATCGCCGCGTTGACCGCGGACGCCGAACGCCCCTGGCGCCGCTTGCAGGGCCGGCCGATCGACGCCCGCGTGCTCGCACAGCTGCTGCGTCCGTTCGGCATCCGGCCGCGCGTGCTTCGCACGGGCGACGACACATTCGCCCGCGGCTACCTGGCGGCCGACTTTGCCGAGGCCTTCGTGCGCTATCTCCCCTTCGCAACCGAGGCCGCGTGCGTCCACGCGTGACGCCACACGTGACGGGCGAAAGCGCATCCTTCTGCCGATGTGACGCTGTGACGGTGAACCCCGCGCCAGTCTCAAGATCCTCACCGCTTCACGTCGAGCCCGCCCGCGGCGCCAGCACGCACCTCGGCGGCCGAGAACGGCAGGAAGTCGCCGGGGACAGAGTGCTTCAGGCAGGCGGCGGCGTGGCCGAAGGCGAGCGCCGCTTCGTCGTCTT
>CAZLRW010000387.1:0-1928 GCA_964561925.1 uncultured Flavobacteriaceae bacterium
AAGGTCGCGGGCATCGAGGACAACGACTGGATCGAACTCTTCAACGCGAACGGCGCGCTCTCGGCGCGCGCGGTGGTGAGCCAGCGCGTGAAATCCGGCATGTGCCTGATGTATCACGCGCAGGAGAAGATCGTGAACGTGCCCGGCTCCGAGACGACGAAGACGCGCGGCATTCATAACTCGGTCACTCGCGCGATCACGAAGCCGACGCACATGATCGGCGGTTATGCGCAGTTGTCCTACGGCTTCAACTATTACGGGACGGTCGGCTCCAACCGCGACGAGTTCGTGGTGCTGAGGAAGATGTCGAACGTGGACTGGATGGAAGAGCCGCACGAACTCGCGGCGGCGGAATAGGAGAACACCCATGAAAGTTCGCGCGCAAATCGGGATGGTTCTCAATCTCGACAAATGCATCGGCTGCCACACGTGTTCGGTCACCTGTAAGAACGTCTGGACGAACCGCGACGGCGTGCAATACGCCTGGTTCAACAACGTCGAAACGAAGCCCGGCATCGGTTACCCGAAGGAGTGGGAGAACCAGAAGAAGTGGAAAGGCGGCTGGGTCCGCAAGAACTCCGGCAAGATCGAGCCACGCATGGGCGGCAAGTTCCGCATCCTGGCCAAGATCTTCGCCAACCCCGACATGCCGGAGATCGACGACTACTACGAGCCGTTCACGTTCGACTACGAGCACCTGCAGACCGCCGGCGAATCCAAGGCCGTGCCGGTCGCAAGGCCGCTGTCGCTGATCACCGGTCAGCGCATGGAGAAGATCGAGTGGGGCCCGAACTGGGAGGAGATTCTGGGTGGCGAATTCGCCAAGCGCTCGAAGGATGCAAACTTCGAAGGCATTCAGAAGGACATCTATGGACAGTTCGAAAAGACGTTCATGATGTACCTGCCGCGGCTGTGCGAGCACTGCCTCAATCCCTCGTGCGTGGCTTCGTGCCCTTCCGGCGCGATCTACAAGCGCGAGGAAGACGGCATCGTCCTCATTGACCAGGACAAGTGCCGCGGCTGGCGCATGTGCGTCAGCGCCTGTCCGTACAAGAAAATCTACTACAACTACGTCTCGGGTAAGTCGGAGAAGTGCATCTTTTGCTACCCGCGCATCGAAGCGGGCCAGCCCACCGTGTGCTCGGAAACCTGCGTCGGGCGCATCCGCTATCTGGGCGTGCTGCTCTACGACGCCGACAAGATCGAGAAGGCGGCCAGCGTCGCCGACGAGAAGGACCTCTACAAGGCGCAGCTCGACATCTTCCTCGATCCGCACGATCTGAAGGTGATCGAAGCGGCGCGTGCGGCGGGCATTCCCGACGCCTGGCTCGACGCGGCGCGTCACTCGCCCGTATACAAAATGGCGATGGAGTGGAAGGTCGCCTTCCCGCTGCACCCCGAATACCGCACACTGCCGATGGTTTGGTATGTGCCGCCGCTTTCGCCGATCCAATCGGCGGTCGAGAGCGACCACATCGGCTTCGATGGCGGCCTGCCGGACCTCGCGAAGCTGCGCATTCCGATGCGCTACCTCGCAAACTTGCTCACCGCCGGCGATACGAAGCCGGTTGAGACCGCGATCCGGCGTATGTTCGCGATGCGAGTCTTCATGCGCTCCCGCCACGTCGAGCGGAAGGAAGACGAGGCGGTCTTGCGCGAAGTGGGCCTCACGAAGCTGCAGGTCGAGGACATGTACAAAACGATGGCGCTCGCGGCGTACGAAGACCGCTTCGTCATCCCATCGACCCACCGCGAATACGCCGAGAACGCCTACGACCTGCGCGGCGCTTGCGGCTTCTCGTTCGGCAACAACTGCTCGGACGGCTCCAGCGAAGCCTCGTTGTTCGGCATGAAGAAGTGGCGCGAAAACACACCGACGGAGACGATGTGATGAAGACCTATCGCGCGCTCGGCGCGCTTCTCACCTA
>CAZLRW010000388.1:0-1926 GCA_964561925.1 uncultured Flavobacteriaceae bacterium
TGTCCGAACATCCGCATCCTGCCGACGGCCCCCTTGCTGGGAGAGGCCATCCGCCGCATCGCGGAGGAACGGTCGGTGTCTAGCCTGTTCGACTAACGCACCCGGTCGAGCGTCATTACGCCGTTCATCTTGGACGGTTTGCGGCCGGGCATCTCCAAAACGTTCGTCCAGGGATTGAAGACGGGAATGCCTGCACCGACGAAGTCGGACGAATTGCGGGTGACGATGCACATGTCGTGAACCTTGGCGGTCGCGGCAATCAGCGCATCGGGTTGGGCCAACGTTGTTCCCGCGGCTCTGTGCGTTCGCATCAGTTCGATCCACACAAAGAGCGTTTCTTCGTCTGGGCTCAGGATCCGGCCGGCGAAGCGCTGTCGCAAGTCGTTGGTCAGCCAACGCGAGAGCTCCTGCTTGCGGAGGTTGTTCTTCGCGCGGTCGATGCCGATGCGAATCTCGGCCGGGGTAACTACGCTCAAGAACAGTATCGACTCGGGTTGCGCGCGAAGGAACGTCTCCACACCGGCATCGCACGCCAGCTTGCGCGCCTCGGAAATGACGTCCGTGTCGAGCAGCCAACCGTTCAAAGTTCGTCCCGGTGCCGGAAGACCGTGTGGAAGGACTCGCGACCGAATTCGACGTGACGCAGTGGCGAGTCCTTTAGAAAGTCGACCAAGCTCTGCTTTGCCGGCGATTCCGACAGTTTTTCGAATTGCTCGACCGAAACGACGATAGCCGCGCTCTTGCCGTGAACTGTGAGCCGTTGAGGTCCGTCCTCGCGGGCGCGGCGAACGACCTCGCTCAAGTTCGCCTTGGCATCGGCCAGGGCCCAAACTCGCGATCTGCCGCGCGCGGACTTCTTCGCTGTTTTGACTAGTTTGGTCATAATTCAAGTGTAAGGACGGGAGGCTTAACGGTCAATGATTGTCGCAGCCGGTTGACGGCGTAAGGGCGGGCCGGTAAACCCCCGCCTCTTCCGTATTTGAGCGGAATGAACAAGATAAGGGGCATTCCCGCCCCTGAAAGGGTTCAGGAGCATATGAGCGACCACGCCGTTATTCCCGTAAAAGCACGCGCCGGCTCCGGTACTGGTGCGGCCCGCGCCGTCCGCCGCGAAGGCATGATCCCCGGCATCGTCTACGGCGCCGGCGGCGATCCGAAGCCGATCAAGTTCGCGCTGCGCGACATCGAAAAGCACTATCAAACGGGGCGCTTCACCTCGACGCTGTTCACGCTCGACATCGAGGGCGAGAAGCTGCGCGTCATTCCGCGCGAGGTGCAGGTCGATCCGGTCAGCGAGCGGCCGATCCATGCCGACTTCCAGCGTTTGGTTGCGGGCGCGCGCATTCGCTTGTTCATCCCCGTCCACTTCAACAATCACGGCGACTCGCCGGGCTTGAAGCGCGGCGGCGTCTTGAACATCGTGCGTCACGAGATCGAGTTCTTCTGTCCGTCGGAGCGCATTCCGCAATTCATCGAGGCGGATCTCGCCGGCATGGATATCGGCGACAGCTTGCACATCTCGGCGATCAAATTGCCTGAAGGCTTGGTGCCGGTGATCCGCAGCCGCGACTTCACGGTCGCGACCGTCGCGGCACCGTCGGCCTTCGCCGAAGTCGAGACGAAGCCCACGGCCGCCGCCGAAGGCGAAGCCGCTGCTGCGGCGCCTGCTGCCGGTGCAGCGCCTGCTGCGGGTGCGGCGCCTGCCGCCGGTGCGAAGGGTGCGCCTGCTGCCGCGGCGCCTGCCGCCGGTGCGAAGGGTGCGCCTGCCGCCAAGGCGCCTGCTGCCAAGGCGCCCGCCGCGAAGAAGTAAGCGGGACACCATCGTCAACGATGCGGCGGCCGCCCGGGAAACCGGCGGCCGTTCGCACTTCAAGAAACGGACATGCTGCTCATCGTCGGCCTCGGCAATCCGGGCGAGGCCTATCA
>CAZLRW010000389.1:0-1887 GCA_964561925.1 uncultured Flavobacteriaceae bacterium
TCCTTGTTGCTGTTCAGTTGGTGCTGCTCGGACCGCTCTACGTCATGTACGGCCAAGTCGATCCCTGCCGCGCGCTCGCCAAGGAACTCGCCCTCCGCGCCGAAGCGGCCGGCGGCCTGGGCACGGCGGTCGAAGACGTCTTCAGCGATTTGGAAGTGAACGCCCGGCGCGACGTCGCGGACCGTTCGACCGGTCAATGCGTGAGCGAGATCTTCACGAATTGGTCCGAACGCGCCATGGGGAAGTAGCCAGCCCTCACTTCCCCGACACCGTCGACGGCCGCGTATTCTCGGCCTCGCGTTTGCGGGCGGTTTCTTCGATCGTCTGGCGCATCTCGGGATGCGACTTCAAGAGCGCGTCGAAATCGCGCCGCTTCAAGACCAGCATGTTCGTGTAGCTCGACGACACGACATCCGCGTTGCGCGGCTTGTCGTTCAGAAGCGCCATCTCGCCGAAGAACGCGCCGGCTTTCAGCCGCACCGGATCGGGCGCGACCAGAACGTCCACGATGCCGGAGGCGATGAAGTACATCTTGTCGCCCTGATCGCCCGCGCGAATGATGCGCTCGCCGGGCGTGAAGACCTCGGGCGTCAAGATGCGCGCGATCCGCGCGATCTCGTCTTCTTTCAGCGCGCCGAAGATGCCGACCTTCAGCATCTCGGTCAGCTTCAAGCCCAAGTCCAGCGGCGGACGCTCCGACGCCACGGCTCGACGTGACGAGCGGTCTTCCTCGAGGCTCTCGAACACCTCTTCCGAGATCAGCGACTGGTCGCGCTGCCCGCGATACTCCGCCTCCTCAAGACCGATCGAGAGCCGTTCGAGGTAGCGCGCGCGCATCGCCTTCGTGAAGTCGGGATATTGCAGATCGAGCGCGTCGATCGCGCCGGAAATCGCCTGCAACCTCCCTTCCAGCGCTTCCTTCACCGTGAACGTCGCGTGCTGGCCGATCAGTTCGGCGACACGCTGATCGGCGAACGCGATCAGCTCGCGCAACATCAACTGCTTCACGAGCAGAAGCTCGAACCGGTCCGCGATTTCGACGGCCAGCGGCGCGCTGATGTTCATCCGCCGCTGCAGCCACAGCGCCGCGCGAAACTGCCACGAGAGTTTCTGATTGCCGAGCGCGCTGGAGAGATACCCGACATTGCCCGCCTGCTTCACGCCGTCAAGCACGCGCCCCGCATCCGCGCGCATACGCTCGGCCACACGCCGGCCCACGAGCCCGCGCTGCAGATACTCAAGACTGAGCTCCGTCTCGCGGTTCGCGACCACGATGAGTCCCGCGCGCACCAAGTCGTCGCGGCTGAGCGAACCTTGGCCCGGTTGGGCATGCCCCGGATGCTGGGGCGCAAGCACGTCGGAGAGCCCCAGTGTCTGCGCGACGTTGGTGAGCCCCTCGCGCACACGCGCGCGCGAGAGCGCCATCACGCGGTCGCGGACCAAACGTTCCTCAGCGGTCAGCTTGTCGAGCTTCAGGAACTTCATCAACGGGCGCAGCGTCGGCGCGGCGATGAACAGAGTCGCGAACACATAGCCCATGGCGACGATGAAGATGAACTTCGCCTCCGCCGACACGTCGGCGCTGCCTTGGCCGCCGAGCGAGGTCGTGGCCAGAAGGGCCAGCGCAACGGTCACCGCGCCGCGCAAGCTGCCCCAACAAAGCACGGCCTTGTACTCGTTGCTGATCGGCTGCGAGAGGCCGAACCATGAGAGAAGCGGCAACATGCCCCAAAGCACCGCGGCGCGCGCGATCAATGCCGCGACGAAAAGAACCGCAACCGCCACGCCGTGCCACCACTCGAGCCCGTCGAGGATGTTCGGCGCAAGCATGGTCGCCAGCATGAAGATGAGCGACGTCGCCCAGAACTCGAGCTGCCGCCACGTGAC
>CAZLRW010000390.1:0-1880 GCA_964561925.1 uncultured Flavobacteriaceae bacterium
ACGGGCTTCCTGCAACCGGCCGCAGCATTCGCGTGCGGGGGATGACCTTCTCGCGACTCGTCAACGGGCAGATCATCGAGGAGTGGACGTCGTTCGACCAGTACGCGCTGCTCAAGCAGCTGGGCTTGTTGCGCGAGTAGGTCAGTTCGCGGCGACTCTTTCCTTCAACGTCGCGAGCGCTGCCGCGGCTTTCGGTTGCGCTCCCGAAAGGGTCCGGAGCAGGCAAGGGTTTGCGAGGCTGACGCCGGCCTTTCGGCGTGGCGCGCTTTCGATGTCGTCAAAGGCGACCTCAAGGACAAGGCCGGTTGCTTGTGTTCTTGCGACTTCCCGGATGGGACCGAAGCGGGAGGTCGTGTTGGCGGCGACGTAGCACTCGATCTCGTCGAGAAGAGGACCTGGGCTGAGATCGAGTTTGCCGATGGGAACGAGTTCTTCTTTGTTCCAAAGGCCGAACGTGATCCTGAGCGGAGAGTCCTTCGCGCGAGGGTTCGTTCGTTCGACATACATCAGGATGGCCGCGATGCTGCCCGCGACGGCCGCACGCGGGGCGGCGATGAACATCTCGTCTTGTGCCGGGCGGGGGCTGGCGCCCGGCCGTTGGGACGGCTCGATGCCCGCTTGAGTGCAGGCGGCATCTACCGTTTCCGGTTTGACGTCGGCGCGAAGCGTGCCGGTCGCCAGTTTGATCAGCGCCCAGCGGCCGTTTGCGTCGGCGGCGTCGAGCCAGGACTCCAGACGCTTTGGCAGCTCGCTGCGGCCGAGCGTCGAGAGGCCTTCCATTACTTCGCCGAGGCTTGGGTCCTTGTTCGCGCCTCGGCGGGCAGGCCAGACGAGCGCGATCGTTTCGGCGAGATCGCCCGTGTAGTCGCGGGCGAGTTCGAACAGCACGGGGTCGAGGCGGGCGTCGGCAAGGCCGCGGATGAGCGCGAGCCGGACTGTTCGGGGCTTTAGCTTGCCCATTAGAAGATCGAGCGTCGGGCGGCGGTCGGGGTCTGACGTGGCCGCGAGGTGGTCTGCGATGACGAGCGCCTTTGAGCGCTCATCGCGCAGCGTCGCCAGGCGGTCGATGAGTTCGGCGAGGCGGTTCATGCGTCCGCCTCATCCTCATCGCCGTAGCCTGCGATCGAAAGCGGGCGGGCGCGAATGCCTTGCGCCTTCGTCCAGTGGACGAGCGCTGCTTCGGCGCCGTGCGTGACCCAAAGTTCGCCGGGCGCGATCTCGCGCACGGTCGCGGTCAGTTCGTCCCAGTCGGCGTGATCGGAAACGATGAGCGGCAGATCGACGTTCGCGCTCCGCGCGCGCTTGCGGGTGCGCATCCAGCCGCTGGCGAACGCGGTGACGGGGTCGTTCGTGCCCGCGGGGAACAAATCGTCGCGTCCCGGCGCGCCGATGACGATGCGGCCGTTCAGCGTGTCGGCGCCGTCGAGCGCCCTTATGTCGCCGAGCGGCACGCCGTGCGCGGCGTAGAGCGCGCACAGGCGCTCCGTCGCTTTGTCGGCGAAGATCGGGTCGTCGTGGCCCGCTTCGCGCAAGAGCGCGATCAGGCGCTGCGCCTTGCCGAGCGAGTAGGCGCCGATGAAGTGCGGGCGGTCGGGGAAGAGTCGGAGCGAGTGTAGGACTTTGGCGACTTCGCGTTCGGCGGGCGGGTGGCGGAACACCGGCAGGCCGAATGTTGCCTCGGTGATGAAGATGTCGCAATTCACCGGCTCGAACGGCGGGCAGGTCGGATCGCGCGCGCGTTTGTAGTCGCCCGAGACGATGACGCGCTTGCCTTCGACCTCGATCACGATCTGCGCCGAGCCGATGACGTGGCCTGCGGGTTTCAGCGTCACGCGTGCGGCGCCGAGCTCGATCGTTTCGCCGTAGCGCGCCGTTTGCGG
>CAZLRW010000391.1:0-1878 GCA_964561925.1 uncultured Flavobacteriaceae bacterium
CGCCGCCCACATCGCCCCGTGCGCGTTTGCGAACGGATCGATCTTGGCCGACGCCCATTTGATGTAGGTCGCGGCCGCGCCGTAACACACCGGCGCAAGCACGGCCGCCCCCAAGGCACCTACTGTCGCGGCCAACGGCGCCGCGGCGCGACTCTGAATCAGATGATCGAACGTCAGCACGCCGACGCCGGCCACGCCGCACGCAAGTCCCATCGCGGTCGTGCGTGTCACCGGCGTCTTGAGCCAAACCGCCGCAATGACCGCGCCGAAGATCGGCGCGAGCGAATTGAACAGCGCGAGCAGGGATGCGGGCAGCGTTTGCGCGGCATAGGCAAACAGCAAAAACGGCAGCGCCGAGTTGATGCCGCCGATCACGACGTGGTGCCGCCCATTCGTGCCCCAATCGAGCGCGCGCCCCGTCGCGACCGCCACGGCGCCGAGGAAGAGCGCCGCAAGCGCCAGCCGCACCTCAATCAAAGCCGCCGGTCCGAATGCGGGAACCGCAACCTTCTGAAACAAAAACGATGCGCCCCAGATCGCGCCGAGCAGCAACAGGCGAACCCCGCTTGCGAGGCTCATGGGTCTGCCCTGTTCGAGGCGCGTTGCATCGCTGTCCGGCTCCATCGAATCCGCACGGAGAGTTTCATGCGGGCCGGACGGCGCGCGCGACCGGCGACTGTGCCGCCCTTCGGGCAAATCGTGCCAATCCGCATGGAGCGGACAACGCACGTGTTGGCACAATTTGATCGACTATTGGACATAGTGCCAGTCGCGCCCGGCGCGCGTTGCGGACAATGCTGACGCAATCGCAATTGAGGGAACGCATGAGGCGCGTGACGGCACTAAGTCCCTTCGTCTTGATATTGACCGTCGCGTTGTCGCCGGCCACGGCCGAGTCGGTCGACGCGATGAAAAAGGCGGAACGCGGCCGCCAGGCCGCAACGGCCCTTCAAGATCTCTTCAAGGCAAGCGACGAAGCAAGCCTCCAGCTCAATCCGCAAGCGGCGCTCCAGCGCGGCGACCGACGCTATGCCGATCAGTTCGGGGACCTGATATCGGACGAGTTTCTGGCGCGGGCCGAGGCGCAAGCCCGTGCCGATCTGCGCGCTATCCGCGCGATCGACCGGAACGCGTTGGATGAGACGAATCGAATCGCCTTCGACGTTTTCGCCTATCAAGCCGAACTTGCCGTTCGGGCCTTCGACGACGGCGTCGCACGTATCAACCAGCAAATGCCGCTCGATCACTATTTCGGTCAGCACGTTGCGTTCGCAAGCTTCTCCTCGGGCGAAGGCGTGGCCCCGTTCGAAACGGCGGCCGACCACGAGAACGGATTGAAGCGCATCGACGGCTTCGTGCGCTACTTGGCTCGTGCGCAAGACATGATGCGGCGGGGCATCGTCGAAGGGCATGTGCACCCGCGCGTCATCGTCGAAAAGATGATCCGCCAGTTGGAGGACGCGATCCAGGCAGAGAGCGACAGCCCATTCTTGGGCCCGTTGAAGAAGCTCCCGGCCGCGTTGACGCCTGCAGACAGAGCGAAGTTCGACGGCGCCTATCGCGCGGCTGTCCGTCTGAAGATCACGCCGGCCTATCGGTCGCTCAAGGGGTTCTTGGAGCGCGAATACCTGCCCGCCGCTCGCACGGGCGCGCCCGGCCTCTCGGCGATGCGCGACGGCGCGAAGCGTTACGCCTACGCACTCGCCGAACACACGACGACCGCGATGACACCGCAGGAAATTCACGCCCTGGGGCTTGGGGAAGTCGCACGCATCCGCGCCGAGATGGAGACAATCAAGCGCAAGGTGGGTTTCGACGGACCTCTCGCGGACTTCTTCGTTCACCTGCGCACGGATGCCCGTTTCAAGTTTGCAGCGG
>CAZLRW010000392.1:0-1872 GCA_964561925.1 uncultured Flavobacteriaceae bacterium
TCCATCGGGACGTCGGGCAGGACGATGTCGTCCCACAGGCTTTCGTCGAACAGCGCGCGCATGCGCTGTGCTGCGGTCACCTTCAAATGGTGGTCGCAGTGCATGCAGACGTATTGTGCCGCCTCGAGATCGCGGTGGAAGATCATGCCCTGGCAGCCGGGGCATTTGCGCCAGAGGTTGTCGGGCGTGTCGGACTTCGCGCTCCAGAGCGACTTGATCTTGGGACGGACGAAGTTGGTGATCCAGTTCATGAACCGATTTACCGACCGTTAACCACGCGTACCTGATTCGCCAGTCTACCCGCGGGCGTTGTGCGCCGCATCTGCGAGTTTGCGGGCCAAGCTTAGCACAGCTTCGGCCGCCCCTGGCGAGACTTTGCCGTCCGGACTGGTAAAGCGGCCGATTTCCGCCACCAAGGCCGAACCGACGACCGCCGCGTCGGCCACCGCGGCCACCGCTTTCGCATCCGCTTCGGTTTTAATCCCGAAGCCGACGGCGACGGGTAGAGATGTGGCCGCTTTCAGGCGTTTCAAGGCCGCCGTCATTTCCGCCGGGTTCACGGATTTCGTGCCGGTCGGGCCCAAGATCGAGACGTAGTAGAGGAACCCGGTGGCGCCCTCCAGGACGGTGGGCAGGCGGGCGGCGTCTGTCGTCGGGGTGGCGAGGCGGATGAGGTCGAGGCCCGCGGCCTTGGCGGGGGTGCGCAGCTCGGCGTCCTCTTCGGGCGGCAGATCGACGATGATCAGGCCGTCGACGCCCGCCGCTTTCGCGTCCTTCGCGAACTTGTCGGCGCCGTAGGAGTAGATCGGATTGAAATAGCCCATGAGGACGATCGGCGTTGCGGCGTCGCTCTCGCGGAAGGCGCGGACCATGGCGAACGTCTTTGCCATCGTCTGACCTGCCTTCAGCGCGCGCAGCGACGACGCCTGGATCGCGGGCCCTTCGGCCATCGGGTCGGTGAACGGCATGCCGAGTTCGATCAGGTCGGCGCCGGCTTTGGGCAGGCCCTTCAGGATCGCGAGCGAGGTCGCGTGGTCGGGGTCGCCCGCGGAGATGAAGGCGACGAAGCCTGGGCGATTTGAGGCTTTGAGTTCGGCAAAGCGCTTGGCGATTCTCATACGCTCTGCTCCACGCAAAAAAGCTCGTCATGGCCGGGCTTGACCCGGCCACCCAGTGCGCGCCAAGCGCCCTGAAAAATGGAAACACGAAGCACACGAAGATCACCAAAAGGATCGACGCCGCGACGGACGCTTCGTGTGCTTTGTGTCCTTGGTGTCCTTGGTGTCCTTGGTGTTTCAATCTCTTTTGGCGCGCTGACGCGCGCACTGGGTGGCCGGGTCAAGCCCGGCCATGACGGATGGAGAAGCGTCACAGCTTCGTTCCCAGGCGTTCGGCGACGGCGAAGATGTCTTTGTCGCCGCGGCCGCACATGTTCATGAGGATGATTTTGTCCTTCGGCATTTGCTTTGCGAGTTTTTGCGTGAAGGCGAGCGCGTGCGCGGGTTCGAGGGCCGGGATGATGCCTTCTTGTTTGGCGCAGAGTTGGAAGGCGTCGAGCGCTTCCTTGTCGGTCGCCGAGACGTAGTTCACGCGCTTCATGTCGTGCAGCCAGGCGTGCTCGGGGCCGATGCCGGGGTAGTCGAGGCCGGCGGAGATCGAGTGCGCTTCGATGATTTGGCCGTCGTCGTCTTGCAGCAAGTATGTGCGGTTGCCGTGCAGCACGCCTGGGCGGCCGCCCGCGAGCGAGGCGGCGTGCTGGCCGGTTTCGATGCCGTGGCCTGCCGCTTCGACGCCGTAGAGCGCGACTTCGGGATCGTCGAGGAACGGATAGAACAAGCCCATCGCGTTCGAGCCGCCGCCGATGCAGGCGAC
>CAZLRW010000393.1:0-1871 GCA_964561925.1 uncultured Flavobacteriaceae bacterium
CTCGACCGCGAAGTGAAGCTGATCTTCGAAACCGGCCGCCCCGGCGCCTGCGGCGTCGACCTGCCGGAACCAGAACTGAAACATGATCGCCTCGGTGGCCTGCGCCGCCGCGGCGCGATCGGCCTACCCGGCCTCTCCGAGCCCGAAGTCGTCCGCCACTTCGTGCGCCTCTCCCGCAAGAACTACGCGATCGACTACGGCCTCTATCCGCTGGGCTCGTGCACGATGAAGCACAACCCGCGCCTGAACGAAAAGATGGCGCGGCTAGCGGGCTTCGCCGACATCCACCCGTTGCAGCCCATCTCCACGATCCAAGGCGCGCTCAGCCTCATCGATCACCTCGCGCATTGGCTGAAGCTGCTCACGAACATGCCCGCCGTCGCGATGAGCCCGAAGGCCGGCGCCCACGGCGAACTCTGCGGCCTGATGGCAATCCGCGCCGCGCATCACGCGAAGGGCGAGGCGCACCGCACGGTCGTGCTGGTGCCTGAATCCGCGCACGGCACGAACCCCGCGACCGCAGCACTCGTCGGCTACACGGTCGAGGCGATCCCCGCGAACGAACGCGGCCGCGTCGACGTCGCCGCACTGAAGGCGAAGCTCGGGCCCAACGTCGCCGCGATCATGCTCACGAACCCGAACACCTGCGGCCTGTTCGAAAACGACATGATCGAAATCGCCGACGCCGTGCACAAAGCGGGCGCCTATTTCTACTGCGACGGCGCGAACTTCAACGCGATCGTCGGCCGCGTGCGCCCCGGCGACCTCGGCATCGACGCGATGCACATCAACCTGCACAAGACGTTCTCGACCCCGCACGGCGGCGGCGGCCCGGGCGCAGGCCCCGTGGTGCTCTCAGCCGCACTCGCGCCGTTCGCGCCGGTGCCCCTGATTCTGCACGGCGACCGCGGCTTCGAACTCATCGAAGACGACGCGGCCGCAAAGGCGCACGACGCGAAACCGTTCGGCCGCATGTGCGCCTTCCACGGCCAGATGGGCATGTTCACGCGTGCCATGACCTACATGCTGAGCCACGGCGCCGACGGCCTCGCGCAAGCCGCGGGCGATGCGGTGCTGAATGCGAACTACGTGCTCGCCTCACTCAAAGATGTGATGTCCGCGCCGTTTGCGGCGTCGGGCCCCTGCATGCACGAAGCGTTGTTCGACGACAGCTTCTTGAAGGACACCGGCGTCACCACGCTCGACGTCGCCAAGGCGCTGATCGACGAGGGCTACCACCCGATGACGATGTACTTCCCGCTCGTCGTCCACGGCGCCATGCTGATCGAACCGACCGAGACGGAATCGAAACACGCGCTCGACGAGTTCATCCACGTGCTGGGCACGCTCGCCAAGGAAGCGAAGAGCAACGACAAGCGCCGCTTCGAAGGCGCCCCGCGCCTCGCCCCGCGCAAGCGCCTCGACGAAACTGCAGCGGCCAGAAAACCTGTCCTCCGCTGGACCCCGCCCGCACCCAAAGCGCAAGCGGCGGAGTAGGGCGGGGGCGTGCAGCACGAGCGGGAGTTCCGCCGCATCGTCGAAACCGACCCCGACATCGCCGCACTCATCGCGGCGATGCGGACGTTCGATGCGCCGGACCTCTGGCTCGTCAGCGGGATGTTGTTCCAAACCGTCTGGAACGTGCTCGAAGGCAAGCCGCGCGGCCACGGCATTCTCGACATCGACCTCTTCTATTTCGACACAGATACGTCGGCGAAGGCCGAAGACCGCTGGATCAAACGCGCCGCCGCCCACTTCGCCTTCGCGCCGCGCGAGGTGCAACTGCGCAATCAGGCCCGCGTCCACCTCTGGTATCCGAAGAAGTTCGACATCCCCTATCCGCAACTCCACCGCTCGTGCGACGGGATCGA
>CAZLRW010000394.1:0-1869 GCA_964561925.1 uncultured Flavobacteriaceae bacterium
TCCCAAATCTTCAGGCCGATCCATCCGTACTGGTGGAGGTAGATCGCAGCGACGATGCTGAGCAATCCGCCCAGCGCTGCCAGTCCGCGAACGAACGTGTTGGCGCCTTGCGCCGGTAGGAGCGCGCGGAGGGTGGCGAGTGCGGCGAGCGCCGGGGTCGCAAGCGATAGGGCGTAGGCGGTTTGTGCCGGCAGAGAGGGGCGGCCCACGACTTCCAGATCACCGACGGCCATCAACGTCATCGCCGATCCTGCGAGTGCGACGATAGACAATAGCGCGAGCGTGGGCAGCAGGCGGATGGTCAGGCCGCCGCGCTCGGTCAACCGGCCGCGGAAGGCGCCGGGTATCCAAACGAGCATGAAGATCACCGAGACGGCGAGCGTGGCTGCGAACGCGCCGATGTAGATGACCTTGGCCCACATTTCCCACGCCGGGACCAGACGGTTTGCGCCCGTTCCCGTGTACATGACGACGCCCTGCGGTTCGTCGACCAGCACCATGTTCGGCGCTGCCGCGTCCTCCTTCTGAAACACGCCGCCGCCGAGATGCGTCCGCTTCGTGCCGTTGAACGAGAACGTGCCGGCGTCGCCGCTTGCACCCTGCCATTGGGCGAGGCTGGTGATCAGCGCGAGGATTTGCTGGCGCGGCGTGATCGTTTGGTATTGGCCGCTCCAGCGCGCGAGATCGGCTGCGGGCACCGGTACATTCGCGACCGCGGGCGTCGGCCAATCGCGTTCGAGATAGTCTTTGATCGCCTCGGCCAACTCGAACGCCTCTTCCTTCGGTGCGTTCGCCATCACGACGAAGCCTGCGCCTTTGCCCGGCGCGTACTCGAATTTCGAAACGAAGCCGTCAATGCCGCCGTCATGGCCGTAAAACAGGGCCTTTCTTCCCGGGTAGGCGAGAACGCCCAGGCCGTAGCCGTACTTCAAACCCGCGCGCACGCCGTTCGTGGTTTGCGGATGCTCGATGCGTTCGGCCGTTTCCGGTTTGAAGTAGGTAACACCGTCAAGCGTGCCGCGGCCGAGCAACAACAGCGGCAAACGCGCGAGGTCCTTCGATGTGACGTTCAACGAGCCCGAGGGGCGGGCCGGAATGTCCATGAACGGTTCCGGCGTCACGCCGTCGTCCTTGTAGCTTTTCGCGATGCGTGCCGCGATCTGCGGCTCTTTCGTCCAGTAGGCGCTTTCCATGCCCAACGGACCCGTGAGCCGCTCGGCGATGAAATCTTGAAAGCGTTTGCCCGTCACCTTCTCGACGATGCGGCCGACAATGACCGGACCCGCGTTGCAGTACGACATGCGCGTTCCGGGTTTCCACCGGCTCGTGTAAGGACCGTAGAGACCGACCGCTTCGGCGAGGGGGATGTCCTTGCCTTCGATCAGGTAGTGCCGAAAACCGATGTCATCGAAACCGGTCGTATGCTCGATCAGATGGACGAGCCGGATCGGGTCCGTCGCCTCCCACGGGTTGTCGAACTTCAACTCGGGCATCAGATCGGCGAGCTTGGCGTCGAGGTTCAGCTTACCCTCTTCGACGAGAAGCATCACGGCGATGGCGGTCCACGACTTGCTGATCGAACCTGCACGGAAGACCGTGTCCGGCGTCACCGGCGCCTTCGTCTCGATGTCCGAAACGCCATAGCCTTTCGTGAGCACGATTTGATTGTTTTCGATGACCGTGACGCTGGCGCCCGGGATGCCGGACTTCTTGAATTCGTCCGCCAAGCGGCGATCGAGTTCTTCGAGCGACTTCGCGGGTGCGGCGCGCTTTTCCCCTTCCGCGTGGGCAAAGGCGGTGAAAAGAACAACAGCCGCTATTGCAGCCGCCAGCGCGCGCGTCATGCCGTCCCCCGAAGTCGTGTGGAAA
>CAZLRW010000395.1:0-1855 GCA_964561925.1 uncultured Flavobacteriaceae bacterium
TGAGCAGGCCTTCGGTCACGACCTCGATGCGCGTCTTGGGGCCAACCTTGCTGTCGAGGCGCACGCGATAGCCGACGGTCTCGCCGACCTTCTCGCCGAGGAGGTCGGCCATGCGGGCGGCGGCCGCGCGGGCGGCGACGCGGCGGGGTTCGAGCATCAGGATTTTCTTCGTGCCGACCCACGGCTCGCCGAGGAGCGCGAGCGGCACCAGCGTCGTCTTGCCGGCGCCGGGCGGGGCCTCAAGCACGGCCGCGCGGGCGGCCTTGAGAGCCCGCTTCAGCTCGGGCAGGGCGTCTTCGATAGGGAGTTTCGTCATCGGCGCGGCGTTGGTACGCGCTTGCGGCGGGCGCGGTCAAAGTACGGCATCCGCCGAGGTTCCATTTTTGTTCCGGGAGATGGCGATTGTTCGGCGACTGACATCTTCGCGAACTATGCGGCCGGGGCGAATCCTGTCATCGCTGCGTCCGCTTTGTGTGAATCTTCCTCCTGGGGCACTGAAATTCTGTCGGGTAAGGACTTGCGTTTGAACGACGAGACGACATCCCACGTTGCGCCGGCGGAGCGCGATCCGCAAACCTGGGCGCAGTTGCTGGCGAAATATCGCGAGCCCTCCGCGGCGCGGGGCGTGGTCGAGATCCTGATCACGGCGGTGCCGCTGATCCTGCTTTGGGTTTTGGAGTGGCTGGCGCTCGGCGTCGGCTGGTGGCTTTCGCTGTTGCTGGCCGTGCCGACGGCGGCGTTCCTCGTGCGGCTCTTCATGATCCAGCACGATTGCGGGCACGGGTCGTTCTTCAAGAACCGGTTGGCGAACGATTGGGTGGGCCGCGTGTGCGGCGTGCTGACGTTGACGCCGTTCGGCATTTGGCGGCGTTCGCACAACATGCATCACGCGACGTCGGGCAATCTCGACGGCCGCGGCCTCGGCGACATCGAGACGATGACGGTGGGCGAGTATCGCGCGGCGCCGTGGTGGGAGCGGTTGCGCTATCGGCTCTATCGCCATCCGGTGACGCTGTTCGTGATCGGGCCCGCTTACGTGTTTCTGATCGCGAACCGCCTGCCGATCGGGATGATGCGGCACTGGCGGCCATGGGTGTCGGCGCTGTTGAACAACGCCGTGATTGCGCTCGGCATCGTCTTCATGATGTGGCTGATCGGGGTCGGGCCGTTTTTGATGGTGCATCTGCCGGTCATTCTGCTCGCCTCCTCGATCGGCGTGTGGCTTTTCTATGTGCAGCATCAGTTCGACGGCACAGTGTGGGCGGAGGGCGAGGCGTGGAATCTGCAGCACGCGGCGCTGAAAGGTTCGTCGCATTACGACCTGCCGCAGCCGTTGCGCTGGCTCACCGCGAATATCGGCGTGCATCATGTGCATCATCTCAGTAGCCGCATTCCCTATTACCGCCTGCAGCGCGTGCTCGCCGATCATCCGGAGCTCAGAGGCGTGGGGCGTTTGACGCTGTGGCAGAGTTTTTCCTGCGTGCGGCTGGCGCTGTGGTGCGAGACGCGGCGGCGGATGGTGACGTTCCGCGAGGCACGGGCGCGGTAGGCCTGGGAGCGCCGGCTTCCAGCCGGCACTTGCGCCTTCGACGCCGAAAGCAGGGCCGGCAGGATGCCGGCGCTCCCAGGCGGTTTGCACTTTGCGTCGCAAACAGGCTACGCACCCGCCCAACAACCGAAAGACACGAACACCCATGAAGAAGAAAAAGGGTTTGAACCCGCCTTACGCCCAACTCACCAAGGACGCGCGCTTCGAAGGCACGTTCGAGGTGCTCGTCCCCGTGCCCGACCGCGTGCGTCCGCACCGCGTGGCGATGCAGTTCGACACGCAAGCCGCCGCGGAAAGCTGGATCCA
>CAZLRW010000396.1:0-1838 GCA_964561925.1 uncultured Flavobacteriaceae bacterium
CCGAAATGGGGCGCGCGGTTGATGTTCTTCCGCGCCGGCGACCTCATCGTCGAAGTCGTGCACAACCTTAGGGACGAACCGTCCGACACGCCCGACAAACTCTGGGGCCTGTCCTGGCGCGTTCAAAACATCGAAGCCGCAAACGCCCGCCTGAAGACCACAGGCTTCGACGTCAGCGAAATCCGCCCCGGCCGCAAACCCGGCACCCGCGTCTTCACGGTGAAGAACAACACGCTGGGCGTACCGACGCTAGTGATCGAACACTCTGCCAGTCACCGTGCGTAAGGTCTCCATGTCCCAAGATTGGTTGTTGTTGCCGCTCGCTTTTGGGGTCCTCTTCTTCGTCACTCTGTGCGTCGAAAGTTGGTTCTCGTGGCGATTTCTTCGCAGATTGAGACACGACTTTCCAAGGCTCTGGGAGTTGTCGGGCAGGCGGACAATATGGTCGGATAGCGATCTGCTCGGCGCCTGGCCCACAATTCGTTTTCTCTGGCGGCGGGAGTACGCGGCGATCGGCACGCGTGAAGAGATTGCTTTCTGTGAGAAGTACCGCCTGCCTGTCACCCTGTCCTGGGCAGCCGCGGGGTTGTCAATTGTGGTGTTCTTCGTTGTCTTTTTTGGGTCAGCATTGCTTCGGCATGAGCTTTGAGTCGTTCGGCAACCGCATAGAAACTCAAACGCGCAGGCGGCGCTCCAATCCTGTGCGCACTTGCGGCCACTCGTCCTTCAGCACGCTGAAGTAAACCGTATCCCGCACATAGCCGTCGAACATCACCATATGCCGGCGCAGCGTGCCCTCTTCCGTCGCGCCGAGCTTCAGGATCGCCGCGCGGGACCGCGCATTGCGTGCGTCGCACTTGAGTTCGATCCGGTTGAGGCCGAGATCGTCGAACCCGAACGCGAACAGCACGTATTTGCACGACGGATTGACCGCGCCGCCCCACACATCGCGCCGATACCACGTGTGCCCGATCTCAACGCGCTTGTGCGCCAGCTCGATGTTGAGAAAGCGGGTCGATCCGACGATGGCGTCGTCGGCGAGCCTGCGCACGGTGAACGCGAGTTCCTTCCGCCCGTCGCTGACAGACGTCGTCCAATCGAACCAGCGGTCGAACGCGGTCCCGCTGATGTCGGCCGGCATGTAGGCGAAGAGATCGGTGTCCCCGCGCGCCGCCTCGCGCAACCCCGCGCGATGCGCCTCCGCATGCGGTTCGAGCCGAACGAATTGGTTCTGAAGCGCCTTGGCTTCGATGAATGTGCGGCTCACGGCATCAACCCGCAAGAACCCGCGCACCAACCGCGCGATAGTCGACGCTCGCGCGCTCCTCGCCCGCATGGTGGCGCTCCTTCACAACCCACGCGCCCGCCACCATCACGTCGCGCACCGCACGCCGTCCGGCGACGAACACATAGCTCGCGAGCGCCTGGTTGCCATCGCGCCCGGCGAGCGAAATGTGGTCCGTCGTGACCACGACCAGATCGGCGCGCTTACCCGGCGCGATCTCGCCCGCGTTCAACCCCAACACCTGCGCCCCGTTGCGCGCCGCCTCGCCCCACAGCCGCGCCGCCGTTTGCGGCACGGCAGCGTTCGCCGACACGTTCCGCCGCCGGTGCAACAGGCGCTGCGAGTACTCAAGCGCCTTCAACTCCTCTGCGGGATCGACCGCGATATGGCTGTCGCCGCCGATCGCGATGCGTCCGCGCGCCTTCAGGAACTCCGTCAACCGGAATATCCCGTCCCCGAGATTGGCTTCCGTCGTGGGGCAGAGCCCCGCCACCGCGCCGCTTTCGGCAAGCGCGCGCGTCTCGTGCGTGTTCATGTGCGTCGCATGCACGAA
>CAZLRW010000397.1:0-1826 GCA_964561925.1 uncultured Flavobacteriaceae bacterium
CGCTATTGCAGCCGCCAGCGCGCGCGTCATGCCGTCCCCCGAAGTCGTGTGGAAAATTAGGTAACTACGCCGGCGTCTTTTCACAAGCCGCAAGGGGCGACGATCGGAAACGCCTCACCACCGCAAGGGCCCTGCGCGGCTGGCGTTCGCCGTGCGCTCTACTCCGCTGCGACGAGAATTTGCGCGGCCCGGCTGCGCGGCCGCGGCTTCACGACGATCTTCACGTCCTGATCCAGCGCCTTGAGGAACCGCATCAGGCGTTCGGTCGAGAACGCGGTCAGCCGCCCGTTTAAAAGCGCCGACACCTTCGGCTGGTCGATCTTCAGCAGGGCCGCGACCTGAGCCTGTGTCAACCCGCGCCGCTTGATCAACTTTCCCGCCTGACGCGCCAAGTTCGCCTTCGCCAACATCTCGTCGGCGTTCGCGAACCCGAGGTCGCGAAAGACGTTGCCACTGCTCTTCTCGAATTTCGTCATGGTGCTTCTCCAGCTCGATGCGCAGCCTGAAGAACCTTCAGTCGCTTTCGAATCAAATCCATATCCGCCTGAGGCGTTGCGATGCCGGATTTCGATTTTTTCTGAAAGGCGTGCAGAACGTAAATCGCACCGGCGAACTTCACCGTATAGACCGCGCGATAGGTAGACCGGTCGTGATCTTCCACAATCTCAACCAGCGGCAGCCCTTTCATCGGCTTTGCCTTTGGATGCGTGTCACCCAACTGCGCGCCATAGAGCGCAAAGCCGATCTCCGAACGTGCCGGCTTTGGAAAAGCGCCCAAGTCCTTCCGCGCGGACCCAAGAAAGACGAGAGGCTTCATCGGCGCAGTATGCCAAAATTAGCATGACACCGCAAGCGCCAAGGGCGGCGCAGGACGCGTTAAGCCATTACCCGCTCGGCCAGCCGCTTGGCGCGGATGCGTTCGAGTTCGCCTTTCAGGTGCTTCTCGAAGAAGGCGTCGCAGCCGAGGCAGACGTTGGCGACGGTGCGGCCTTTGGGGTCGGTTTGAGTTGAGGCTTCGCGGTAGGTTTCGCGGGACCAGCCCGTCGCGAGACCCATCGCTTCGGGGTCGCCTTTGTTGATCGCTTCGAAGGCGGGATGGCCTTTGAGGCTGTCGAGGATGTCTATCAAGCGTTCTTCGGTGAGGTTGCCCAACGGCGCCTTCGTCTTCAGGCAGCACGGATAGACCGAGCCGTCGGGTTCGATCGCGACTTCGGAACCCGCTTCGCCGTAATTCATGAAGTTCTTGCCGCCGCTCCAGCGCGCGCAAAAATTCGTTTCGTAGGTCGCGTTCGAGAGGCCGTTCGTCCATGCGCGGCCGCGCGGCCAAAGCTCGCCGATCCACAGTTCAGGCTGCGCGCCGAAGAACAGGAAGAACGGGCCGTCGCCCATCTTCTCGCGGTGGGTTGCGGGCGACTTTGCCTTCAGCTTTGCGTCGCGCGCGCCGCCGAGGTCGATCTCCTTCGCGCCGAACGGGGCCATCATCGCGCGAACGTCTTCCATGAAGGCGAATTTCTTCTCGCCCTCAAAGCCCACGTGGTAATCGTCGATGGAGGCGACGGCGATCGTACGCACGCCGCGCTTCAGCATCGCCTCGATGCGGTCGGGCGTCAGGACATCGCCGGTCGTCTGCACGGAGACGTAGGGCGCATGGTCGCCCCAACGCTCCTTGATCGCGTCGAGCACGGGATAGAACAATTCCTCACGCACGCCGTCGATCAGAAGCTCGCCGCCCGCGAGAACGAGCAGGCTGCGTTTGCGCGCGCCGGTCTTCGGGTCGCGGAACGACATGTCGTCGGGCAGGTTCTTCAGGATCGCGCGATAGGCGC
>CAZLRW010000398.1:0-1824 GCA_964561925.1 uncultured Flavobacteriaceae bacterium
CCGATGCCGCTCGACCCGCCGACGACGAGAACCGTCTTGCCCGTGAAGTCGAGCGGATCGGCCATGGGCGTCAATCCTTCGCCCGCTCGACGTAGGAACCGTCTTCGGTGTTCACGACAACCCGCGTGCCGACGTTGATGTGCGGCGGCACCATCGTACGCGCGCCGTTTGAGAGCTTCGCGGGCTTGAACGACGACGACGCGGTCTGTCCCTTCACGACGGGCTCGGTCTCCGCGATCTCGAGCGTCACGCGCGCGGGCAATTCGATCGCGATCGGCACGCCGTTGTGCGTGCTCAGGGTGACTTCCATGTTCTCCTGAAGGTAGTTCGCCTGGTCGCCCAGAATGTCCGCCGACACGTGCACCTGGTCGAAGTTCTCGGGATCCATGAAGACGTAGGCGTCGCCGTCCTGATAGAGGTAGTTGCTCTTGCGCATGTCGACGAACGCCTTTTCGAGAGGATCGGTCGTCTTGTAGCGCTCGTTTACCTTCACGCCGTCGCTGATCCGGCGCATTTCGATCTGCGTCGTCGGCGTGCCCTTGCCAGGATGGAAGTTTTCGGCTGTTAGAACGACATAGAGCTTGCCATCCTTATCGATGATGTTGCCCTTGCGCACGTTGCTGGCGATGACGGAAACCACGCGACACTCCTTCAGAAATAACTTCGCCCGGCTTGGGCCGGCCAGGGACTGGCGGCGAACCGGGCTTGGATTTGCGCGGGGTGATAGCAGCCGGGCGCTCATCCGCCAAGGTGGCAGAAACGTGCGGGTTTGCCCGTGGTGACGCCTTCCCCTTGGTGGTCGAAGGGCCGGCACGCAGACCGCCGCCCTTTCCTCATCGGCCGTAACAAGATCAAAGCGGCGATCCGCCGCTGGTTCGAAAGCGAAGACTTCACCGAGGTCGAATGCGCCGCGCTACAGGTCTCGCCCGGTAACGAAACCCACCTCCACGCGTTCGCCGTCGAAACGATCGGTCGCGACGGCGCGGTGCGCCACTATCTCCACACATCGCCGGAGTTCGCCGCAAAGAAGCTGCTCGCCGCCGGTGAACGCCGCATCTTCGACTTCGCGCGCGTCTTCCGGGGCCGCGAGCACGCGCCCCTGAACGTCCCAGAATTCACAATGCTCGAATGGTACCGTGCCGAGGAGCCCTATGAGGCGGTGATCGCCGACACGCTGAACCTGCTCGCCATCGCGGCCGACGCGGCGGGCGCCAAGACTCTTTCGTTTCGCAGCCGAACGATCGACCCGCGTGCGAAACCCGAACGCATCACCGTCGCGGAAGCGTTTGCGCGTCACGCCGGCATCGACCTGCTCGCGACGTTGACACCAGACACCGGCGACCGCGACGCGCTCGCCGCTCAAGCAACCAAAGCGGGCATCGCCTTCGCAAGCGACGACACCTGGTCCGACATCTTCAGCCGCATCCTGTCGGAACGCGTCGAACCGAAGCTCGGCGCCGAACGCCCCACGATCCTCAACGAGTATCCGCGCGTCGAAGCGGCGCTGGCCCGCGCCTGCCCGCACGATCCGCGCGTCGCCGAACGCTTCGAACTCTACGTCCTCGGCGTCGAACTCGCGAACGGCTTCGGCGAACTCACCGACCCGGTGGAACAGCGCAAGCGCTTCGAGCACGAAATGGCTGAGAAGCAACGCATCTACGGCGAACGCTATCCGATCGACGAAGACTTCCTCGCAGCCCTCACCCACATGCCCAACGCAAGCGGCGTGGCCTTAGGCTTCGACCGCCTAGCCATGCTCGCGACCGGCGCCCCACGTATCGACGATATCCTTTGGACGCCGTCGGCAGGACGTGCGCCATGACG
>CAZLRW010000399.1:0-1821 GCA_964561925.1 uncultured Flavobacteriaceae bacterium
TGCAAATGCGTGCGGCCGATCTTGATGATCTTCGCGAAATCGTGCGCCTTGGACAACAGCGCGCCGTGCAGCCGGCGCAGGCCCGGCATCAGACGGCGGTGGATCTCCAACACCGTCGCGATGTGCATCGCGGTCGGGAAGCAGTCGTTCGACGATTGGCCGCGATTCACATGGTCGTTCGGGTGCACGGGCTTTTTCGTGCCCATCTCGCCGCCCAGCATTTCGATGGCGCGGTTGGAGACGACTTCGTTCACGTTCATGTTCGTCTGTGTACCGGAACCCGTCTGCCAAACGACAAGCGGGAAGTGGTCGTCGAGCTTGCCGGCGATCACTTCGTCGGAGGCCTTCGCGATCGCGTCGGCGATCTTCGGGTCGAGATCCTTGAGCGCCACGTTCGCGATCGCGGCCGCCTTCTTGATGACGCCGAACGCGTGGATCAAGGGCAGCGGCATGCGTTCGCCGGAGATCTTGAAGTTCTCGAGCGAGCGCTGCGTCTGCGCGCCCCAATACTTGTTCGCTGGAACGGCGATGGGGCCGAACGTGTCGGTTTCGGTGCGGGTCGCGGTCATTCTCGGGCGCTCACTTCTTGCGGAATTTGTCGAGGCTCACGACGGTGGGTTTGTCGCCGCCGGACTCTTCGGGGGGCGGTTCCTCGCTCGCCGCTTTCGCGGCCGGCGGCGGCGCGGGCAGGGATTCCGGCTTCGGCGCGGGTTGCGGCTTCGGGCGCGGCGCGGCTTCGCCGTCGCCCTGGATGCGGAAGCCGATCGACTGGCTCGGGTCGCGAAACTCGCGGATCGCGGTATAGGGCACGACGACGGTCTCGGGCACTTTGTTGAACGACAAGCCGACCTCGAAGCGGTCGTCGTGCACCTTCAGATTCCAATACTGGTTCTGCAGCACGATCGTGATGAAGTCCGGAAACCGCTCGCGCATCACGTCGGACAACTCGACGCCGGGCGCGCGTGTGTCGAACGTGATGTAGAAATGATGGGCGCCCATGATGCCGCCCTTCGCCGCGTGGGTCAGCGCCGCGCGGACGACGCCCACGAGCGCCGCATCGATCAGCGCCTGGTAGCCGATGAAGTCTTTTGTCGCCATCGGGCAGGGGTGTAGCGCCTGCCGTGGGGGCGGGCAAGCGGCGGCGCGGCTCGCCCCCAATCTCGCGCGGCAGCGGCGTGAATAGGCCGTCAATTTGAACCACCAAGCACACCAAGGGCACCAAGAGCTTGGTGATCTTGGTGTGCTTGGTGGTTCAATCTTCTTCCTGCCTATTTCACACACCGAACCGTGCCCAAGCCGTATCGCAGGGGGGCACTTGACTGCATTCCTTGGAATGCATATTATATTCCGAGGAATGTATGAGGATATCATGGATCGGACGAGGGAATACGGCACGGCGTTTGCGGTCGCGCTGGTGCATGTGGGGCTTTTGTCGGCGGGGTTCTTGATCCTGGCCGACCAGTTTTCGTTTCCGGAGGTCCTACGGGTGTCTTCGGAGGAGCGGCTGGCGCTGTTCCGGCAGAACCAGGGGATGATTGTCCCTGCGTATTACATGATGGGCCTGTCGGGGCTGACGCAGATCATGCTCGCCGTGCTTTTCCATCAGAGTTTTGCGCGCGGCGGCAGCACGCTTCTGATCGCGGCCTTGGTCGCGGGCGTGCTGGGCGGCGCGTTTCAGATGATGGGCTTCATGCGTTGGCCGATCGCCGTGCCCTATCTCGCCGAGCAGATGGCGGCGGCAGGCACAGCCGAGATGCGCGGCGTCGTCGCGATGCTCGAAGGCTTGCTCAACCGCTATGCCGGCATGGTCTTGGGCGAGCA
>CAZLRW010000400.1:0-1817 GCA_964561925.1 uncultured Flavobacteriaceae bacterium
GCGCTGGCGGGCGTCAAAGTGGTGGACCTGTCGCGCGTGCTGGCGGGGCCTTATGCGACGCAGATCCTGGGCGACCATGGGGCCGATATCATCAAGGTCGAGCCGCCGATGGGGGACGAGACGCGCGAATGGGGGCCGCCGTTTCGCGACGACGGCGCGGGCCAGCGTGGGCCGTCGGCCTATTACACGAACATCAACCGCAACAAGCGCGGGATGGCGCTCGACCTCACGAAGGCGGAGGCGCGCGAGATCGTGTTTCGCCTGCTCGCCGATGCCGACGTTCTGGTCGAGAACTTCAAGATCGGAACGATGGAGCGGTGGGGGATGGGCTTCGACGTTCTGTCGGCGCGCTTTCCGCGGCTGATCCATGCGCGCGTCAGCGGGTTCGGGGCGGAGGGGCCGCTGGGCGGCATGCCGGGCTATGACGCGTGCGTGCAGACGACGGTCAGCCTGCCGAATTGCAACGGCTCCGTCGCGTCGGGGCCCGTGAAGCTCGGCATCCCGATGGTCGACATGACGACCGGGCTCAATCTCGTCATCGGCATCCTGATGGCGCTGAACGCGCGGCACGCCTCCGGCAAGGGACAGTTCGTGGAGGTCGCGCTCTACGACGCGGGGCTTTCGATCCTGCATCCGCATTCGGGCAATTACCTGATGGACGGGCGCTTGCCGAAGCTGCTCGGCAATGCGCATCCGAATTTGACGCCGTACGATCTCTATCCGACGGCGACGCGGCCGATCCTGCTCGGCGTCGGCAACGACGCGCAGTTCAAGAAGGCGATGGCGCTGCTCGGCATCCCTGAGGCCGCCGACGATCCGCGCTTCAAGACGATGGCCGACCGCAATGCGAACCGGCCTGCGTTGACGAAGCTGCTGACGGAGACGTTTGCGACGCTCGACGGCGTTGCCGTGACGATGGCGCTGCTCAAGGCGGGTGTGCCGGCCGGTACGCTGAACACGATCGCCGAGGTGCTGGAAGACCCGCAGACGGCGGCGCGCGAGATGCTTGTCACGCGAAACGGTTATCGCGGGATCGCCTCGCCGGTGAAATTGTCGCGCAACAAAGCCGCCATGCGTCACACGCCGCCGGATTTCGGGGCGGCGAACCGCGCGGTGCTGAAAGAGGCGGGCTATGATGACGCCGCGATCGATCGGCTGATCGCATCGGGGGCGGTCGTCGAGCGGCCGCAGGGGTGATGAAGACATTCGCGGCGTGGTTGGCGTTGGCGTTCGGCACGTTCCTCAGCGTCGCCGAGGTGGTGCGCAACGGCGGCACGGTGCAGTGGTGGCCGTTCTGGGTCGTCGACTACATCGCGGTCGGCTTGCTGCTGTGGGGCGCGGCCGCGGTGTTGTGGAAGCCCGGCGCGCGGGGTTTGCCGGTGCTGACCGCCGGGTGGGGCTTTACCTGCGCGATGTTCTGGATGTCGCTGTTCGGGCATATCGACGAGATCTCGCGGAGCGGTGTCGCGATGAACCTCGAGAGCATCTCGTCGGCGACGGACGAGCCGATGCTGACGATCATCATCGGGATCCTGTTCGCGATCACGGTCGTCGGGTTGGTGACGAGCTTGGCTGCGGAGTTGCGCGAAGGCGCCAGCGCATAGAGCCGGCTGGAAGCCGGCGGTCCCAGGCGCTAAGTGTCAGTCATGAAACTCAGCGTTCTCGATCAGTCGCCTATTCGCAAAGGTGGGACCGCGGCGGAGGCGGTGCGGGAGACGATTGCGCTGGCCAAGGCGTGCGAGCGGTTCGGGTATGCGCGCTATTGGCTGGCCGAGCACCACAACACCTCCTCGTTCGCGGGTTCGACGCCGGAGGTG
>CAZLRW010000401.1:0-1800 GCA_964561925.1 uncultured Flavobacteriaceae bacterium
ATCGCCGACGCCGCAAGCTGCGTGAAGGCGCGCCTGGTGAATTGGGTCATCGGCTTGGCCCTTACTTCAGATTGATGATTTGCGCGGCGCCGGCGGGGCCAACGTCGAAGGCAGCGTCGGCGAAGCTCGGCGGCCCGAGGCGGATCGGCGCGTCGTTCGAGAAGCCTACGGGCTCAGCAGGGAAGCCCATAATGTTGGTATCCATCTTTCCATCACCGTTCACGTCGTGGAACAGCTTGACGCCATAGCGGCCGGGGGCGGGTGCGGGCAGGGTCAACGTCACCGTCTTGGCGGCAACGGCGACGCGCGCGCGGGCGAGCGGCGCGCCCGACCAGCCCTTCTCGTCGTGGAGGGCGACCATCATGAACCCTTGGGGTGCGGCAACGCCCGCGACCGTGACCCGGACCGTCGGCTCGGCCTCCGCCTGCGGGATGGCGGCAAGGGCAAGGCTCGCCGCCGCAAGCGGAACGAGGATGTTGAAGCGATGCGATGTCATGGGCGTGGTCTCCTTGTGGACCACGTTCGGATAACAGCGCGTCCGGCGACGGTGTTGGACGCTTGCGCGAAGCTGGCAGGGTACTTCGCGAACCGGCCGGACATGCCGCTCACGCCGCGCGGAAAACCCGCGCTTTCCCACTCGCGAAGCGCGAACGGGCAGCTTAGAACCAGCCCGATTCCTTAAGGGCCGCTATGTTCGGGCGGCTGACCGGGGCCTCGGCGCCGTCTTTCAGCACCAAGGTCACGCGGCGGTCGGCGCGTTTGACCTCGGCGACGGCGTCTTTTGCCACCCACCACGAGCGGTGCACTTGGGCGCCCTCGATCCCCTCAAGTTCGGCGAGTGCGTCGGCCATGCGGAGCAGAATGAGATCCGAACCCTTGGACGTGCGCAGGCGCAGATAGTGGTCCTCTGCCTCGACGGCATAGAGCGTCGCGCCCTTCAGCTTCGGCGGCAGCCGGTCGAGAAAGCGCACCGGCGCCGGTGCGCCTGAGGCCGTCGGCGGGGCCGCATGCGTCGCGGGGCCGGGGCGGTTGATCAGCATCATGATCGCTGCCGCCGCACCCGAAATGAGCGCGACGTCGAGGAAGAGAATTGGTAGCGAAGGCTGCGTGCGGAAAATGAGCTGCGTGTAAGCCCAAACCAGCAAGGTACCGGGCACGCTTACCGCAACGGTCACGATTGCCCAAAGCAGCAGTTGGTTCTCGCCGATTTTCGGCCGGCGCATCAGGCGTAGCGCCACCGCAAAACCTGCAGCTGTGCCTGCGAGAACCAGCGGCACCCAATAGATCAGCCGCGTCAGCAAAGGTCGCTCGCCTGTACCGAAAGCGCCCACGATGGCCAAGAACACGCCCGCTGCCGCCGCGGCGGCAAAGCTCTGCCAATAGGTGCGAAGGAAAGTGACGGCGGCGTTCATGCGCGGCAACTTGCCCGAGTGGCGTTGCGCTATCAACTCGCAGGGAACTGTTTGCGCCACGCCGCGCGAGTCAGTTCGTGGACAAGGCACTCGTCTTCGCCGTTGAAGAGGCGCGGACCGACGATAGTGAAGCCCATGCGCTGGTAGAATTTGTGCGCGCGCGTGTTCGAGGTGAGCGGGTCGATGATGATGCCGGTCACGGCGGGGTCGGCAAAGCAAAGCTCGATCGCCTGGCGCATCATTTCCGCGCCGTTGCCGTTGCCGCGATGCGCGGGCGCGCCGATCCAGATGTCGATCGCGCGCAGGTTCGGCGCTACGTCGCCCCAATAGTGCGTGGGTTCGAGATAGGGGTCGATGATTTGCATCGCGCCGATCGGGCGGCCGTCCA
>CAZLRW010000402.1:0-1796 GCA_964561925.1 uncultured Flavobacteriaceae bacterium
CTATCTCTGCCGGTGGTTTCGCTCAACGCCGCCTCGCGCGGGGCCTAAGGAAGGTTATTGACTACATAAGGGCGCGAAGCGCCCTCGGGAACTCGCCACAATCTAGGGGAGGCCGCGGGCGGAGGCAAACCAATGCCGGTAACCCTTCAGTCCCTGAGCTGGCTTGCAAGTTCGTTCGTGGTCCGCTCGTCCGCGCCGTTTGCCGGCCTGACCGCGCCCCGCTTCATCAGCCACCAAAGCAGCACGAGCCCGGGAAGCGCGAGCGCCGTCGCAATCACGTAGTACCAGACCCAGCCAACGGCCGCGACCGCAAAGCCGGCTGGCGCCGACAGCGTGATGCGCGCTTGGTTCGAAAGGGACGACAGAAGCGCGTACTGCGTGGCCGTGTAGTTCCGGTTGCCGCAGAGGAGCGACATATAGGCGACGAACGCAGCACCGCCGATGCCGGTCGCGAGATTTTCAACGCCTACGGAACCCGCGAGGGCCCAGAACGCCATCGATCCCTGCCAACCGCCGGCGTCGATCGCGGCGAACGTGATCTTCTTTACGCCCTCCACGTCGGCGATGCCGATCGCATTCGTGATGTCCGGCAACACGAGCGCCGGCCAGATGAAGATCAAGTTCGTCGCCATCTGCAAGATGCCGCCGATCCACAACGCGCGCAGCACGCCGAGGCTGTTGGCGATCATTCCACCGATATAGCCACCCGCGAGTACGGTGAAGAAACCGAATGGCCATTGAATGATAGAGTAGGTTGCCTTCTCGAATCCGAGGGTCAAGAAGAAGTAGGTGCGAAGTTCGGATGTAAAGGCGTCACCGAGTTTGAACAGCACCACGAGCGCCAGGATCGCGAGCCAGAGGTCCTTGCGCAGGAAGTCGGTGAACGGCTCGACCACTGCTGAACGGAAACGATCACCGACGCTACGCTCGAAGCGCGCCTTCTGGCCTTCCCACGATTCTGGTGCGAGAAGCGTGCCCAAAATGCCGACGCTGACCATCGCGGCCATCGTGAGGTAACCATACGACCAAGCGTCCTGGCGAGAGACGCCCGAAAACTCGAGCCACGATATGAGTGCGACAGCTCCGGTGAAGGCAAGCATCATCGCGGCGCGATAGGCGGCGTTGTAGTTCGCATAACCTGCCGTCAGTTCGCTCTCCTTCAGCGCCTCGATCCGGTAGGCATCGATGACGATGTCCTGCGAGGCGGAGAAGAAGGCAACGAGCGAGGCTACGATCGCAACAGCTATCTTGCTTTCCGACGGGTCGACAAAAGCCATACCCGCAATCGCGCAAGCCAAGCAGATCTGGGTGAGCAGCAGCCAAGAGCGGCGATGGCCCAAAACACGGCTTAGGTAGGGGATCGGGAGACCGTCGATCGCCGGCGCCCAGACGAACTTCCAAGCGTAAGCGGCAGCGACAAGGGCAAAGAGCCCAATCTCTTCAACCGACACCTTGCTTTCCGTGAGCCACGCCTGCAGCGTCGAACCCGTCAAGTGGTACGGAAGACCGGCCGAGAAGCCGAACATGAACATCAAGGCGACACGCGGGCGCAAGTAGACCGCGAGCGCGTCGCGCCATGATTGTCCTCCGTTCGCGGCCGTTTCTGTCATGCGATCCTCGCTGGTCGGCGCCCGCGTCGGTGGGCGCGGCGATCAGACTCGGGCGGCCCTTCCTTTGTCAATTCGCGATTGCCTGATTCGTTCGTCAGGTTACACGGCAAGTGGCGAAACGCGTGGATTCCGCAGCCTAAGCCGTTTGCGCCACGACCGGCGGCAGCGCGTTCGCGAAGCGCGCGA
>CAZLRW010000403.1:0-1792 GCA_964561925.1 uncultured Flavobacteriaceae bacterium
GACGACCTCGACGGCGTCATGGCAAGTCTGGCCGACAAGATCGAGCACGAAGTCGTGCCGTCCCGCGTGGGCATCCTGCATGAGAAGAGCAAGATCCGTGCCTTTTACGCCAACCTATTCGCGTCCACGAAGGGCGAAGGCGTCACGCCGCTCAAGCGCTATTACGGCGACGATTTCATGATCGACGAAACCATGTGGCACGGCGAGATCGCGGACGGCGCGGTGTTTTTGTGCGACGGCAAGAAGGGCAAGGTCAGCTTCCGCCTGCTCCACATCTTCGAGTTCAAGGACGGCAAGGTCGCGCGCGAGCAAGCGTGGTGCGACCTCGCCGCCATTCAGCGCCAACTGGGCGTGAAGCTGAGCTGATGGCTGCACAAAAGGACCCCCGCGCCAATCAGAAAGAGCGCACGCGCGCCGCGATCGTCGAGGCCGCTTCGCGCATGCTGCAGAACGGCGTGCAGCCGACCGTTGCTGAGGCAGCGCAGGCCGCCAAAGTCTCGCGCGCGACGGCCTATCGCTATTTCCCGACGCCCGAGGCGCTGCACCTCGAAGTCGCGGGCGTTACACCGACCTACGCGCCCGTGGAAAACTTGGTAACGTCGCTGACGGGCGATGACGTCGGCGCGCGCGTCGATCGCTTCGTTGAAGCCATCAACGGCATTACGTTCGCAGACGAAGCGCGCATGCGTATGGCGCTCAAAGTCTATCAGGAGACTTGGTTCGCCAATCGTGGCGAGCGGGGAACCGCGCCACCGCTGCGCGAGGGTCGGCGTATGCGCTGGCTCGAAGGTGTTTTGAAACCCGCCCAACGGACGCTGCCGAAGAAGGAATGGCGCCGCCTGCAAGCCGCACTGGCGCTCACGGTCGGCGCCGACTCCATGGTGATCATGAAGGACGTCTGCCGGTTCGGCGACGACGAAGCGAAAGAGCTGCTGCGCTGGGCCGCACAAGTCCTGCTGCAAGCCGCTTTGAAGCGAGCACCAGGACCCAAATCCCGCCGTGGATGATCCGCGGTTGCTGTGCAAGAGTGCGCGCCGAAGACTCGTGCGGCGAGGGCCGCTCCCGCGAAAGGCGTTCGCATGAAATTGCTCGTCGCAGCCGCAACCTACTTGCTGACCTCCGGCGCGGCGTTCGCGTTCGGCACGATCCACGGCCTCGGTCAGGACGCGGAGCATGAGCGCATCACGCGTCGTGCGTTCACCTGTCCGGCGAACACGCCCTCGGACGATTGCTTCCAGAAGAAGACTTTGGATTCTCTCGCGGGCGCCAAGGGAACCTTCGGCGCCGTCGGCGCGCCCGACCGCGGCACGCTGGTCTTCCGCGCCGAAGCGCACTGTGACGGCGCGGACCATTTCGAGGTTGCAAGCTACCCGCAAACCAAGGCGGAGGCGCAAGCGAAACTCGAGGCCTGCCGCGCCTGGATGGTGAAGCAGCTCGAGGAGGCGGTGGAGGCGGCGGGCGACTTGCTCGACCGCAACGGCAACATCCGCGACAGTCAGATCCCGACGAACGTGGCGTGCCGCTTCGGCGGCCGCGTGAAGGGCCGCGCGAAGTGCAATGTGCTCGAGAGCTTCGGCATTCTGCTGCACGCGTCGCAGGACTTCTATTCGCACACGAATTGGACGGACGCCGCCGATACGGCGCGTCCGCTCTCAAGCCTGAACCCGCCCGGCTTAAACAAGCGAGGACCTGCCCCCTGGCTCGATTTGCGCACGGACTCTGCGTTTCCAACCGGCTTGATCTCCGGCTGCTTCGAGGCGAAGTCGGCGATCTCGGAGGAGGCGAACTGCAA
>CAZLRW010000404.1:0-1778 GCA_964561925.1 uncultured Flavobacteriaceae bacterium
TCGATGTGCTTGTCGTTGATCTTCACGCCCTGCAGCCGATAGACCTCCTGGATCTCGTTGACGAGATAAGCCGCCAACGCCTCGACGCCCCGGATGCGCAAGATGTCGTGCGGTGCCGGATTGCCGTCCAGGATGTAATCGCCCTTTTCGACGAAGTCGCCCTCGGCGACCGCGACGTGCTTGCCTTTCGGGATCAGATATTCGATCGGCTCTTCCTTGTCGTCCTTCGGCTTCAGGATGACGCGACGCTTGTTCTTGTAGTCCTTGCCGAATTCGATCCAGCCGTCGGCTTCCGCGATGATCGCGTGGTCCTTGGGCTTGCGCGCCTCGAACAACTCCGCTACGCGCGGCAGACCGCCCGTGATGTCGCGCGTCTTGGCGCCTTCCGTCGGAATACGGGCCAGGATGTCGCCCTCGCGCACCTGCGCCCCCTCTTCCACCGACAAGATCGCGTCGACCGCCAGCAGGTACCGCGCCTCGTTCTTGTTGGCGAGCTTGATGACCTCGCCCTTCGCGTCGCGGATCGAGATCGCGGGCCGCAAGTCCCCGCCCCGCGCGTTCGACCGCCAGTCGAGCACGACCTTGTTCGAGATGCCGGTCGACTCGTCCGTCACCTCCTTCAAGCTGACGCCCTCGACCAGGCCTTCGTATTTCACGAAGCCCGCTTTGTCGGTCAGAATCGGGATCGTGTACGGGTCCCACTCGATCAGACGCTCGCCGCGCTTGACCTTGCCGCCTTCGTCGAACTTCAGGTGCGCGCCGAAAGGCACCTTGTAGCTCGCGCGTTCCTGACCGTTTTCGTCCACGATCAGAACCTGGCTGTTGCGGCCCATCACGCGCAGCATGCCGGTCGAGTCCTTGACCGCGTTCTTGTTCACGATCTTCACGAGGCCGTCGTGGCTCGCGTCCAAGAACGACTGCTCGGCAACCTGCGCCGCGCCGCCGATATGGAACGTGCGCATGGTCAGCTGCGTGCCCGGCTCGCCGATCGACTGCGCCGCGATCACGCCCACGGCCTCGCCGGAGTTCACCGGCGTGCCGCGCGCGAGGTCGCGCCCGTAGCACTTCGCGCAAACGCCCGACTTCAGGTCGCACGTCAGCACCGAACGGATCTTGACCTTCGGCACGTGCGCCGCTTCGAGCAGTTCGGCCCGGTCCTCGCCGATCTCCTCGCCGCGCTTGACGATCGTCTTGCCCGTCGCGGGATCCTTGATGTCCTCGGCCGAGGTTCGGCCAAGCACGCGTTCCGTCAAGGTCGCAACCACGTTGCCGCCGTCGAGGACGGCCGCGACCGTGATGCCCTGCTTCGTGCCGCAATCGTCCAGCACGATGATGCAGTCCTGCGCGACGTCGACCAGACGGCGCGTGAGGTAGCCCGAGTTCGCCGTCTTCAAGGCCGTGTCGGCGAGGCCCTTGCGGGCGCCGTGCGTCGAGTTGAAGTACTCGAGCACCGAGAGGCCTTCCTTGAAGTTCGAAATGATCGGCGTCTCGATGATCTCGCCTGAAGGCTTCGTCATCAAGCCGCGCATCCCGGCAAGCTGCTTCATCTGGGTCGGCGAACCGCGCGCGCCCGAATGCGACATCATGTAGATCGAGTTGATCTCCTTGACCCGCTTCGTCGTCTCGTCGCGCTTCACGGACGAGATTTCGCGCATCATTTCTTCGGCGACGCGGTCGGTGCACTTCGACCAAGCGTCGACGACCTTGTTGTACTTCTCGCCTTCGGTGATGAAGCCGTCCTGGTACTGCTTCTCGTAGTCCTTGATCAGCTTGCGCGT
>CAZLRW010000405.1:0-1777 GCA_964561925.1 uncultured Flavobacteriaceae bacterium
TCGAGTTCGTAGAGCGTCAGGTTGATGCGGTGGTCGGTGCAGCGGCCTTGCGGGAAGTTGTAGGTGCGGATGCGTTCGGAGCGGTCGCCGGAGCCGACTTGTTCCTTGCGGTCGGCGGCACGTTCCCTGTCCTGACGTTCGCGTTCGGCGTCGTAGATGCGCGCCTTCAGGATCTTCATCGCCTTGGCTTTGTTCTTGTGCTGCGATTTTTCTTCCTGCATCGCGACGACCACGCCGGTGGGCAAGTGGGTGATGCGGACCGCGCTTTCGGTCTTGTTGACGTGCTGGCCGCCCGCCCCGCTCGCGCGGTAGACGTCGATGCGCAAGTCGCTTTCGTTGATCTCGATGTCGACGTCTTCGGCCTCGGGCATCACGGCGACGGTCGCGGCCGAGGTGTGGATACGGCCTTGCGCTTCGGTTGCCGGCACGCGCTGCACGCGGTGGACGCCGGATTCGAATTTCAGCTTCGCGAAGACGCCGTTGCCGCCCACCGAGCAAATGACCTCTTTGTAGCCGCCGAGGTCGGACGGGCTTTCGGACATGATTTCGAAGCGCCAGCCCTGCAATTGTGCGTAGCGGCGGTACATGTCGAGCAGATCGCCCGCGAACAGCGCGGCCTCGTCGCCGCCGGTGCCGGCGCGGATTTCGAGGAAGGCCGAACCCATATCGGCCGAGTCCTTCGGCAGCATCAGGATCGAGAGGTCGCGCTCGGCGTCGGGCAGCGTACGTTTCAACTCGACGACTTCTTCGCTCGCCATCGAGCGGAGTTCGCTGTCCGCCGACTGATCGTTTGCAAGCTCGGTCGCCTGCGCGAAGTCGGCGCGCATCTTCTGCACCTCGCGCGCCTTGGCGACGATGGGGCCGAGGTCGGCGTATTCCTTCGCGAGTTTCGCAAACGCCGCCCCGGGATCGGAGGCCATGCGGGCCTCGATCTCGGAGTAGCGGTCGAGAATGCGCTCGATTTGGGCGGTGGCGATCATGAGGGGCGGAGAGATAGCAATCTTGAGCGTGGGGGGCCAGATGATACCGAGGCTTGCGCGCAACGGCCGGCCGTCACTCCCCTACTCGCGCGTCGAATTTTTCGCGCAGCGCCACCAATACGGCGATTGCCGTCTCGATGTCGTTCGCATCCAGGTCTTTGGCCAGCGAATTTGCCCAGGGCACCTGCCGCTTCGTCATCGCTTCGAACGCTTTGCGTCCCTTGTCGGTCAGGTGGATCAACGCCGCCCGCTTGTGATGCGGGTTCGGGCCGAACACGATCAGACCGTCGCGCGCGAGCTCGTCTGCCGTGCGTTGGACCGATTGGCGCGCAAGGCCCATGATTCGAGCCACGTTGGCGACCGGCTCGGCCCTGTCCGAGCGCGCGACCGTGCTCAGCACCTGCCAACGGGCGGCGGTCAGCCCCTCGTTCGCCGTGATGCGCTCGCCGGCGGCCATCAGCGCGCCGTGGTACGGGAAACTCGTCAGAAACAGCCGGGTCAGCGCCGCAGCTTTCGCCGTGTGTCCGCGATAGACCATATGACAGCCTTTGTTTTATTTGACAGTATCCTGTCAATTTGTGTATAAGGCGCTAATGTGAAACAGCGCTGCGCGCCGTGCAACACACGGGGCGAGCGCCCTTCCTCAGGAAAACGCCCATGCTGCGCTTCAACATCGACGACACCGCCTTCGTGCTGATCGACCATCAGACGGGGACGAACACCTGGGCCTCCACCACGCCGCTCGCGCTGCTGCAACGCAACGTCATCGTGCTCGCGAAATTCGCCAAGGGCACCGG
>CAZLRW010000406.1:0-1773 GCA_964561925.1 uncultured Flavobacteriaceae bacterium
TTGGGCTGCGCCGCGTTCGTGTTGCCGCCGCTCGCCTATGCGCCGGCCGAGTATGCGCAAGCGTTCGCCGGCACGATCACGGTCGGCGCGGCGACGGCGAAGGCACTGCTCGTCGACATCGCGCGCAGTTTGAAGGTCCAAGGGTTTGCGTGTCTGGCCCTTGCCAACAGTCATTTCGATCCGGCGAATGTCGCGATGCTGCGCGAGGCGGCGGCGGAGATCGGCGCGCTTGGGCTGCCGGTTGCGTTTCCCGACTTCACGCGGCGCAAGCTGGCGCAGACGTTGACGGTCGAGTTCCAGTCGGGGGCGTGTCACGCGGGGCAGTACGAGACGAGCCTTGTGATGGCGGCGCGGCCGGACCTTGTCGACGATCGGGCGCGGCGGGATCTCGCGGACAATCCGTCAAGTTTGACCGAGGCGTTTCAGCGCGGGGCAAAAACGTTCGCCGAGGCCGGCGGGCCGGAGGCTTACTTCGGGTATCCGCAGCACGCGTCGGTCGAAGAGGGGCGCGAGAGTTACCGCATCATGGCGGCGGCGCTGGTCGCCGCCGTCGCCGAGGCGCTTCAGCTTTCCTTGAAGTAGGGTTCGACCTTGCCCTTGAGTTTGATCGTCATGGGGTTGCCCTTGCGGTCACGCGCGGTGCCGGCCGCAAGCCGGACCCAGCCTTCGCTCACGCAGTATTCCTCGACGTTCGTTTTCTCGACGCCGTTGAAGCGCACGCCCACGCCGCGCGTGAGCAGTTCTTCGTTGTAGTACGGGCTGCCGGGGGTCGCGGCCAGGCGGTCGGGCGGTGTGTCGGTCATGGCGGGCCCTTTTACACATGATCCTCAGCGCCGTCACCATGGGTGCGGATCGCATTGAGAAAGACGCCGGCAAACGCCTTTTGCTTTGCCGCGCCGACGCCGTGGATGCCTGCGAACGCCGCCTCGTCGCGCGGACGCTTCTCGGCCATGTCGATCAGCGAGCGGTCGGAGAAGATGAGATAGGCGGCGACGCCGCGTTCCTTCGCCAGACGCAAGCGCAGGCGCTTCAGCACGTCGAGAAGGTCCGCGTTCGTGTCGCTCAAGGTGGCGGCGGCGGCCGCTTTTGCTTCCTTCTTCGCGGCGCGCTTTTGTTGCACGGTCGGGCGGTAACTGAACGTGGTCTCACCGCGCATCAGACGGCGGCCCTCGTCTGCGACCGTGAGCGCGCCGTAGCCCGCGATGTCGATCGTGAGCGCGTTCGCGGCGACGAGTTGGCGGATCAGCGACTGCCACTCCTCACGCTTGCGGCCTTTGCCCGCACCGTAGGCGGGCAGCTTGGCGTGGCCGAACTTGTCGATGCGTTCGTTCGCGGCACCCATCAGCACGTCGACAATGTGCGCCGCGCCGAATCGCGCGCCGGTGCTGCGGATCGCGTCCAGGGCTAACCTCGCCTCCGCAGTGCCGTCGACCAGCGCAACGGGCGCGTTGCAGGCGTCGCAATTGCCGCAGGGCTCGCTCTTTTCGCCGAAATAACGGAGCAGCACTTGGCGGCGGCACGTCGCGGCCTCGCAATAGCCGAGCAGCGCGTTCAGACGCTGATGCTCGCGGCGCTTGCGGTCGTCGTCGCTCGCCTCTTCGTCGATGAACATGCGGCGCATGCGGATATCGGCGAGACCGAACAGCATGTGCGCCTCGGCCGCTTTTCCGTCGCGCCCGGCGCGGCCGAATTCCTGATAATACGCCTCCAAACTGCCGGGCAGGTCGGCGTGGAAGACGAAGCGCACGTCGGGCTTGTCGATGCCCATGCCGA
>CAZLRW010000407.1:0-1765 GCA_964561925.1 uncultured Flavobacteriaceae bacterium
CCGGCGGCGCACCGAAGCGCACGGCCTCGAACACGATGACGGCGGCGGCGAGTGCCGCCCATAACGGCTCAGGCGCAGTCAGCCAGCGCACATCGACGCCGGTCAGAAGATCGACCACCGTGCCGCCACCCAAGCCGGCGGCGACCGACAAGAACACCGCGCCGATCAGATCGAACTTCTGCTCCGCCGCAACGAGCGCACCCGACGCCGCGAAAACGGCGGTGCCGAGAAGCGACAAGACGGCGAGGGCGATGTCCATGTGCATACGTTGAGGCTAACGCGAGTCGCCGGACAAGCACCTGTTGCATTGCTGCCGTTGCGCTCACCGCGCGCTTCGTGTAATACGCGCGCCGTCTCAAACAGCAGCCTCATGGGAGGCAACGATGCGTGCGCATAGCCTTCCGACGTTCATCCACGATATTTGAGCGCTGTTCCGGCCGCTAAGCGGGCCGGCGCATTCTTGAACAACGTCATCTCTCTCGAACCGTCCGATTGGGCGGCGCGGATGGATCATGACTGCCGTGTTGCTGCACGCGGATGCGTGCGCGCGTGGACCCTCGCCGGCATACGGCGAGCGGTTGACGCGCCGCATCGCGCGTTTTCGGCCGGACTACCGTTCGGCCGCGGCTTCGGTCGCCAATCGTCACTCGCGTTTGGCGGACTTGGCCTGGAGTTTTCCTGCGTTGCTTCTCGCGCTCGCCGTGCCGCGCGCGGGATACGACCGTGTGCGTGTCGCCGCCGACGTCGTGGCCGGTGCGCCCCTGCGCGCGCTTGCCGAGGCGACGCAAGTGCCGTTGTGGCTTCGCCGGTTGGAGCCCGACGCGCTGGTGGCGCCGGTTCCGCAATTGCCGGCATCGCCTTTCGCGGGGCGGCGGATCATGAACCATGTCCCCAAATCACCGAAGGACGTGGGTCAATGGTTGCATGCGATCGCAAACGCGGGCGACATCGCCGATGAGGGCATCGCCGTGTGGATCGCTCGCGAATGGCATCGGCGCGACACGTGCGCGCGGGCAGATGAACAGAAACTCGTCTGCCTTTGGGCATGGTACTCGCGCCACGTGCCCGGCGATCCGTGCAGGACCAAACGCTGTTGGCGCGAGGACATCGGCTTTGCGGCGGCACGGGATGCTGCGCAGGAGTGGCGGCAGAACGTTTCGCTGTTCGTCGAAATGGGCGAGGGCAAGATTGAGGACAGCTGGTTGCGCTCGTGCGAGATCGGGGGATTTTCGTTCGTGCCGCTCGACAGTTTCGCGGCGGTTCGCGAAGAGGCGCAGGCGATGAGGCACTGTGTGCGGATATATGGCCGCTACTTGGCTGAGAATTCCTGCCGGCTGTGGAGCATTCGCAGAGACGGGGTCCGCGTGGCGACGGTGGAACTTGGTCTCAGCGCCGAAGCGCCGTTTCCGCATATCGAACAGATCAAGCTCAGGGACGACAAGCGAGCGCCGGAGGGGCTGTGGCAGTTGACGCGCCGGTGGCTCGATTCGCACGACTTCGCGCTGTTTCTGCCGCGGCACGATTATGATGTCGAACCGCCGGCACGTCTGGACACGTGGCGCCGCATGTGGCGGCCCTATTGGCTTTCCAAGCGGCGCATTCCGTCGTGGCTGCCGCTTTATCATACCGGCGATGCGGCCTGGGCATTGTGATCGCACTTCGCGCGGCGTTGGCGATCGCTTAGATTGCGCGCCCGCATCGAAGGAGTTCCCATGTACCAGCTCTACATCGCCAACAAGAATTACTCGTCGTGGTCGCTTCGGCC
>CAZLRW010000408.1:0-1729 GCA_964561925.1 uncultured Flavobacteriaceae bacterium
CTATCTCTGCCGGTGGTTTCGCTCAACGCCGCCTCGCGCGGGGCCTAAGGAAGGTGGATCGATCGTGACTGCGTAAGGGCGTGAAGCGCCCCCTTGGTACTCGCCCGCAATCTACGGGAGGCGGCGCGCCGAGGCAAACCCGGCGCTGGACTTCGCCGGCCTGGGTGGGCAAGCCTGCATCTTCGTTACAGCGTCGAGGATTCGCCATGAGCCAGGCTGGCCAAGCCGCGCCGAAATCGAACGACTGGCTCGCGAAGGCCGCCCACGTTTTGGGGCATCGCAAGACGCTCACGATGATTGCGTTCGGCTTCTCGGCCGGCCTTCCCTTCGCACTCGTCACCGGCACGATCAACGCTTGGTTCAGTGCCGCACAGGTCGATCTGGCGACAATAGGCGTGCTGTCGTGGATCGGCCTTGCCTATGCCTTCAAGTTCCTTTGGTCGCCGCTGGTCAACGTCAAACCGCCGTTTCCGTTTCGACTTTTCGGACAGCGCCGCGGATGGATCTTGATCTGCCAAAGCGTGATCACCGTTTGCATCTTCGTCATCGCCACCCAAGATCCGCAATCGGGCTTGGGCGTCATGGCGATCGCTGCGGCGGCCGCGGCGTTCGCGTCCGCCACGCAGGACATGTCGATCGACACGTGGCGCATCGAGGTGGCGGACGAGGCGACCCCGATCGACCTTCTTTCGGCTGTGTATCAACTCGGATACCGAACGGCCGCGTTCATCGGCGGCGCCGGGGCGCTGTTCCTGGCGGATCAGATTCCCTGGAACGCGGTGTTCGCGGTGGCCGCCGTCGTCATGGCGACGGCAATGGTCGGGGCGATCTTTGCGCCCGAACCTGCGGAGCGTGACGAGACCGAACCGGCGCCTAAGCGCACCGGCGTCAGCGCGCCGCTGATCCGGGCCTATTCCGTGGGCGCGGTCCTGCTCGCTTGGGCCTGGGCCGCGTTCATGCTGATTTCGTTCATGGTGGTGGCGGTGACGGCCGAGAAGGCGCCGAACGCCCGCGAGTTCACCCAGACCTACGGTTCTCTGATCGTCATCGCGACGGTCATCTTCCCTTGCGTGCTTGCGGCCTGGATCGCGCATCGGCCGTCGCGCGGGAACGATGTTCAGGCGACGCTTCCGGGCTTCTTGTGGTCGAGCACCGATCGGCTTTACGGCGTCATCATCGAACCGTTCGTCGAAATGATGGCGCGTCTCAAATGGGCCGCGATTCTGGTCGTGATCGTGATCTTGAGCTACCGCATAACGGACTCGGTCTGGGGACCGTTCGCGTTTCCGTTCTACCTGAACGAGCTGCAGTACACGAACACCGAAGTGGCGATCGCGTCGAAGACGTTCGGGGTCATCATGTTGATCACGGGGGTCGCGATCGCGGCGTGGACGCTGGTGGCGCTCGGACGGATGGCGTCGATGATGATCGGTGCGGTGGCAGCGGCGGTCACCAACCTGCTCTACGTCGACCTCGCCAACGGCAGCCCGTACATCAGCGCTTTCGTGAACGGCACCGGTCTCATGTGGGTCGCGAACAGTCTCGGCATCAGCGAGCGGATGATGTGGCTCTCGACGGCGATCGCGGGCGAGAACATCGCAAGCGGCTTTGCGGGGGCCGTGTTCGTCGCCTACCTGTCGTCGCTCGCAAGCCGGTTGCACGGGGCCGTGCAGTTCGCCGTGTTCAGTTCGCTGACCATGCTGATCGGCACGCTGGGCCGCGGCGCGCT
>CAZLRW010000409.1:0-1724 GCA_964561925.1 uncultured Flavobacteriaceae bacterium
TGGTGCGGGAACTGCAAATCGATGCCGCCGCCGTGAATGTCGAACGTTTCGCCCAAGTGCTTTTCGCCCATGGCGGAGCATTCGATGTGCCAGCCGGGACGGCCCTTCCCCCACGGGCTTTCCCAGCCGATCATGTTCTCGTCCGACGGCTTCCAGAGAACGAAGTCCATCGGGTTCTTCTTGTAGGGCGCGACTTCGACCCGCGCGCCCGCCAGCATCTCGTCGAGCGAGCGGCGCGAGAGCTTGCCGTAGCCGGGGTCGGACGACACGTCGAACAGCACGTGGCCCTCGGCGACATAGGCGTGGTTGTTGCGCACGAGCGTCGCGATCATCGTCACGATCTCGGGCATCGTGTCGGTCACGCGCGGTTCGATCGTGGGCTTCAAATTGCCGAGCGCGAGCGCGTCTTCCTGATAGACCTTGGCGGTGCCTTCGGTCAGGTCGCGGATTGAGACCTTACGCTCCGCGGCGCGCGCGATGATCTTGTCCTCCACGTCCGTGATGTTGCGGACATAGGTGACGTGGCTCTCGCCATAGATGTGGCGGAGCAGCCGGAACAGCACGTCGAAGACGATCACGGGCCTGGCGTTGCCGATATGCGCGAAGTCGTAAACCGTCGGTCCGCAGACGTACATGCGCACGTTCTTCGGGTCGATCGGTTTGAACGGCTGCTTCTCGCGCGCCATGGTGTTGTAGATCGTCAGTGACATACGCAAATCCTCAAACAGTCCGGTTTGGCCGGGCTTTAGGATTCGGTCTCTGACGAGAAGGGAATCGGTTGCGCGCGGCCGCTTGGTTTCGTTAGCCGCAAATACAAATCGCCGCTTGCGCAATCTGCGCCGCGGGAGTGAGGTCAGACGTGGTCGTCCGGATCGTCACGCGATTTGCCTTGTTTTTACTCGACTTCTTCATGCCGCCTGGCCGGCGAGCCGCTTGGCCGCCCGCTCGGGACCGATGAGGGGTAGCAGCTTTTTCATCTCGGGTCCATGGGGCTGGCCGGTCAACGCTAGCCGCAGCGGCCTGAACAAAGCCTTACCCTTCGCGCCCGTTTTTGCGGAAACGGCGGCGGTCCATTCGTTCCACGTCGCGTCGGTAAAGGGGCCGTTAGGCAACAGATCGCGCGCGGCTGCCGCTACGGCGGCATCCTCGATCACCGGGTCGATCGGACCCTCGACGACGCGCCACCAGGCGCGGGCTTCGCTCAAGAGCTGGATGTTGTCGCGCACCGTTTCCCAGAATGCGGCGCCGCCGCCGATGCCGAGGCGCGTGAGGTCGGGCGCGACCGCGTCGTACGACATGCCGTGCAGCAGCTTGTGGTTCAGCACCTTCAGATCGTTCGGATCGAAGTGCGCGGGGGCGCGCGAGAATTTCGTGAGGTCGAAATCGGCGACGAGTTCCTCGAGTTTCGCCCGCGGCACGACGGGATCGGAGGTGCCGAGCTTTGCGAGCAGGCTGTTGATCGCCTGGGGTTCGATGCCCTCTTCGCGCAAGCCTTCGATCGAAAGCGAGCCTAAGCGTTTCGACAGCGCCTCGCCGCCCGCGCCGACGAGCATCGAGAAGTGCGCGAACTGAGGGATGGCTGCGCCGAGCGCTGCGAAGATCTCGATCTGCACGCCCGTGTTCGTGACGTGGTCTTCGCCGCGGATGATGTGCGTGATCTTGAAGTCGATGTCGTCGACGACGCTGGGCAGCGTGTAGAGGAAGCGGCCGTCCTCGCGGATCAG
>CAZLRW010000410.1:0-1713 GCA_964561925.1 uncultured Flavobacteriaceae bacterium
AGCGCCGACACCGCCCGCGCCACGCCGCGCGGACCCAATCCGTCCTCGCGCCGCGTCGCCAGCCACCCGCGCACATCCGCCGCCGACACGTCCTTCAGTGCCGCGAGATCAACCGTCTCGCCGCGATGCGCGCCAAGAAAGCCTAAGAACCCGCCGACATCATGCGTGTACGCCTCGACGGTCTTCGGCGACAGCCGGCGCACATGCACCATCTGCTCCCGCCAAGCCTGAAACGCCGCCGCCCCGTCCATGAGAACAACTCACGCGAAGCCGCGAAGATGCGAAGAAGAAAATTGAAACACGAAGCACACAAAGACCACCAAGATACTCATGCCATCCGAACGAGCACCCGCGCGCGAAGCGCGCAACACTGGCGCTTCGCGCCGAAACAACGTCATCGCGGCGCGCAGAGCGCCTTGGTGTCCTTTGTGTGCTTCGTGTTTCAATCTCTTTCTTTCTTTGCGCCTTCGCGGCTTCGCGTGAAGCCTCTTACTTCCGCGGCACGGTCTGCCCCGTCTTCGCCCAATCGGCGAGGAACGCGGCGAGCCCCTTGTCCGTCAGCGGATGCTCGATCAGCTGCTTGAACACATTTGGAGGCAGCGTCGCGACATCCGCGCCCGCCTTCGCCGCCTCCGTCACATGCATCGGATGCCGGATCGAGGCCGCGAGGATCTCCGTCTCCAGCCCCATGTAATTGTCGTAGATCGCGCGGATGTCGCGGATCAGCGCCATCCCGTCCTCGCCCACGTCGTCGAGCCGTCCGATGAACGGCGAGATGAACGTCGCCCCCGCCTTCGCCGCCAGCAGCGCCTGGTTCGCCGAGAAGCACAAGGTCACGTTCACCATCGTGTCCTCTTCGGTCAGCGTCTTGCACGCGCGCAAGCCCGCCCACGTCAGCGGCACCTTCACCGCCACGTTCTCCGCGATCTTGGCGAGCGCGCGGCCCTCCGCGATCATGCCTTCGACGTCGGTCGCGGTGACCTCCGCGCTTACCGGCCCTTCGACCAGGTCGCAGATTTCCGCAATCGCGTCCGTGAACTTTCGCCCCGACTTCGCGATTAGCGAGGGATTCGTCGTCACCCCGTCGATCAACCCGGTCGCCGCCCAGGTTTTGATCTCGCCCACATCGGCCGAATCGATGAAGAATTTCATGCGTCCCTTGACCTTCTCGCCGTAATCGGGCGGACCATAGCGCATGGCGCTCCAAGCCGAAGCGGAAAGTGTTGCAGAGCCTGTGGAAGGCGACGTCGTCGGCGTCGTCGTGCCGCGGCCGCTGAAAGGCGCGCTCGACTACCGCGTGCCGGAGGGCGTGCGCCTCGCGCGCGGCGATATTGTGGAGGTTCCGCTCGGCCGCGGCGGCGATGCGACCTTAGGGATCGTGTGGGGAAAGGGCGAGGGCGGTTTCGACCGCGCGCGGCTGAAGCACATCACGCGCCGCTTCGACGTGCCGCCGCTGAAGGAAGAACTGCTGCAATTCGCAACCTGGGTCGCGAACTACGTCGTGGCGCCCGTGGGCGACGTGATCAACCTTCTGCTCCGCGCCCCCGACGCGCTCGAACCGGAAAAGGAACGCAAGGCGCTCAGGCTGGGGCCGCACAAACCGGAGAAGCTGACCGAGGCGCGCGCCCGCGTCCTCGACGTGGCAAGCGACGGCCTCGCCCGCCGCCTCTCCGAATTGGCGGAAGCCGCAGGCGTGACCAGCGCCGTGGTGAC
>CAZLRW010000411.1:0-1707 GCA_964561925.1 uncultured Flavobacteriaceae bacterium
AGACCCTGATCGACCTCATCGAAGCCCTGGACGACCACGACGACGTCCAAACCGTGTACGCGAACTTCGAAATGTCCGACGCGACGATGGCGAAGCTCACGGCTTAGCCGAACCGGCGTTCCCCTGTGCTACAAAGGGCGCCGTGGCAGGGGGGAGAACATGACACGGCACACCCGTCGGGGCATCCTTCAGGCGGGACTTGCGTCGTCGGCGATGCTCGCCCTGGCTCGAAGCGCCGCCGCCAACATGCGCCCTCAACCGGCGCCGAGCGACATCCTCATCGATACGCCCAGCGGAAAGCTGCGCGGCAAGAGCGGCGTCGGATCATCGTGGTTCCTGGGCGTGCCGTATGCGGGCTCGATCGCTGGGCGGCGTTTCCGCGCGGCCGAACCCTTCGCGCCCTGGGCCGGCGTTCGCGACGCCGTCTACCCGGCGCCGATGTGTCCCCAGGATTCCGACAAAGGGCCCGCGCTTCTTGCCTCCTACAAGACGCCCGGCGAAATGCTGGAAGACTGCCTCACGCTCAACATCTGGACGCCCGACCCAAGCCCGGCGCTGAAGCGTCCGGTGATGGTGTGGCTCCACGGAGGCGCATTCGAGGGCGGCGGTTCCGGGTCGTCGAGTTGGTATGACGGCGCGAACCTGGCGCGACGCGGCGACGTGGTCATCGTGACGGTGACGCATCGCCTCAACGTGTTCGGCTATCTCCACCTCGCCGACGTGGCGCCGCAGATCAAGGCCGATGCGAATGTCGGACAGACCGACATCGTCATGGCCCTGAAGTGGCTGCGCAAGAACATAGAAGCGTTCGGCGGCGACCCGAACGCCGTCACGTTGTTCGGCGCCTCCGGCGGCGGACGCAAGGGCACCGTCTTGATGGCGATGCCCGAAGCGCGGGGCCTCTTTCATCGCGTCATCGCCCAATCCGGGCCGATCCTGCGCGCCCAAACGCGCGAGGAGGCGGCCGAACACGCACGCGCCTTCCTGAAGCAATTGAATATCGCGCCGGCTGATGCCGCCGCGCTCGAGCAGCTGCCGGCCAACACGCTTGTCGCCGCACGCGAAGCGCTCTTCGCATCGTCGCCGAAGGTGTCCTTTGCCCCGGTCGTGGACGGCGCAACGCTGCCTGCGCACCCGTGCGACCCTGCGCCGCCGCCTGAGGCGGCAGGAATTCCGCTCCTGATCGGCTGCACCGCGACGGAGACGACGCTGCTGATGCCCCAGGAGGAGAACTTCCGCCTCGACGAAGCCGCAATGCGCAAGAAGTTGGAAGCCCACATGCCGCCCGCGCTTGTCGCTCCGGCGGTTGACGCCCTCCGCGCGGAAGAAGGCGCGATCGGCCCAAGCGACGTCTTCTTCCGCATCACGAGCGATCTGCGAATGCGCAACCGCGCGATCGAACAGGCGACGCGCAAGGCCACACAAGCCGCGCCCGTCTACATGTACGTGACCGAGTGGAAGACGCCCGTCGACGGCGGCAAGTGGCGTTCGCCCCACGTCGTCGACCTGCCGCTCGTCTTCGACAACGTAGGGCTCGCGCCTTCGATGTTGGGTTACGAATACGAGTTCGGCAACGGCGCGCAAACGATGGCCGCGCGAATGGCCGACGCCTGGATCGCCTTCGCGCGAACGGGCAACCCCGCCACGAACGCCCTGCCGGCCTGGCCGCGCTACGACGCAACCAACCGCGCCACGATGCGCTTCGAC
>CAZLRW010000412.1:0-1699 GCA_964561925.1 uncultured Flavobacteriaceae bacterium
CGATAAGCGCCCGCCTGCTCGAACGGGCACGGCACGCCGGGCCGCCAGATCGCCACCCGCGCCGCGTTGACCTCCTTCTCGCCGACAATGCCGACCTTCATCTTCGCCGGGTCGAAGGCGAGTTCCGGAATCTTTCGCGGCACCCCGCGCGCGACGAGCAATCCGTCGAGCGCCGACCACGCAGGCCCGGGCCGCACCGGATCCGGATAATCCGCGCTGCGCTCCGTGTGGCGATAGGAAAGCGCCTGCCCCGTCCACCCCGTCCCCGGCTCGTTCAGCGTGTCGAAGCCGAGCACGTGCGGCATGCCCTTGACCCGCTTCGCGACCTCGCGCATCGCGCCGATGTAGTTCGACTGCAGATAATCCTGCGCCGTGCGCCCCTCGATCTTGAACTCGGGCACGAACACATCGCCGCAAAAGAACAGCGACCACATGATCGCGTTCGCGGGCATGCGATAATTGTTCGCCCACGTCATCATCGGATAGCGGTCTTCCTGCCGCCCGCCGCGCGCGTAGTCGTATTTGTGCTGCATCACATGCGCCGCACCCGACGCGTGGAACTTCGTGAAGTCGAGCCCCACCGCCTCGAACGTCCAGCCCGGCGCGCCGTCGCCGCCCGACATGCGCGACCACACGTCCTGGTGAAAGTCGATGAAGACGTAGAGTCCGTGGTCGCCCGCGCGCCGCGTGATCTCGGCGAAATAATCCAGATAGGCCGTGTCGTACTTCCCCGGCCCCGCATGCTCGACCGCCTCCCAGGTCGTGAGCAGACGAAGGCAATTCATCCCCCACGACTTCAGCCGCGCGAAATGCTCGTCCGCCTCGGCCAGCGGAAACGGCCGGCCGACGAAGCTGACGTCGCGGTGATCGGCAAAATCCGACGGGAAGTTCGTGCCGCCGTTCGGGTAAGGCATCTTGCAGTCGCCGCCCAGATTGACCCCGCGCAACAGCACCTGCCGCCCGGCGCTATCGACGAAGCGGTCACCTTTGATCGTCAGCCGGTCCACGTGAGTTCCTTCCCGTCGTTCAGTCGCGCGCCTGGCCGTTCATTTGCCACGCGCAAAAGCGCCGCGCCAGCGCGTTTGCTGCGCAGCTCGGGCTTGCCGTTCGACACGCCGTGACGCATAAGGTCGGTCCGGGTGGAGCGGCACCCCGGTTAGGCACAACGCCCAATGGCCGTGCACTTCCTTTGGGAGGCACACATGGGCGCGCGTTCGTTATCGCTCTCCAGACGTTTGGCATCGGCGCTCGCGGCATTCGTGTTCGGCAAAGCCGCAGCGCCGCGCACGCCGGCGATCGTATTGTTCGTCTGCCAAGGCGGCACGGTGAAAAGCCCCGTCGCGCGCGAGCACCTAAGGCGGCTCGCCAAAGCCAGCGGATCGAACGTGAAAGCGATGTCCCGCGGCATCACGCCCGAAGATCACATGACGCCGAAGCTTGCCGCGACCCTCAAGGCCGACGGCATCGACGTCGATGCCGACCCTGTGCTCGCGCTCACCGTCGAAGATCTCAAGGCCGCAACCGTGATCGTCGTCTTCAACGCGCTCCCCCCGCATTTCGGCACCTGGCAGCTGCGCGACTGGAGCGACCTGCCCTCCATGAACGAGGACTATGCCGCGGCGCGCGCGATCCTGCTGCCGCGGCTCGAAGCGTTGCTGCGCGAGTGCTCCTGAGTGACGGGCCGCTATCGCTCGATCCG
>CAZLRW010000413.1:0-1698 GCA_964561925.1 uncultured Flavobacteriaceae bacterium
TTCGGCTTCGAGCACCTTCGACGATTTCAGCGGACGGCGGAACTCGATGCCCTGCGCGGCCGCGAGGAGTTCGATGCCGATGATGCCGCTCGAGTTCGCGTGCATGTCGGAAAGGCGGCGGGCGGCAAACGTCGCCATCGAGACGTGGTCTTCTTGGTTCGCGGAGGTCGGCAGCGAGTCGACGCTGGCCGGGTGGGCGAGCGATTTGTTTTCGGAGGCAAGGGCCGCCGCCGTCACATGCGCGATCATGAAGCCGGAGTTGAGGCCGCCGTCCTTGACAAGGAAGCCGGGCAGGCCCGCGGTCAGGTTCTTGTCGATCAGGAGGGCGATGCGCCGTTCGGCGAGCGCGCCGATTTCAGCGAGTGCCAGCGCCAGATGGTCGGACGCGAGCGCCACGGGTTCGGCGTGGAAGTTGCCGCCGGAGAGGATTTCGCCTTTGTCGGCGAAGACGAGCGGGTTGTCGCTGACGGCGTTCGCTTCGACTTCGAGGATCGTCGCCGCGTGGCGGAGCGCGTCGAGGCAGGCGCCCATCACCTGCGGTTGGCAGCGGATCGAGTATGGGTCTTGGACGCGATCGTCGCCGACCTCGTGACTGTGGCGAATTTCGCTGCCGGCCATCAGCGATTGCAGTGCGGCTGCGGCGTCGGTTTGGCCTTTGTGGCCGCGCACGGCGTGGATGCGCGGGTCGAATGGCGTGTCACTGCCTTTGATCGCGTCGGTCGTCAGCGCGCCGGAGACGAGCGCGGCGGAGAAGATGTTTTCCGCCGCGAACAAGCCCTGAAGCGCGAGCGCGGTCGAAACCTGCGTGCCGTTAATGAGGGCGAGGCCTTCCTTGGCCTCGAGCGTCAGCGGTTCGAGGCCTGCGCGTTGTAGCGCGTCGGACGCCTTCGCTTCATATCCGCGATACTTCACGCGGCCGACGCCGATGAGTGCGCAGGCGAGGTGCGCGAGCGGGGCAAGATCGCCGGAGGCGCCGACCGATCCCTTGACCGGGATTTGCGGCAGCAGGTCGTAGTCGAGGAACTTCTTCAAGCGATCGATCACGATCCAGCGCACGCCCGAGTAGCCGCGCGCGAGGCCCAGGATTTTGAGCGTCAGGATGAGTCGAACCGTTTTGTCGCCGAGCATCTCGCCGGTGCCGGTCGCGTGGCTGAGCACCAGGTTCGACTGCAGTTCGGCGAGCTTGTCCTTCGGGATGCGCGTGCTCGCGAGTTGCCCGAAGCCGGTGTTGATGCCGTAGACGGGTTCGTCCTTGGTGAGGATGCTCTCGACGACCTTGCGCGAGGCGTCGACGCCGGCGCGGCAGGCGGGGTCGAGATCGAACGGTTGTTTTTCGCGCGCGATCTTGCGGAGCGTGGGGAGGTCGGCGCGGCCGGGGGTGAGTTTGATGGTCATGGCAGTGTTTCCCCCCTCTCCCTTCCCTCTTCGGGAAGGGAGAGGGGACGGGGGTGAGGGATGGGCGTCGGGCAGAGTTGAGTGGTCAAGTTTGGCATTTGCGGTTGTGCGCGTCTCATACGTTGCTCGTTGGCATCGAGGCCATCCCTCACCCCCAGCCCCTCTCCCTTCCAAAAGTGGAAGGGAGAGGGGTTACTTGGGCAACATCGGCAGATCGAGTTTGTGCTCCTTCGCGCACGCGATCGCTTCGTCGTAGCCGGCGTCGGCGTGGCGCATGACGCCGGTGGCGGGGTCGTTCCAGAG
>CAZLRW010000414.1:0-1696 GCA_964561925.1 uncultured Flavobacteriaceae bacterium
ACGCTGCGCGTCAGGTGGCTGGCCAGACCCGTTTCGCGCGCGTTCGACGAGACGGCGATCGTCTTCAGCACGGTGCATGATTTCTCAGGCCCGTCGCGGTAGGCGAAGATGAAGCCCAGCGCTTCGCCCCCGCGCTCGGCAATCAGCGCGAGGCCCGGCTCGTAGAGAAACACCGCAGGGCGGTACATCGGCGCGAACTCTTCGAACGGCAGCGGCGCGTAGTACGGGTTTGCGGCGAATGCCGCGAGCGACAGCGCGTGCAGATGTTTCAGGTCGGCGTCGAAGTTCTGCATGTCGAAGTCGCGCACCTTGATGCCCGCGGCGGCGAGTTCGGCTGCGTATTGGTCGGGACCGGCGAACGGCGTCAGATCGTCGAGCTCGAGCGAGGCGTACATCTCGCCGCGCGTGAAGCCCGCGGCGGTGAAATGCGCCTCCCACCCTTCGGGCGTTTGCGGTTCGAGGAAGAACGGCGCGCGGCCGGTGCTTTCGACGACAACGCGGTAGCTGCGCCAGGTGGAGCCGTCGATCGGCGCGAGCACGCGCTTGCGGCCGGCGGCCGCCGCTTGCGCGCAGAGTGCGGAGAGGACTTGGGCGGTGTCTTCCGGCGTCTTTCCGGCGACGTGGCCGATGAACGCGCATGACGCGCCGTCGGGGCCTTTCGGCGTGTCGAGCCAGAGCGAGGCCGCGGCCAGCGCCTGGCCGTCCGCATCGACGAGCGCGAGCGTCGTCGTCGGCTGTTCGTGCGCGAGGCGATCGGCGTCGGGCACGGCCACGCCGCCGGGCGGTTTCGTGTTGCGGTCGACATGCACGAGGCGCATCAGAGGATCGCTCCCGTTTGGAACAATGCCGCGCCCGCGACGGCGAGCGCGGTCAGCGCTATCAGAACGACCAGCCACCAGCCTTCGCTGAGGCGCGCCGACCAGCGCGTCCCGCCGATGAGACCGGCGAGGAGGCTCGCGCGGAAGATTTCGACGGCGGCAGCGATCGTCGCGGGTTGGCCCGCCTGTTCGCCCACCGCCAGCCAGCTGCCAAGCATGAGCACGCCTGCGAGCGCGCCCAGCGCCGCGCCCACCGCGATGTTCGGCGTGCGCGGCGTGCGGCGGTAGAGCAGGCTCGGCAGCACGTAGCCCAGCGTCGCTGCGAATGCCGCATGCGCCGCGGTCACGAGCGGGACCGAGGCGCCCTGCACGGCGAGGATCACGAGGATCGTCAGCGGGCCGCAGGCGGCGGCGATCGTGCGGCCGCGAATCCGGCGCGGATCGGTGAAGCCGAACAGCACCGGCGCGGCGACGCAGGCGAGGCCCGTGATCAGGCCGGGCACGATCAGCGCCAGGTCGGAGACGGTCCAAAAGATGTAGCCGAACGCGACCATCGCCATCGTGGCGTCGGCGGGGATGTGCGAGACGCGGCTGATGAGCCAGCCCGTGGCGGTCAGCGTGACGAGCGCGATCGCAGAGGTCAGGCCCACATTCGGCGCGACCTCTGCCGCGTTCATGCGCAGGAAGCCGTCGAGCAGAAGATAGAGCGCGACGGGGAGGAAGAGGTTGTCGAGGCCTTCCCAGGAGGCGCCTTCGATCAGCGTCGCGACATAGGCGAGCGTCGCGGAGACGGTCAAGCCCTCGAGGCGATCGAGATCGGTCAGCAGCAAAATCGTGACGTGGATGCAAAGGAACGCCACGATGAAGAAGACGAGCGA
>CAZLRW010000415.1:0-1696 GCA_964561925.1 uncultured Flavobacteriaceae bacterium
GGTGGCCGTGGAACAGGTCAAACCAGCTCAGCACCAGGGGGATGAGCGCGATCGTTGAGAAAATCGCGACGGAACGAAGCGAGAAGAGGAATTCGACGACAAGCTGGCGCGAAGGGGGCTTGTCCGCGCGGATCTTGCGGTTCTTTAGAACTTTGCCGAGCAGAACCCATAGCCCCGCCCAAACGCCGATCGCGAAGACCGCGTAGCGCGTCAGGTCCGTCGTCATGTTCGAGAGCCATTGGCTGGTCAAGGCTTGCAGAAATGCGTCCATGGGAAGTGCCTCCTTGTACGGGTCGCAAGGTGGGGCGCGCCCCCGGCTCCAGTCTCGCCAATGGCGGAAAAGCTTGGCTGTTTTCGGAATCAGCGAGCAATTTTCGGTTTCGGCGAGGCTTGACGCTGGTCAAGGGTGGTGGCGGCGTCGCCCGGGTACGGTGGGCAACGCTGAAATGAGGTGGCCCGATGATCAGCCGGCGAACAGCATTGGCACTGGGCGGGGCGGCCATCGCCGTGGCGGCCGGCGGGGTCGCAACATGGCGGGCCTTTGAAGACGACTTGGCGAAGGCGCGCACGCGGCTGGCGAACCGAAGTCAGATCGTGAACGGCCGGTTCGGGCCGATCGAATACGCGGTCGCGGGGACCGGGCGGCCGGTTCTGATGGTGCACGGCACGGGCGGCGGATTCGATCAGGGGCTGACCTTTGCGGAGCGTCTGGCCGCGATAGGCTACCAAGTCATCGCACCGTCGCGCTTCGGCTATCTGCGCTCCGCGATGCCCGACAATCCTTCGTCGGACAACCAGGCCGACGCCTTCGTCGACCTGTTGGATGCGCTTTCGCTCGATCGCATTCCGGTGCTGGGCGGATCGGCGGGCGCCTTGTCGGCGATCGCGTTCGCCATTCGTCACCCCGGGCGGTGTTCGGCGCTGGGCGCGCTGGTCCCCGCGACCCATGTGCCCGGGCGGCCGCCGGTGCGGCCATCGCCACTCTCGCTGGCGATCATCGAGTATGGGCTTCGTTCGGACTTCTTGTACTGGTCGGGCGCCAAACTGGCGCCACAAGCGATGACGTCGGCACTGCTCGCGACCGATCCCGACGTGGTCGCAGGCGCCGACGCGGCGGAGCAGGAACGGGTGCGGCGCATCTTGTGGGAGATATTTCCGGTGAGCCCGCGGGCCGACGGCTTGCTCAATGATGCAAGGCTTGCCGGCAATCCGGCGGCACAGGCGCTTGAGAAGATCACGGCACCGACGCTCGCGATTTCGCTCGAGGACGATCGCTTCGGAACGTTTGCGGCGGCGAAACACATCGCTGCCAGCGTGCGTGGGGCGCGCCTCGTTTCGTGGCCGCGCGGCGGGCATGTATGGGTTGGGCACGATGCGGAGATGTTCGCGGAAGTTGACCGCTTCCTGCGGGAGGCTGACGGCGGATCCGCTTAACCGGACGACGGCGGTTCTTCTTTCCCAAGCGCTTCGCGGCGCCATTGGGTGGGGGTCTTGCCGGTCGCTTCCTTGAAGGCGCGGTTGAACGGGCCGAGCGAGCCGAAGCCGAGGTCGAAGGCGATGGCAGCAATCGTGGTGCGGGATTGAGCGGGGTCGGCGAGCGTGCGCTTGGCCGCCTCGATCCGGCGCGCGTTGACGAAGGCCGCGAAGTTGCGGTGACCGGAATGGTCGTTGATCAGGCGGCGCAGGCGGTGTTCGG
>CAZLRW010000416.1:0-1680 GCA_964561925.1 uncultured Flavobacteriaceae bacterium
AACACGCCCATCGTGCGCGGCATGTGGAACGCCGACGTCACGACCAGCCAGCGCTCGCCCGCCTTGGGTTGCGCCAGCGCCTTCGCGTAGAACGCGTTCTGGAACGTGTTCAGCGAACGCCGGTCGTAGAGGATGCGTTCGCGCGCCACGCCCAACTGATGCGCCGTGTTCTCGACGAGCGTCGCCTCCGGAGTCGTGTCCGGCGTGAACTCGCTGCCGCCGCCCGCATAGATCAGCTTCGCATCCGGATAGCGCCGCGCCAGTTCGCCGAGGGCGATCAACCGCTCGCCCGTTTCGTTCAGCGCCATCTGCCCATGCGCGTTCGTCGCTTCGGTGTCGTAGGTCCCGCCGATCACGACGATCCCCGCAACCGGCGTCCCGTCATCGACGAAGGCCGCAAACCGCGCCTCCAACGGCAAGATCAGAAGATTGGCGAAGGGCGACAACCCGGCGACGAGCAGCAGCACCGCCGCCGCAAACACCATCCGCTGCCCCAACCGCGCCCGCCGCGTCTGCATGAGGAAGAGCCCCACAAGCGCAAGGCTCACCAGTGCGTTCGAAGGCGTGAGAAAGAACCAGACGATCTTGGCGACGTAGTAAAACATCAGCTGAGGCTGCCGCGGCGGGACGAAGTCCTCAAGAAGCTGCCGTCACAGCTTATCGCTCAGGCACCGGCGCAAGCCGCGCGGTGGCACCTTCTGACGCGCCGTCAGAGCTCAATCCCCCCGATGCGGCGCATACCAGCGCGCCAACCGTTCCGCCGGGACGCCCGCCAGAAACGCGCAAAGGATCAGCGTGTTTTTGACTTGTTGGCGCACAATGCCGCCCGACTTGAACCGCCGCGCCGAGGTCGTCACCGACGTTCTGAGTTTGACGAAGCGCCCTTGCCGCCGTACGCGCCGCCTGAACTCGACGTCTTCCAGAATGGGCCAAGGGGGAAACGCTCCCGCCTTGTCAAACGCGCGCGCACGAACAAAGTAGGCTTGATCGCCGAACGTCGTGAACACGGAATCGAACGCGCTCATCGCCGCGTAGGTCCGCAACAGAGGATGCCTTGCGTCGAACGTCAGCCTGAAGCACCCGCCAACAATAGCGGGGTCGTCCAACAGCGAACGAATATGGCCGCACGCCCCGTCAGGAAGGCGCGTATCCGCATGCAGGAACAGCAAAACATCCGCCCGTGAACGCGCGGCGCCGATGTTCAGCTGACGTCCGCGCCCGCGTCCGGCGCGCACCACCTCCACGCCGGATTTCGATTGCGCGATCTCGACCGTGTCATCGGCGCTGCCGCCGTCGACGACGATCGTTTGCGCAAAGACGTGGCGGCTCAAATCGTCCAGCAGCGCGCCGATGTTCTCGGCCTCGTTCAGGACGGGGATGACGACGGCGATGCGCCCCTCAGTTCGTACGGGTGCATTCACGGCGCAACGCCAAGAGAATCTTGGGCACGTCCTCCTTTACCGACGACAACGCCATGGACGGCGGGATCCAACTCTTCGGCGACAGGAGTGCCGAGTAGAAAAGCCGTGTCGCAGCGCCGCCCTTTAGCGGCTCGAGCCGCCACGCGCCTTCGGAACGCGCCATGTCGCCGTCGACACGCTTGAATCGCAGCACGCGCGGCCGCTCGTAGTCGGAGCGGAACACGTTGCGCACATTGGGCAGGAACCAAGCCCAGTCGAC
>CAZLRW010000417.1:0-1676 GCA_964561925.1 uncultured Flavobacteriaceae bacterium
TCGTCGACCTTGATGTCGAGGAACTTCGCCATCGCGCGCATCTCGCCCGCCATGTCGCGCTTCAAGTCCTCGTAGTGCACGAACATCAGATTCGGCAGGCCGCGGATCGCCCACCAGCTGCGCACGTTCTTCCAGAACGGCCAGAACGGATGCCCGTCGCGCATGAGCCAATCGACGAAGTAGCGGCGAATGTCGGCCGGCGGCGGCTCGATCGGCGGCCCGACGCGGCCCGGCGTGTCGTTCAGCGCCTGATACCACAGCGCGTTCGCGTTGACGTGGTGATTGTACATGCTCCACACCACGTCGCGCCCGTCGCGCCCGATATAGATGTACTTCGCGCGCGGGCTGTAGACGAGCGCGTCGACCGGCAAGTGCGTCTTCAGGAAACGCCGATGCGTCTGCGCCTCGACGATGGGCAGCTTCACCTCCTTCGGCGGCACGCGCAGATCGAGCCACGGCGACATCTCCGCGACCGCGAGCTCCGGATCGGGCCCGAACATCATCTGCGCCAGCATCTGCTGCGTCCACGTCGTGCCCGACTTCGCATAGGTCGCCACGATGATGTCGTCGTCGCGGAACTTGAACTCGTTCCAGATCGTCGAGTCGAAATGATGATTCTGAAACTCGCGCGTCTTCTTGGGGTAGTCGATCATGATGCAGAGGTTCCGTTGAGTATCGCTCGGCGCGCGGGGGGGAGAGGGGTCGGTCGCCGTGCCGCTGCGACCCTAGCCCGTCCCCGCCGCATCTCCTACCGAGAACCGCAAAGCTGCCTTCGGCGGGCCGAGTCGCAGGCAACCGGCCGTGGATGGCTGGGGCCTGTCCGTGCTAGATCGAGCAAAACCCAACCGAAGAGACCCCTCATGTACACGAATACGACCTGGTGGATCACCGGCGCTTCGTCCGGCATCGGCGCCGCACTCGCGGAAGCGTTGAGCGCGTCCGGCGCGAAACTCGTCCTCTCCGGCCGCAACGTCGCCGCATTGAAGGACGTCGCCGGCCGCTGCAAGACCGCGACGCACATTCTCCCGTTCGAAGCGACCGACTTCGCGAACATCGGAGCCCACGTCGAAGCAGCATGGAGTTGGAGCGGCCGCATCGACGGTCTCGTGAACAACGCCGGCATCTCGCAACGCTCGCTCGCCGTCGACACGGTGTTCGACGTCTATCGCAAGATCGTCGACGTCGATCTGATGGCGCCGATCGCACTGACCCAAGCGCTGCTCCCGCGCATGGTCAAGGCCGGCGGCGGCAGCATCATCGCGATCTCGAGCGTCGCGGGCATCATCGGCCCGCCGCTGCGCAGCGCTTATGCCGCCGCGAAGCACGGCCTCATCGGCTATCACGACGCCGTGCGCGCGGAGACCGCGCATCAGGGCATGAACGTCCTCGTCGTCGCGCCCGGCTCCGTCCGCACGAACGTCTCGAAGAACGCGCTCGACGCCGACGCGAAGACCCGCGGCGTCAGCGACGCGGCGATCGACAACGGCATGGACCCTAACGTGGCGGCCACCCGCATCCTCGACGCGCTGGCGGCGGGGACACGCGAACTCATCCTCGCCGAAGGCATGGAAGCCGAAATCGCAAAGCTCCGCCGCACGAACCCGAACGCCGCCTTCGACCTCATGGCCCAAATGGTCGCCCAAGGCTACGCCAAGCAGATGGGCGCGGAGAAGAAG
>CAZLRW010000418.1:0-1675 GCA_964561925.1 uncultured Flavobacteriaceae bacterium
CGCATGGTCACCGCGCAAAGCTTCGTCGTCGACGGTGGTTGGGCATGAAGATCGAATGCGTCGCCGACGTGAAGTGCACGTTGGGCGAGGGCCCGGTGTGGGACGAGCGCGCGAACCAGCTCTATTGGGTGGACATCAAAGCCCCGGCGATCTGGCGTCTCGACTCTAAGGCCGGCGCGACGCAAAGCTGGCCGATGCCGCATCGCGTCGGCGCACTGGCGCTACGCGAGAACGGCGGTCTCGTGGCCGCGATGAAGCCGGGCTTCGCATTCGTCGATCTCGAGCGCGGCGTCGACATCATCGCCCGGCCCGAAGCGAACGTGCCCACGAACCGCTTCAACGACGGCGCCTGCGATGCGCGCGGAAGATTTTGGGCGGGCACGATGGACGACGAGGAGAAGGCGCCGACCGGCCATCTCTACCGCCTCGACCCCGACCGCACCGTCACCCGCTTCGACGCCGGCTTCGTCATCACGAACGCGATCCGCTGGAACAGGGAAGGCGACCGTCTCTACTTCGTCGACAGCGCCGCGCGGACGATCTGGCTCTACGACTTCGACCTGGAACGCGGACGCCCCGGCGTCCGTCGCGTCTTCGCGCAACTGACCGAAGCGGACGGCTGGCCCGACGGTCTCTGCGTCGACGCGGACGGCCACGTTTGGGGCGCGCATTGGGGCGCGGGCCGCATCACCCGCTACAAGCCGGACGGCACGAAGCTGCAAACGATCGCGCTCCCCGCCCCGAACGTTACCTGCTGCGCATTCGGCGGCGCGAACTTCGACACGCTCTACGTCACGACCGCGCGCATCGGCCTCACCGACGCGCAACTGAAAGAGCACCCGCTTGCCGGCGGCACGTTCGCGATCACCGGCCTCGGCGCGCGAGGATTTGCCGCTGCGCGCTTCGCCGGTTAGGGCGCCTCTTGCCTCGTGCCCCGCGTTTGAGCTTTATCAGCGCCCGAAATCCGAACCTCTAGAGACAGTCGCATGGCCGGTCACAGTCAGTTCAAGAACATCATGTTCCGCAAGGGCGCGCAGGATGCGAAGCGCTCGAAGCTGTTCTCGAAGCTCGCGCGCGAAATCACCGTCGCCGCGAAAAGCGGTCTGCCCGACCCCGACAAGAATCCGAAGCTGCGCGCGGCCATCATCGCGGCGCGCAAGGAAAGCATGCCGAAGGACAACATCGAGCGCGCAATCAAGAAGGCCTCCGGCCCCGACACGGAAAACTACGAAGAGGTCCGCTACGAAGGCCGCGGCCCCGGCGGCGTCGCCGTGATCGTCGAGGCGCTGACCGACAACCGCAACCGCACCGCGGGCGACGTGCGCTCGCTGTTTTCGAAACACGGCGGCCAGGCGGGCGAGACGGTCGCCTACATGTTCGATCGCCTCGGCCTCGTCCAATACCCGGCGAACGTAGCCGGCGCGAACGACATGCTCGACGCGGCGATCGAGGCCGGCGCCGACGATTGTCAGTCCACGGATCAAAACCACGAACTCTATTGCGCGACCGAGAACCTCGCCGAAGTCGCCCGCGCGCTCGAAAAACGCTTCGGCCCGCCCGCCGTCGCCAAATTCGTCTGGCGCCCGCAAACGACGGTCCCCGTCGAAGGCGACACGGCCAAGACCCTGATCGACCTCATCGAAGCCCTGGACGACCACGACGACGTCCAAACCGT
>CAZLRW010000419.1:0-1672 GCA_964561925.1 uncultured Flavobacteriaceae bacterium
GCAGGGCATCGAGTTCCGCCGTCCGCTGAAATCGTCGAAGGTGCTCGAAGCCGAACTCGCCGCCATCCGCGAGAAGGTGGCGCCCTACGACAAAGACCGCTTCTTCGCCCCCGACATCGCCGCCGCCCGCGCGTTGGTGGACTCGGGCCGCTACCGCGCCGCCGTCGACGGCCACATCCACTTGCCCTCCGGCACATGAGCGCGCCCCCGCTTTTCCATCTGACGCGCGGTCAAGCGCCGCTGTTCGTCAGCTTCCCGCATTCGGGCACCTACGTCCCGCCGGAGATCGCCGCGCGCATGACGCCGATCGCGTTGACGACGCCCGACACCGATTGGCACGTGCCGAAGCTCTACGCGTTTCTCGACGCGATGGGCGCAAGCCGAATTGAGGCAACGCATTCGCGCTACGTCGTCGATCTGAACCGCCCGCCCGACGACAAGGAACTCTACGCCGGCCAGAAGAAAACGGGCCTCGTCCCCACCGACACGTTCAAAGGTGAACCGCTCTATGTCGACGGCGAAGCGCCCTCAGGCGACGAAGTGATCGCCCGCCGCAAATACTGGCAGCCCTATCACGACGCGCTCGCCGCAGAAGTCTCGCGCCTGAAGGCGATCCACGGCTCGATCATCCTCTGGGACGCCCACTCGATCGAAAGCGTCCTGCCCACGCTGTTCGAAGGCCGCTTGCCGGACCTCAACCTCGGCACGTTCGACGGCAAGTCGTGCGACGCCGACATCGCCGACGCCACCTTCGCCGCCGCGCAAGCGACCGGCTTCGACGCGGTGCTCAACGCCCGCTTCAAAGGCGGCCACATCACGCGCAGCTACGGCGCACCGAAGAAGGGCGTAAACGCCATCCAACTCGAAATGGCGCAAGCCATCTACATGGACGAAGGCCCACCCTTCACCTACCGCCCCGACAAAGCCGCAAAAGTCACGACAGCCATCCGCAAGATGATCGCCGCGGCGATGGAAGCGCTCTAAGGTGAGGCTCCCCCGGGAGCGCGGGCTTCCAGCCCGCTCTTGGCAACGCTTCCAACGCTCGAGCATTTGAGATGTAATGAAAGAGCGGGCTGGAAGCCCGCGCTCCCGGGTGAGCAAGACCTCAAACGTATGATCACCGCCCTCGACAGCATCAAGCTCGCCACCGCCGACATCGCGTCCGCCGCGGCAGCGATGGAACGCCTGCTCGGCCGCACGATGAACGCCGGCGAAGAGAGCGCCGCCGTGCGCCTCGCCAACATGTCGCTCGATTTCACGCTCGCCGAAGACGGCAGCGAGGGCCTCGCCGGTCTCGCGTTCGCGGTCGGGAACATCGAACACGCACATCGCACGTGCGAGCGCCGCGCGCTGAAACCCGGCGCACCGACGGCCTTCGCCGAAGCCGAGGCGAGCGGCTTGCGCGAGGGTCGCCGCATCGACCTCGATGTCGCCGCGACGTTCGGCGTGCCGATCACGCTCGTCGAATACGCGACGCCGTCGCCGCCTTCGCGCGACGCGGGGGAGGGCACCGTCACGGGCCTCGACCATGTCGTCGTCCGCACGACGCATCCGAACCGCGCCGCCGCGCTCTACGGCGCGCGTCTCGGCCTGGACATGCGCCTCGACCGGACGGAACCGAAATGGGGCGCGCGGTTGATGTTCTTCCGCGCCGGCGACCTCATCGTCGAAG
>CAZLRW010000420.1:0-1669 GCA_964561925.1 uncultured Flavobacteriaceae bacterium
CCGCCGGATCGCCGCCCTCGGTCCAGGCGATCTCGAACACATCCTTGGCGATCTTGCCCGAGATCGTGCCGTCGCTGATGAGCGAGACGATCGCCCCCATCGCGGCGGCCGAGACCGGGCTCTCGCCGATCGCCTTGCCCTCTTTGTTCAGCCGCCCGAACAACTCGTTGACGACCCAGTTCGCAGCCAGTTTCGCGTCGCGCCCCTTGGCCACCTGCTCGTAGAAGTCCGCGCTCTCGCGTTCGGCCACCAGCACGCCCGCATCATAGGCGTTGAGCCCATAGTCCCGCATGAAGCGGTCCTTCTTGTCGTCCGGCAGCTCCGGCAGCGACGCCTTGATCCGCCCGACGAACGCATCGTCGAACGCGAGCGGCAGCAAGTCCGGATCCGGGAAATAGCGATAGTCGTGCGCTTCTTCCTTGGAGCGCATCGACCGCGTCTCGCCCTTCTTGGAATCGAAGAGGCGCGTTTCCTGTTTGACCGTGCCGCCGCCTTCGATGACGTCGATCTGCCGCCGCGCCTCGTACTCGACCGCCGCCGCCACGAACCGCATCGAGTTCACGTTCTTGATCTCGCAGCGCGTGCCCAACGGCCCGCCGGGCTTGCGCACCGAAACGTTCACGTCGGCGCGCATGGAGCCCTCCTCCATGTTTCCGTCGCACGTGCCCAGATAGCGCACGATCGCGCGCAGCTTCTTCAGATAGGCCGCCGCCTCTTCCGACGAGCGCAGATCGGGCCTCGACACGATCTCCATCAGCGCGACGCCCGCCCGGTTCAGGTCGACGAACGACTGATCCGGATGCTGATCGTGCAGCGACTTGCCCGCGTCCTGCTCCAGATGCAGCCGCTCGATCCCGACGGGGATCGACTTGCCGCCCGGCATGTCGACGATGACGACGCCCTCGCCCACGATCGGGTCTTTGTACTGCGAGATCTGATAGCCGGCCGGAAGATCCGGATAGAAGTAGTTCTTGCGGTCGAACGTGGACCGCTTGTTGATCTTGGCCTTCAGACCAAGTCCCGTGCGCACCGCCTGCTCGACGCAATAGCGGTTGATGACGGGCAGCATCCCGGGCATCGCCGCATCGACGAAGCTCACATGCGCGTTCGGATCGGCGCCGAACGCCGCCGACGCGCCGGAGAACAGCTTCGCCTTGGAGAGCACCTGCGCATGCACCTCCATCCCGATGACGACCTCCCACTTTCCCGTGGCGCCGTCGATCAGCGGGCCGGTGTCGGTGCGTGATGTGACGAACGTCATGATTTCACCTCGGCGCCGTCTGGGAGCGCGGGCGTCCCGCCCGCTCTTTCTTTCAACCTCACCGCCGCTTCGACGCCCGAAGAGCGGGCGGGACGCCCGCGCTCCCAGACTGCGTGAGTGAACATTTTCAAACCTCCCACCACGCGGCGGGCCGCGGCGTCGCGCCAGCCGCCTTCTCGATCACCTCGCCGACGCGGAACAGCGTCGCCTCGTCGAAGGCCTTGCCAATCAGCTGCAGCCCGAGCGGCAACCCTTCGCTGTTCAACCCGGCCGGCACCGAAATCCCGGGCAACCCCGCAAGGTTCACCGTCACCGTGAAGACGTCGTTCAAGTACATCGAGATCGGATCGTCCGTCTTCTCGCCGATCCCGAACGCCGGCCCCGGCGCCGTCGGCGTCAGCAGCACGT
>CAZLRW010000421.1:0-1668 GCA_964561925.1 uncultured Flavobacteriaceae bacterium
TTTTGACCGGTGACCAAAATCTGCGCCTTGCGGTAGGCGGGCTTGTTGAGCACGAAATCGGGTATTTCGGCGCCCGCCGTCGTGTAACGCATCTCGTCGAACAGGTGGCGGCCCAGACCCGTTCTTTGAATCGTCTTCAAAAACTGCTTCGGGATGATCATGTCGGTGTCGACGTTGATCATCGGCAGCGGCGCGGCGACGGCGGTGAGGGTCGAGAACTTTTGCATGGGGCCTCAGGCGTTTGTTCGATTCTCTGATGCATCTGCGCCTAGTATGCGCGAGAGTTTTGTTGGGTTCCCGGTGAGGTATCGAGCGGAACGCCCGACGCCGCTCATCAAGTGCGAAGGCAGCCACGGCTTGGCGTCTTCAATCGGTTGATTGCGCAGGGCAAAGAAGACGGCGAGCGCGAATGTCCATTCGGGTTGGGTGAGATAGCCCGAGCGCTGATAGCCCCAACTTTGCGCGCCGCTGTAGTAGCGGAATGCGGTGGCCGCGCCGAAAAGACCGAATCCGGAATACACGACGCAGAGATCGGTGCAGAATTCGTGGTTGTCCCAGCCGCCCGGCGGCGCCGACTTTGCCGAAAGCAGATAGTGCGAGAGTTCGTGAGCGAGGGTTGCGATCAAACCGATCGGGTCATCGACGGAATCCGGTGCGTAGGTGATGACGACCTCGTTGCCTTCGATGCCGAACGTGCCGCCCGGATTCCAGTTTCCGCGGTCGAATTTCAGGTAAGCGACGTCGCTTACCTTCGCGTCGGGTGACTTGGGCTGTGGAACCAGTTTGCAGTGCCAGTCCTCTAGTCCCATCAGTTGCTTCACCTTGGCGAAGACGTGCTCAGCACGTGCGTGACCCTTTGCATCGGTCGCCGGGAAGAATTCCTTCGTCGGCAGAACAAGCGGCTGGGCGCGCAGATCTTCTAGACCGCCTAGCTGATCGAGCAGCCAACGCCACGTTTCGAGTTGCCACTCCTCGTCGTCTTGCTCCACCGGCGAGCGTGTTTTGAACGGCCACATGACTTATCGAGCGCTTGGCAATTCTATTCGGCCGCTTTCGCCACTTTGCGAGTTTGATCGCCACGTCCCGCAAGAAGGCCGGCCAATGAAATGTCTTCGTCAATATCGGGCCAATGCAGGCCGCTACCGCCCCCTGATAGCTCGTACTTGGAACGCTGGGCCGATGTCGCCCTTAAGAGTCTCGGGAACCATGCGAGCGGTATGCCGAGCGTGCGTCCGTCGGACAACTCCACCCACATAGTGTTTTCATCAAACCGCAGCGACTTAGCCGAAATGCTCATTCCAGGCCCTTTCGATGGCGTCACGGTGCTGCTCAACAACGGCGGCCAATTGTCGGAGTTTCTTGGCGCTGAATCCATAGCTGTCGGCGAGTTGCACCGGATTTAACCAGAATTTCGCTGTCGCCTCGCCAAGGCGGACGTGAATATGGATCGGTTCGCGCGGATTTCCTTCGTTGCTGAAGAAGAAGAACCGATGGCCACGCCAGTGCAGAACCGTCGGCATCGCTCATCCAAGCTCCCGCACGTCGGCGAGGTGGCCTTTGATCGCCGCTGCCGCCGCCATCGCGGGGGACATCAGGTGGGTGCGGCCTCCCCTGCCTTGGCGGCCTTCGAAGTTGCGGTTGGAGGTGGAGGCGCAGCGTTCGCCGGGT
>CAZLRW010000422.1:0-1665 GCA_964561925.1 uncultured Flavobacteriaceae bacterium
CGCGTTCTCCACCGGATCCCAGAACCACCAGCCGCCCCAGCCGAGTTCGTAATAGGCCCACGCCGACCCGAGCATGATGCCCAGCGTCAGGAACGCCCATGCCGCGAGCGTCCACGGGCGAACCCAGCGCGCCCACGCCGGATCGACCCGTCCCTCGATCAGCGCGGCGACGGCGAACGAAAACGCCATCGAGAAGCCGACATAACCGAGATAGAGAAACGGCGGATGCGTGGCGAGCCCGATGTCTTGCAAGAGCGGGTTGAGCCCGTTGCCGTTGATGGCCGCGGGATCGAGCCGCGCAAACGGGTTCGACGTGAAGAGAACGAAGGCGAGAAACCCGACGCCGATCATGCCCTGAACGCCGAGCACGCGCGCCACCAGCGTCTCGGGCAGGTTGCGCGCGAAGCCTGCGACCGCGCCGCCGAACGCCGCCAGGATCAGCACCCAAAGCAGCATCGAGCCTTCGTGGTTTCCCCAAACGCCCGCGATCTTGTAGACGAGCGGCTTGTCCGAATGCGAATGCGCGGCGACGAGCGCGACCGAGAAATCGGAGATCACGAACGCGGCGGTCAGGCACGCGAACGCAACCGCGACGAAAAGCAGTTGTCCCAGCGCCGACGACCGTGCGAACGCCATCAGCCGCGCGTCGCCCCGGGCCGCGCCGTAGAGCGGGACGCTCGCCTGCGCCAGCGCCAGCGTGAACGCCAGCACCAGCGCGAAATGCCCGACTTCCGCAATCATGGTCGAAGGGAGTTACGCGAGCGGGCAGCGGAGATCAATGAGCGACTTGCCCCGCTTGTCGCGTCGCGCGGCCCTTGCGAAAGTGGCCATACGCGATGGGGGGATAACCATGAATATCCGCAGCCTGGTCTTGTGCCTTGCGTTGGCGCCGCTCGCCGCGGCGGCGCATGCGTCCCCGGATCGGGTGCGCTTCCTTGAAGGCGCGAAGGCGGCCGCCCAGCTGAGCGAGGCCGAACTGGCGGAAGACGTGCAGGGCTACCTGGCGCCGAACGCCGTCGATGCCGGAGCAATTTTGCCCGGGCCGCCCGCAGCCGGCGCAAAGGAGGATACCGCCGACGCGGACCTCGCGCGCGCCACGTCGGCGAACGCCGGCGAGACGCGTTGGAAGAACGCGTTGGCGGACGATGCGTCTCTCTATGATCGATTCGAAGAGGCGCTGGGTCGCGCGCCGAACCGGAAAACGCTGCCGCGCCTCGTGCGTCTTTTGAACCGCGTATCGGCCGATGTGCTGGCGGCCACCGCCGCGGCGAAAGACCGCTTCCCGCGCCCGCGTCCCTATCAGCGCTTTGCGCTGAAACGGGTTTGCGGTTTCGCAACCCCGCCGAAACCCGAGGCGGCACCCACGAAAGGCACGTCCTACCCCTCAGGCCATGCCGCACTCGGCTGGGGCACGGCGCTCACCATGATGGAAGCGGCGCCCACGCGCGCCGCCGCGTTGGTCGCGCGCGGCGCCGGCTACGGCGACAGCCGCGTCGTCTGCGGCCTGCACTTCCCAAGCGACGTCGAAGCCGGACGTCTGCTCGCAGGCGCCGTCGTCGACAAGCTGCTCGCGCTCCCCGAATTCCGCCGCGACCTCGTCTGCGTCAAAGCCGAACTCGAAGCCGTCGCCGCCGGCCAGCGCAGCGAAGACCTGCCGGCCTGCCA
>CAZLRW010000423.1:0-1654 GCA_964561925.1 uncultured Flavobacteriaceae bacterium
GAACTCGCCTATGACTGGATGCTCGAAGACGACGGCAAGGCGCTCATCCTCTTCCCGTTCCTGAACTACGCGGAAGACTCGCTCGAACCCGCGCTCGCCATGATGCGCCATCCGCACACGGTGCTGGGCCTAGGCGACGGCGGCGCGCATGTCGGCATGATCTGCGACGGCAGCTTCCCGACCTCGATGCTCACGCACTGGACGCGCGACCGCACGCGGGGCTCGAAGCTGCCGCTCGAATGGGTAATCAAAGCCCAAAGCCGCGACACCGCGCTCGCCGTCGGCCTTGCCGACCGCGGCCTCGTCAAACCCGGCTACAAGGCCGACCTGAACGTCATCGACCACGCCCGCCTGACGCTCCACCGCCCCTCCGTCGCTTACGATCTGCCCACGGGCGGCCGCCGCCTGGTCCAACACGCCGACGGCTACGACGCGACGATCGTCTCGGGCGAAGTCGTCTACCGCGACGGCAAACCGACGCGCGCCCTTCCCGGCAAACTCATCCGCGGCGCGAAGGCCGCGCCCTAAGCCTTCCGCCGCGGCAGCGCTTGCACGCCGCCGAGGAAGAGCGCGGTCGCAAACTTCGCAGCGTCTTCGACCGCGATGTCGCGCATCAGCATTTCGTGCGCGACCTCGAACGCGACACCCACGATCGATGCCATGAGCAGGTTCGGGTCGGTATCAGGCACGACGCCGTTCTCGATCGCGACCTCGAGGTCCGCGCGCAACTCGTCGAACCCGGCGATAACTTCGGGCGTGTCGATGCGCACGCGGCTCATCTCCGGATGATTGCTGCGCATGGTGGCGAACGTCGTGCGGTCGTTTTTCACGAAGTCAAAGAACGTGCGGAACGAGCCCGAGATGAACTCCTCGAAATTGCGCGCCCGGATGCGCTCGGCGCGCAACCGCGGACGTACGCGCAACGCGGTCTCGTCCTGCAACGCCTGGAACACCTCTTCCTTCGACTTGAAGTAATTGTAGAAGGTACCCGACGCGAGGTCGGTCGCCCGGATGATGTCGCGCACCGTGGTCGCGCCGTAGCCCAGCTCCGCGAACACGCGCCGCGCCGCGTCGATGATGGCCTGCCTGTTGCTCGCCTTCGTCTCTTCGCGCTTGCCGCGCGTCTTCGCGTCCAGGTCGACACTCATGCCGCCACCGTTTGTTTTGGCGAAGGCCGGATGACGCGCGGCTCGATCGGCAACACATAGCCGTGCGCCGCCGCGCGCCTCAAACCCTTCGCAAGCTCCCGCCGCAAGTCGTAGGTGTATTCGCCGCAATTGATCTGGATCGTGTGCCGCGGCGTCGCGACATAGCGCGACTTCGACCGCTCGTGCATCTCGACGCGCTCGGCGTTCATCACATCGACCGGCGGCAGCGCATAGCGCCCGGTCAGGTAGTGCGCCACGAACTTCGACTGCTCCTCCGCGATCGGCATCATCGCGCACAAGGGTTGCACGAGGCCGACGAAGAAGAGGTTGGCAAAGCGCGGATCGATCATCCGCTTCCACAGCGCGATGTCGTTGCCGGGCGCCGCGATCAAACCGTCGTCGAAGAACGGAAACGTGATCTTGTAGCCCGTGCACCAGATGATGACGTCGATCTTCTCGGCAGTCGCGTCGACGAACTCAACCGCATCCCCGCGAAGCGCCTTGAT
>CAZLRW010000424.1:0-1651 GCA_964561925.1 uncultured Flavobacteriaceae bacterium
GCCTCGAACAGCACGAGCAGGTTCAGGTCGACGCGCGAGAGGTTCGTTTCGTTCAGCATATTGCTGAATTTATACCACTTCATTCAGCATGAGGGCGAGGCCATTTCCTCTATGCGGCGCGGCCTTCCCCCTCGCGGCCCGCGCAGAGGAGACGACGATGATGAATTCCTGGTACATGGCCGCGGCCATGTTGGCGGCCCTGGGTTCGGGCGCTGCCGCGGTGGCCGACGAAAGTTCGGAGACACGGCTTTCGCAAGAGTTTGCGCGCCTCGAGGCGTCGCGGGAGGCGGGCGCCGTCGTCGCGTTCTGGCGCGAGGCCGGGCCCTCGATGTGGTTCGCCAAGGATCCGGCCTTCGACGCGCGGTTTCGCGAACGCTTCGCCGATCTGCACGCAAAGGCGGCGCAAGGCGCGCTTCGCGATTGGCTGGCGGCGCCGGAAAGCGCGCTCGCGCTCGTGCTGTTGCTCGACCAGTATCCGCGCAACTCGTTCCGCGGAACGGCGCGCATGTATGCGACGGACGCGGCGGCGCGCGCGGCGGCCTCCGCTGCAATCGCTTCGCGTCATGACCGCGCGGTCGAGCCTGCGTTTCAGATGTTCTTCTACTTGCCCTTCGCGCATTCGGAGGACATGGCGGACCAGGACCGGGCCGTGGAACTCTGCCGGCGCCTCGGCGATCCGCATCTGTCGCGCGCGGAGCATCACCGCGACATCATCCGGCGCTTCGGCCGCTTTCCGCATCGCAATCCGATCCTCGGACGCGCCATGCGGCCGGAGGAGCAGAAGTACTTGGACGAGGGTGGGTATAAGGGTTAGCGAGGGGTCACCCGGTTGCGTTCGATTTGATCGGCGCGATTGCCATCAAGGGGGGGCGGCCCGGTTTTTCCGGGCCGTTTCTCCGCTTAATCGTGCGTTCAATGCGGTGCGCTAGGCTCTTCGCTCCCTGAGGGAGGAGCGTCTCGCAATGAGCATGAACATGAGTTTGAAGCAGGCGAACGAGATGGAGTTGGCCCGCTTTGCGCGCGCCGGCGTCGATGAAGACGTGCTGATGGACGGCACGGCGCTCGAACTCGACAAGTCGTGGCACGTGCTGCATTTCCTCTTCACCGGTAAGCAGGCCGACGGGCCGATGCCCGCGGCGACGCTGCTGCGCGGCGGGCGCGAGATCGGCGAGGACCTGGGTTACGGTCCGGCGCGCGCGCTGTCGCCGGCCGAAACGAAAGCGTTCGCCGAGTTCCTTGCCGGGCAGACGGCGGCGGCGCTTGCCGGACGGCTCGACGTGGCGACGATGGAGCGGCTCGGCATCTATGCGGCCGACGACGATTCGGCGGAGGACGTCGATCACTATTTCCCGCAGCTGCAGGCCTATGTCGGCGACGCGGCGAAGCAGGGCCGCGGGCTGCTCATCTGGATGATGTAGGGGCGGATCAGCCCGGGATCACGCAGTCGGCTTCAGTTTCGATCAGCCAAGCAGGGTCGATAAAGCGGGCGACGCCGACGAACGTCGCGGCGGGGCGGATGTCGCGGAACATCTCGCCGTGCGCGTCCGCCGCTTCGCGCCAGCGCGTGATGTCGGTCAGCATCAACCGTGTGCGGATGATGTGGCGCGGTTCGCCACCCGCGCGTTCGATCGCCTTGATCATGATGTCGAGG
>CAZLRW010000425.1:0-1640 GCA_964561925.1 uncultured Flavobacteriaceae bacterium
CTCACCCGCAACGCCGCTCCATCCACTGTCGCACATTGGGCAAGTGGCGCCAGCCGAAGGCTTCGTCGGTTTCGCCGCGATCGGTGAGGCGGCGCAGGCGCTCCATGCCTTCCTCGACCGTCGGGCGGTGACCTTCGGGCACCCACCAGAGCACCAGGTGCGGCGTCGCCATCGGCGCGAACCACTTCGTCTTCTTGTCGTAGACGCGCGCGTGGATCGTGTTCCACACGAAGCGTTCGAGATCTTCGGCCGTCGCCCACACCGAGAGATTGACGATCAGGCGCGGATCCTCGTCGGCGCGGATGTCGGTGGCGTTGCCGCTTTCGTCCTTCAAGCGCCACACGAATCCGGGCGAACGTTCGGCGACCTCGTTCACGCGGTCGAGCGCGGCGACGAAGTCGGCGAGCAGCGGGCTCGTCAAATCGTCGAGTGCGCGCGCCACGTTCAGTTGCGCCAGATGCGTGCCGGGCGGTTGCTGCATGTGTAGCGCCTCCTCGCGCGCGCCCGAAAAGCTGATGCTTTGGCGGCGCCCGCGCAAGAGGTGAAAGAGGCTCATCGCGGGCCAATTGCGAGCGAGCCCGGGCGTTGTCGGCGCGAGGGCCACAGCGCATACTGGATCGCTCGCATGGAAGGGGACTGGCGTGCTCTCGCGGCGTTCGTTTGCGGTTGGTCTGACGGGATTTGCAGCTTCGGCGGCCTGGCCGGCCGAAGCGCAGGCGGCCGTCGACATCGTCGTGTCGTCCGCGCGCATCGCACGCGTGGGGCGGTCGGCATTCCGTTGTGCGCTCGGGCGTTCCGGCATTCGTGTCGACAAACGCGAAGGCGACGGCGCGACGCCCGCGGGAGTGTTTCCGCTGCGCGAGGTGCTCTATCGCGCGGACCGCATTGCGCGCCCCGCGACGGCGTTGCCGGTGCGGCCGCTGGAACCGCACGACGGCTGGTGCGATGCGCCGGCGGACGCGCGCTACAACAAGCTCGTGCGCCTGCCCTACCCCGCGAGCGCCGAGCAGCTGTGGCGCGCGGACCGGGTCTACGATCTTATCGTCGTCGTCGGTTACAACGACGCACCCGTCGTGCCGGCCAAGGGCAGCGCGATCTTCCTTCACGTCGCACGCCCAGACTACGCACCGACCGCCGGGTGCGTCGCGTTCGCGCGGTCGCATCTCCTTCGTATCTTGGCCACAACCGATCAGCGGTCGCGACTGATCGTGCGCGCCTGAGTTCGCCGCGTCGCGACGACGCACCGCACAAGAATGTGAAAACGCTTCCGTGCGCGCTTGCGTGTGATCGCGCGCACGCTTGCTCTCGCTTTCGCACGGGATCGCGCTGATCGGCCGAGCGCGATGAACCGCTCCTGAATCGCGCTTTCAGAACGGGTTCAACGCACGAATCCTACTTACGCAGCCGAACGTTTTCGATCGCTCGATCGGTCGTTCACGCCTTTGGTCACCCAATCCAGGAGTTCAACACATGAAAGCTTTGTTCATGGGCGCGGTTGCGCTCAGCGCGTTGGCGGCGGGCCCGGCGAGCGCGGACGACATCAGCCTCGGCATTCCGGGCTATGGCGGCTCGGGCTGTCCCGCGGGCACGGTTTCGACGACGCTGAGCCCGGACGGCAAGTCGCTCAGCCTCATCTTCGA
>CAZLRW010000426.1:0-1622 GCA_964561925.1 uncultured Flavobacteriaceae bacterium
CGCAACCGCAACTTCACCTGGTGCCCTTCGGCACCGCCGTACGAAATCCTCACCCCCGCGCAAGCCGCGCAGTATGACGAGCACGGCTACTTCCTCTTCGAACGCGCCTTCACGCGCAACGAAATCGACAGTGTCATCGCCGCGATCGACCCGTTCGAGCGCGAGGGCGAGCGCTGGCTGAAGGAACAGCACGGCGGCCAATTCCTGATCGCCAAGGCGGACGCCATCACGTTCACGATCCACCTTGTCGCGAAGTCGCCTGCGCTGAACACGTTCAGCCGTCACCCGGTGTTCGCGAAAATCGCGCGCGACACGCTGGGGCCGAAACCGCGCCTCTATTGGGATCAAGCGGTCTATAAGAAGCCCGGCAACCCGGAAGAGTTCCCCTGGCATCAGGACAACGGCTACACCTATGTCGAGCCGCAGCAATACCTGACGTGCTGGGTCGCACTGACCGACGCGACGCGCACGAACGGCTGCCCGTGGGTGATGCCGGGCTTGCACCGCCAAGGCACGCTCGCGCACGAAGCGACGCCGCTCGGCTGGCGGTGCCTCAGCAACAGCGACGGCGCTATTCCCGTCGAAGCGAAAGCGGGCGACATCGTCGTGTTCTCGTCCCTCACGCCGCACCGCACCGGCCCGAACCTGACGAACGCGGTGCGCAAGTCCTACATCCTCCAATACGCTCCCGACGGCGCGCGCGCCTACAGTGACGGTCGCGACGAAGCCGTGATGCAAGACGATCCGGCGCGTCAGTATTTGATCTGACGCACGCCTTCGACGCCTTGGCCAAGCTTCGAATAGCAGTGCGTGGCGCTCGGTAACGACTTCGGCGCGCAACGGGATCATCCTCAACCCACGCGATTGATTCGTTCGGAGGGGCTGATGACGAGTAAAGCGCACAGACGCAAGGAAGCCGTTGTGTTTTCGGAGGCGCCTTCCGAGGCGCCCTCGCCGGCACGCTCACCGCTTGCGCTGCTGATGGCGCATCGATGGAAGGCGGCGGCAGCCGGGACCGTCGCTGTTGCAAGCTTGCTGCTGATCGCAGGCGTTGTCGGCTTCGGCAAACCGGCGTCGCAGTCCGCGCAATACGCGCCGGACCGATCCGCCGAGGCGCCCACCGCGGAACCCGCAGCGCAATCCGCCGTCGCGACGGCATCGAAGCCCGAACTCAAGACCTGCTTCACGCCGGGCCAGGATTGCATGGGCATGATCGTCGCGGCGATCGACGGCGCGAAGTCGGAGGTCCTGGTTCAGGCCTACAGCTTCCAGGCAAAGCCGCTCGTCAAAGCGCTCGGACGGGCGAGAGAGCGCGGCGTAAAGGTCCGCGTGATCCTCGACAAGGCGGACGAACGCGAGCGCAACAGCGCCGGCGCGCGCCTGATCGCGCAACGCATTCTGCCTCAGGTCGACACCGGCGTCGCATCGGCCCACAACAAGGTGATGATCATCGACCGCGACAGCGTGATCACCGGCTCGTTCAACTTCACCGAGGCGGCGCAGAAGAAGAATGCCGAGAACGTGCTCCTGATCAAAGGCCACCCGGACATCGCGGCCGCCTACGCCAAGAATTGGGAGAAGCGCCTCGCCGCGTCGCGGCCCTACTACGGCACGATGGCGCC
>CAZLRW010000427.1:0-1608 GCA_964561925.1 uncultured Flavobacteriaceae bacterium
CGGTGCGAAGCTCACTACATATGCGGCAGGGGCGTCGCTATATCAGAGCGAGGTTAATGAAGAAAGCCCCAAACCCGGGCGCGGAGTTTGACGATGGCGCATGTTCGTGTGGGCACGTATCGCGTGAAGCTTCCGGCATCCAAGTCCGGGCGGCGGGCGCTCGGCGGGGCGCTGGTCGCCGGCAGCGCGCTGTCCGTTTTACCCGTGTTCGGGCTTTGGATGCTGCCTGCGGGCTTGCTGGTGCTTTCGGTCGACTCGCATCGCGTACGCCGGTTCCGGCGGGTCAACGAGGTCAAAGTCGTACGCTGGTGGCAAAGAAAAAGGGCCCGGCGAACCGGGCCCGAAGTTGGGTAAATGGTGGGGTGTCTTCATGGGAAGACACTGGCACTTTCGGCGGATAAGGTTAACAAAGGGTTAACGACATCTGGCGGCGTTGAATTCTTGGAACCACCATCAATGGGTTCAGCTCAGGTGCTGCCTGCAGATGGGTTTCTAAGTTCTTGTGCTGCGAGGGCATAGCCGCCGTCGGCGCCGTCGATAAAGTGCACATGCCCGCTGTCGCCGGTGTTGCTCACAAAACACGTCATGAGCGCCGAAGTGGCGCGATGCACGCCGAAATCGATCTCGTTGGCGGCCTTGGCACGCTTCAGAATCGTCTCGATCGCATCGGCTTCGGCGGTCGAGCAGTCGACGACCATGCGCAACGAGTCGGCGAACTTGCGGTAGTCGGAGTGGGCGGGCAGGGCGCGGATATAGGCGCGGCCGTCGAAGCCGCCGATCGTGACGCCGGTGACCTCGGAAATCTTTCCGAGCAGCGACTGTCCATAGACTTCGAACAGGGTGCGCCCGAACGCGCGTTCGCGCGCGGCGCCTCGCGGCGGCCAAGAGGACTTTAGATTCGTCAGCGCGACGGGACAGGCATCGTGTCTCGTGACCGCTTGCACGCGGTCGTAGAGGTCGCGGTACACGCTTGGGAGCACGTCGCTGCTGCGGGCGCGGACAATTGCGGTGAGCATGACCCCGCGGCGCGCCATCAGCGGCTGCCAGCGGCAGGAGAGCCCACTCAAGTCGGCGTCAATTGTGGTCTCGTCCGCCGAAACGGCGAAGGCAGCGCCGCTTTCGGATTTGCACAATGCTTCGGCGCAATCGATGCCGCCACCGGCGAGCATCGCGAGTTTGCGGCCGGACTGAAGCGCTTGAAAGACGACGCGCACGTCGAAGCCTTGCGCCCGAATCGCGCTCACCGGCACAAGAGCGCAGCGCATGTCGAGCGCGAGCGCCTTTCGGGCGATCTGCTGAACGCCCTTCAGCGCTGTGCGGGCGGCGTTCTCAAGCGCTGCGGGTACAAGCACGATGCCGCCGTCGCCGCCGAATGCGAACGGCAGATCATGGCCCGGACACGCATTGAGCAGGCCCACGATGGTGGCCGCACCTGCGAGGTTCACGTCCTTGTAGCGGCCGGCCGCGATCGCCGACGTCGAGCCGACGACGTCGCCGACGGCGATCAACCAATCGCCGGGTGCGGGGGTGTAATTCGACGCTTCAAGAGCGTCGGCGAAGCCTTGGACGGTCGTGGCTTGCAAGGGAGCGATTCCGCCCGGAAAAGCG
>CAZLRW010000428.1:0-1585 GCA_964561925.1 uncultured Flavobacteriaceae bacterium
GCGCCGTTGTCGGCTTCATCGGGTTCGCGGCGCTGGCCCTGGTGTTGATCTGGGCTGAAGGCGGCGACGACATGTTCACCGTCCTCGCCAACGCGACATGGTGGGGAGCCGCCCGAACGGCGAAGCTCACCGCAACAATCGCCTGGCCCGGCGCCGTCGCAGGCCTCGCCGGTGGGATTGTGTTCGGCGTGTTCGCAAAGTGGGCCGACCGCCCCTGGAACGCGAGCAGCGCTCGCTAGGGATGCGCGTTCAGCCCAGGGGTCTTCCAATCCGGCTCCACCGGTTTGCCATCGATCCAAACGCCGTTGGGACAGATTGCAGGGGCAATCCAGAGACCACCGTCGTAGACGGCAACGGTGAAAGGCTTCTGCCCAGGCAGATACTCGGCCTCGATCTCGATTTCTTGGTGCGGTTGGAGCACATATCGATCAGGGTTCGGCTCGACCATGATCTCCAGAGCCACTAGCAAGTCGTTTCGGAAAGTTTGTTTTTGGTAGAGCACTCTATCGTCACCCTTCTCGACAAGAGTCCTTGCGTCGATCACGCTCAGACCGAACAGCCGCCGGACAAGAGCTATAAGCTCCTTCATGCGTTTGTGCTCAACTCGCCCTGCGCACAGTTACCCGATACTCGCCGCTCCTCGCCGCGTGGAGCCGCACGGAGGCGTCGCCCGACTCCACCGTCAATCCCGTTGCGTCGACGGTGAAGCCGTTCGGGTACTGAACGTCGGGTAGGAAGACCTCCGTTGCGCCGTCGATCAATGTGTCGGCGTCGAGCGCGAAGCTGAATGTCCCACTCGCGCGATCGAACGCCATCTCCTTCAGCGCCCCCTGCGCACGCCGCACGAACGGACGCACGAAGCCCGCTTCGGCGCGGCCGCCCGCTTGGTCGCGCGAGAAGACGCTGAGGTCTTCCTGGTTCCAGCCGTCGCCGCATGCCGCATCGTTGCGGTTCGAGGCGGTGTAGTTCCAGAGCGTGCAATTCAACAAATGCCGGTCCATCGCGTTGTACATGAGGTCCAGCGCGATGATGTGTTTCTCCCAAGGGCCCGCCGACCGGTCGCCGTTCGCCCACGCCTGATAGGCCGCACAACCGTCGAGGTCGAACGGGATGCCGAACTCGCCGATCAGTGTGGGCGCGCCGCCGGGAATCGACTTCGAGGCTTCCTTGATGCGCCCCAGCGCCGCCGCATAGCTCGCCTCGATCTCGCCCGCGCCGTTCAACGTCTTCATCGTGAACGGGTTGATCGACGTCGGATACATGAACGTCTTCGTGACGAGGGTCGCGATGTCGTACCAGTGGCTGGCGTTGACGGTCCGCTCGGGCGTGCCCTTCGGAAAGCCCTCACCCGTGATGCCCTTGAACGGATCGAGTTCGGCGAAGATCAGCCAATCGTCGTCGATCTTGCGCACTTCGCGCGCGACGCGTTGGAAGAACGGCCCCATCCCGTCGTGTTCGGGATCGATCTTCCGACCTCGGACGTTTTGGAAGAAGTCCTCGCGCAACACCTCATGCCCGTTGCCGGTCAGGCGATAAGCGCCCGCCTGCTCGAACGGGCACGGCACGCCGGGCCGCCAGATCGCCA
>CAZLRW010000429.1:0-1577 GCA_964561925.1 uncultured Flavobacteriaceae bacterium
ATCGACGCTCTGCCCCGCCGACCACGTGTCCTTCCAGCGTTTGAACGCGACGTTCGGATCGGAGAAATTCGGCGCCTCGGCTTCCGCCTTCTGCAGGTCGATGCCGGCTTTTATCAGGCTTCCTTTCAGCCAATTCGCCTTCACGCCGGTGACCGACGCTGACAGCACGAGGTCCTCGTGCGTCGAGGAAATCAGCATCTGCTTGTACGCATCGGACGCGAGCGACTCGCGCGCCGCCACAAACGGCGTACCGACATAGGCAAGGTCCGCGCCCAGCACCTCGATCGCACGCACGGCGCGCCCCGTGCCGATCGCCCCGCCCACGACCAGCGGTCCTGGGAATATGCCGCGCACCGCGCTCACGAACGCAAACGGGCTGAGCGCGCCCGTGTGCCCGCCCGCACCCGCGCAAATGAGCACAAGCCCGTCGACGCCGGCGTCCAGCGCCTTGCGTGCGAAGTTCATCGCGATCACGTCGGCGAACACAAGCCCGCCGTAAGAATGCACCGCCTCGGTCACCGCGCGCGGACTGCCCAGCGCCGTGATCACAAGCGGCGGCTTGTGCTTCACGACGAGTTCCATCTCGTCCTTCAGCCGCGCATAGGAATGATGCGCCACGATGTTGAGCGCCCACGGCCGGTCGGCTTGCGCGAGATTGTCGTTGATCTCGCCCATCCACTGATCGAGTTCGTCGAGCGTGCGCGCATTCGGCGCAGGGAAGGCCGCCGCCATACCGGCCTTCGCCGCCGCGATCACAAGCTTCGGACCCGAGACCAGAAACATCGGCGCGGCGATCGCCGGAATCTTCAACCGCTCTTTGAAGGAAAGCCATGCCGAAGGCATCCGAAACCTCCCTGAAAATCTAAAGGATCAAGCCGCCGTCCACGGGGATCGTTTGCCCCACCACATAGGCTGCGAGCGGCGAGGCGAGAAACAATGCCACCCCCGCCATATCGTCCGGCGTGCCCAGCCGCTTCAACGGAATGCCCTGGAGCGACGCCTGCAGCCGTTCCGGATTCTCGGTCGTGGCCTTCGTTAGTTTGGTGTCGACCAAACCGGGCGCAATGCCGTTCACGCGAATACCGTCGCCCGCCCACGCCTCGGCCAGCGTGCGCGTCAACCCGACCGCCCCCGTCTTCGAGGCGTTGTAGGCGGGATTACCGCGCGTCGAATGATAAGCCGCTGTCGACGACACCGTGATGAGCGAACCTTTGCTCGTAGCCAACATGTCGTGAAACTTGATCGCGCACGCCATCAGGCTGTTCAGGTTCAGCTCGATCACCTTGCGAAAGCCGTCCATCTGAAACTCGCCGCGCTTGTAGAGCACGGTGCCCTGGCTCAACACCAAGACGTCGAGCGTGCGAAAGTTCGGCCGCCACGTATCGATCGTCGCCGAGTCCGACACGTCGACCTGCGCATAGTGCAGACCGTTCAGGTCCGACCCCTCGTCCAAACTGTAGTCGCTGACCTTCGCCCGCGTGCCCCACACATGAACGGTCGCGCCGTGCTTGCGAAACCCTTGCGCGATGCCGTTGCCGATGCCGCTCGACCCGCCGACGACGAGAACCGTCTTGCCC
>CAZLRW010000430.1:0-1563 GCA_964561925.1 uncultured Flavobacteriaceae bacterium
CCGCCGACGTCCTTGGTCACGACGCGCAGCCGTTCGTTCTCGACGCCTAAGATGAACTTCGCGATCGCGGCGCGCATGCCGTGAACGCCCTGGCTGCCGGTGTAGAGCGTGTACTTGCCGGTCGCCTTGTCGAAGGTGCCCATGCAGGCGCGCGGCTCCATCGCGTTGACGACGACGCGCTGGTTGACGAGCTTCAAGCTCGTCACGTGCGCGGCCTTGGCGAAAGCGGCGTCTGTCGCGGCCTTGTCGCCGAGTTCGTGATCGAGCGCGACGTTCGACTTCGCGCCGGGATGGATGGGCGGGGCGGTGAGGGCGGCCGTCGTGTCGACGACCGCGGGAAGCTCGTCGTAGTGGGCGTTGATCATCTCCGCGGCATCGCGAGCCTGGGCCGCGGTCTCGGCGACGACCATCGCGACCGGCTCGCCCAGATGCGCGACGCGATCCTTGGCGAGCGCGTGGCGCTCGGGGATGAACATCGTCGAACCGTCTTTGTTCGGCATCACGGCGACGCAGGGCAGGGGCTTCACGCCCGCGGCCGCAAGGTCTTTGTGCGTGAAGACGGCAATGACGCCGGGCGCACTGCGTGCATGAAGCGTGTCGACCTCGCGCAATTTCGCGTGCGCGTGCGGCGAGCGCAGCAGCACCATGTGCGCGGCGCCAGGGAGCGTAAGGTCGTCGGTGAACTGACCACGACCCGTGATGAGACGATCGTCCTCGAGCCGGGGAACCGGCTGGCCTGCGCCGAACTTCATTGTTGTCGCCTTAGTTGCGGTAGCTGGGATCTTTGCGGTCGAGCAAGCGGAGCAAGCCCGGCCAGGCCAAGCCGCCGATTGGGCCGTCGAAGCCCTGAACGCCTTGGCCCGCGGTCTTCTCCGCGACACCGTCGTTCGTCGGGTTGATCTTCGTGCCGCCCGACAGCGCGCGAACTTGGATCGTACAGGAGCGTTCCAGGTAGTAGAGGCGCAAGAACGCGTCGGCGCAGGTGCGGCCGAGCGTCAGAGTGCCGTGGTTGCGCAGGATCATCAGATGCTTCTTGCCCAGGTCATTCACGAGCCGCGGGCGTTCGTCGTGGTCGAGCGCGACGCCTTCATAATCGTGATAGGCGACGTCGTCATGGATCAGCATCGCGTGCTGGCTCATGGGCAAAAGGCCGTGCTGCTGGCAGGAGACCGCAACGCCGTCGGCGGTGTGCACGTGAATGACGGCCTGCGCGTCCTCGCGCGCCATGTGGATCGCGGAGTGGATCGTGAAGCCGGCGGGGTTCACGGGGTAGGGGCTCTCCATCACCTTGTTGCCGTCGACGTCGATCTTCACGAGGCTCGAGGCCGTGATCTCGTCGAAGAGTTGGCCGTAGGGGTTGATCAGGAAGTGATGCTCCGGCCCCGGCACGCGCGCGGAGATGTGGGTGAAGATCATGTCCGCCCAGCCGTGATGCGCGACCAAGCGATAGGTCGCGGCGAGGTCGGTGCGGATCTGCCATTCCTCCTTCGAGACTTTGTCGCGGACGGACGGAACGGCGTGCAGGGCGGCGGACATGGGCGGTCTCCAAGGCGGGTTTCAGGG
>CAZLRW010000431.1:0-1560 GCA_964561925.1 uncultured Flavobacteriaceae bacterium
TCAACGAGATCGTCGCCGCCGCCAATATCTACACGGCCAAGACTTACGGCCCCGACCGCGTCATCGGCTTCTCGCCGATCCCGGCGATGTCGATGGTCTCCTACGCCGCGGGCTCACGCTACCTGTCGCTGATCGGCGGCACGTGCATGTCGTTCTACGACTGGTACTGCGACTTGCCGGCGTCATCGCCGCAGACCTGGGGCGAGCAGACGGACGTTCCCGAAAGCGCCGATTGGTACAACTCCGGCTTCCTGATCCTGTGGGGCTCGAACGTTCCGCAGACGCGTTCGCCCGACGCGCACTTCTACGCCGAAGGCCGCTACAAAGGCATCAAGAGCGTCGTCATCTCGCCGGACTATAGCGAGGCGTCGAAGTTCTCCGACCTCTGGCTCTCGGTGAAGCAGGGCACGGACTCGGCGCTCACTATGGCGTTCGGTCACGTGATCCTGAACGAGTTCCACGTTAAGAAGAAGGATCCGTACTTCCTCGACTATGCGCGCAAGTACACCGACTTCCCGCTGCTCGTTCGCCTGAGACAAGTGAACGGCAATTGGGTACCGGAACGCTTCGTTCGCACCAGCGATTTTGCCGACAAGCTGGGCGAAGCGAACAATCCCGAGTGGAAGACGGTCGCCTACGACGAGACATCGGGGTCGATCGTGGCACCGTTGGGTTCAATCGGCTTCCGCTGGGGCGAACAAGGCAAATGGAATCTCGAGGAGAAAGCCGCGAACGGTGCCGCAACGAAGCTGCGCCTTTCGCTTGAAGGCCAGCACGACGAGATGGCGGGCGTCGCGTTCCCCTATTTCGGCGGTCAAGCCACCGAACACTTCACGAAGACGCACCACGACGACGTATTGGTGAAGAACGTGCCGGTGAAGAAGCTGAAGCTCGCGGACGGCGAGACGATGGTCGCAACCGTTTACGACCTCTTCCTCGCCAACTACGGCGTCGATCGCGGCTTCGGCGGCGCGAACGTGCCGAACTCGTACGACGACGACGTGCCCTACACCCCGGCGTGGGCCGAGAAAGTTACCGGCGTCCGCCGCAAGGACATCATCCTGACGGCGCGCGAGTTCGCGGACAACGCCTCGAAGACGCAAGGCAAATCGATGGTGATCCTGGGTGCCGGGATCAACCATTGGTACCACATGGACATGATCTATCGCGGCATCATCGCGATGCTGACCATGTGCGGCTGCATCGGCCAATCAGGCGGCGGCTGGGCGCACTACGTCGGTCAGGAAAAGCTGCGACCGCAGCCGGGCTGGACCGCGCTTGCCTTCGCGCTCGACTGGGCTCGGCCGCCCCGGCAGATGAACTCGACGAGCTTCTGGTATGCCCACACCGACCAGTGGCGCTATGAGAAGCTGAAGACGTCGGAAATCCTCTCGCCGACCGCAGAACCGGGCGACTGGGACTACAGCCTGATCGATTTCAACGTGCGCTCCGAACGCATGGGCTGGCTGCCTTCGGCGCCACAGCTGAAGACGAACCCGCTCACGATCGCCGCCGCCGCCGAGAAGGCGGGCAAACCGGTGCCGCAATACGTGGCGGAAA
>CAZLRW010000432.1:0-1559 GCA_964561925.1 uncultured Flavobacteriaceae bacterium
CCCCGCGATGACCGGCCTGTTCGCCCGCCAGCACCTTCTCGCCATCGCGCCGTTGACGCGCCACGAGATCGAATCGTTGCTGGATCTGGGCGCCGAGTACGTCGATCTCAACCGGCAAGTTTCGAAGAAGCGCGACACGCTGCGCGGGCGCACGCTGATCAACCTGTTCTTCGAGCCGTCGACGCGCACGCAATCCTCGTTCGAACTGGCCGGAAAGCGCCTCGGCGCCGACACGATGAACATGTCGGTGAACCAGTCGTCGCTGAAGAAGGGCGAAACGCTGATCGACACGGCGACGACGCTGAACGCGATGCGCCCCGACATCATCGTTATTCGCCATCAGGATTCGGGCGCGGTCGCCCTCCTCGCAGACAAGGTCTCCTGCTCCGTCGTCAACGCCGGCGACGGCTCGCACGAACACCCGACGCAAGCGCTGCTCGACGCGCTCACGATCCGCCGCCGTCTCGGCAAGATCGAGGGCCTGACGATCGCGATCTGCGGCGACGTCCTGCACAGCCGCGTCGCCCGCTCGAACGTGCACTTGCTGACGAAGCTCGGCGCCCGCGTCCGCCTGGTCGCGCCGCGCACGCTGATGCCGGCGGGCGCGGCAACCTGGGGCGCCGAAATCTTCCACGACATGCGCGAGGGGCTCAAAGGCGCCGACATCGTCATGATGCTGCGCGTCCAGATGGAGCGCATGACAGGCGCCTTCCTGCCGTCGCAGCGCGAGTACTTCCACTTCTACGGCCTCGACCGCGAGAAGCTGGCGCTCGCGAAACCCGGCGCGCTCGTGATGCATCCGGGCCCGATGAACCGCGGCGTTGAAATCGACAGCGCCATCGCCGACGACATCGACCGCAGCATCATCAACGAGCAGGTGGAAATGGGCGTCGCCGCCCGCATGGCCGTGCTCGACGCCCTCGCACGCCAGCTCCCGAACGCGGAGCGCAAGCTATGAAGCGCGTCGCTTTCATCAACGCGCGTCTGATCGATCCCGCCACGAACCTCGACGCGCCGGGCGCGCTCCTCGTCGAAGACGGCAAGGTCGCCGACGTCGGCCCGCGCCTCTTCAACGACGCGAAGCCCGCGAACGCAGACGTGATCGATTGCCGCGGCCAAGTGCTCGCACCCGGCCTCATCGACTTGCGCGTCTTCACCGGCGAACCCGGCGCCGAGCATCGCGAAACGCTCGCCTCCGCCGGCGAGTCCGCAGCCGCGGGCGGCGTGACCTCATTCGCGCTGATGCCGGTGAGCGAACCTGTGATCGACGACCCCGCGCTCGTCGACTTCATCGCGCGCCGCGCCGCCGCGACCGCGAAGGTCAACGTCTATCCGTGCGCCGCGCTCACCCAAGGTCTCAAAGGCGCCCTGATGGCCGAGATCGGCCTTCTGAAGGAAGCAGGCGCCGTCGCTTTCACCGACGCCGACCGCACGATCGCCTCAAGCCTGATCATGCGTCGCTGCCTCACCTACGCGGCAAACTACGACGCGCTCGTCATCGCGCATGCGGAAGACCCGGCGCTGGCGGCCGTCGGCCACATGAATGAGGGCGCTTTTGC
>CAZLRW010000433.1:0-1554 GCA_964561925.1 uncultured Flavobacteriaceae bacterium
CTGTTGCAGGCGGGCGAGGGCGTTATCGCGCCCGGCAGCTTCAGCTACTCGTTCAACTCGACAACGAGTGGCGGCAAGACCTGTGCCCGGTCGGTGCAGATCACCACGTCGGCGGGCGGCAAACCCGAAGTCGTGGAGCGCACGAGCGGCGACTGCGACGAACCGGCCAAGCCGGCGGCAAAGCTTGACGACGCAACGGCGCTGTAGTCGATGGAGGCGGCATTTGGGCAGCGTTTATGCCGCAAATGCCGCCGTCGATAGTTCCCTTGTAGCCGCAGGCCCGAGGCGGCCGAAGACCGGATGCCGCGTCTGCCCGCGCCTTCAAGCTCAATGTGCAGGAGAGAGGGCGCGGGGCTGCCATAGTGTGTGAGGGGGCACCGCCCACCGCCTTCAACGCCCTCATCCGGGCGCCGCTCAACCCCGCATGCGTTCCGTTTCGCCGTCGTTTGGCGCAAGATGCAGCTGTCGCGGACGGAGGCTCGGGCGATGACGTTCTATCACGATGGCCATCACAGGCTTCAGGCGCTCTTCGGTTCCGCGCGCCTTGCCGAACGGTTGGAACAGGTCACCCATCGCACGCGGTTGACGGACGACGACAAGGCCTTCGTCGAAAGCGCGACGTACTTCTTTCTCGCGACCGCGGATGCGGACGGCCGCCCCGACTGCTCGCACAAGGGCGGCGCGCCGGGTTTCGTGCGTGTGCTGGCGCCGGACCTGGTCGCGTTTCCGGACTACGATGGAAACGGCATGTTCCGCAGCCTGGGCAATATCGCCGCCAATCCTGCCGTCGGGATGCTGTTCATCCGCATGGGCGATGCGCCAAAGCGGCTGCGCATCAACGGCCGCGCCGACGTGGTTCTCGACGATCCCCTGATCGCCGAGATGCCGGGCGCCCAGGCGCTCGTCCGCGTGGCGGTCGAGCATGCGTTCCCGAACTGCCCGCGCTACATCCACGATCTGGCGCGCGCGGAGCTCTCGCGCTACACGCCTGCGGCCGGCGAACCTCCGCTGGAGCCGGCATGGAAGTCGTTCGACAGCTTCAAAGACGTTGTGCCGCCGCGCAAGCGCTAGACCCCGATCCCGGAGACCCGCGATGATCCCGTCCAACATTCAATCCTTCGCGCAGGGCTATGCGAAGGCATGGTGCAGCGACGACCCGGCGCGCGTGGCCCGCTTCTTCTCGCCGAACGGTTCGCTCAAAGTGAACGACGGCGCGCCTGCCGTCGGCCGCGCAGCGATCGCGGAGGTGGTTCTCGGCTTCATGACCGCGTTCCCGGACGCGCTCGTCTCGTTCGATCGGCAGGAACGCAAGGGCGAGCGCGTGCACTTTCACTGGACGTTTACCGGCACGAACACGGGTCCCGGCGGCACGGGAAAATTCGTTCGCTTCTCGGGCTATGAAGACTGGCGTTTCGCCGCCGACGGCCTCGTCGGTGAATCGCTTGGCCACTTCGATGCCGCCGACTACGACCGTCAACTTCAAAGCGGAGCGGTTTAGCCGCCCGCCCACGGCAACGCTCAAAGCGTCGCCAGAAACGCGGCGGCCGACGTTCG
>CAZLRW010000434.1:0-1538 GCA_964561925.1 uncultured Flavobacteriaceae bacterium
TTGCGGTGACGCACACGCTCGGCGCCTCCGATCCGGCGCTTGAGGACCGCGCGGCCGAAGCCGCGTTCGACTTCGCGGGCGTGCGGCAGGCGGCGGGGCGTTCGTTGCGCGCGCCTTACGACGTTGCGACGTTGAAGAACTGTCCCGAGGGCTCGTTGGGCGAGCGGTTCTATCGTTTGATCGTCGACAACGGGTTCGACGTGGAAGTGCTGAACCGCGAAGAATTGGCGCTGACCGCGTTGCCGCCGGTGTTGCGCTACACCAACACGCGCATTCTGCAGACGCACGATTTGTGGCATCTGGTTGCGGGGTACGACACGACGGTTTTGCACGAGATCGGCATCTCGGCGTTTCAGCTGGCGCAGTTCGGGCATCTCTATTCGGCGGCATTTCTCGGGACGGTTGCGACGATCACCGCGCAAGCGGAGCCCGTTGCGGCGCAGATCTATTTCGCGACGGTCGCGGCCGCTTGGGCGCATGGGCGCGCGACGCCGCCCTTGATGGCGATCGAGTGGGAACATCTGTGGGACCGCCCGATCGACGCGATCCGCGCCGACTACGGGATTGCGCCGTTCGCGAGCCCTTATCCGGCGAACCTGATCGAGCAGGTGGCGGGCGTGAAGGGATGATTTGTTGCGAGTTGCGTGGGAGGGTTGCCTGAAGCCACGTCCAAAGGCGAAACCGGTTCAACCCAACGGGTTCTCTCCGAAACGTCGCCAGAGTTTCGGGTAGCGCCTCGCTAGGGTCGCTGGGTCGTCGCGGAATGGAGTGCCGGATGGTCCGGTCGTCGCCGGTCTGCAATCCGCGAACTTTGCCAATTCGCTGTGCAGGTCCTCGTAGTCTTTGCCCGATTTTCTCACCCAGAGGTCGACGGCAACGGAGCCGAACTCTTCAAGTTCCAGCACTGTCAATGCGTCTGCGGGTACGATATCCGCCAGATTGTCGGGTTCATCGACAACGAGCTGGAACGATCGGCGACCGCGCGAGATGAGCCAATAGCGAAAGTAGGCAAACCCGTCGTCTGACGCGCCACCGTTCGCGACATAAGCGGCGCCCCAGATATCCCAAGAGTATGCGGCAACGAACTGCGTGCCGAATGCCAGTTCGAACGCGATTAACTCATCGAGAGATAGGTTGCCAAGCGATGCCCGCAGCGCAACGATGCGGGCTTCGTCGTCGCCGTGCGACGCGGTGTCGATCAATTTCCAGAAGCGCTCTTCGGACATTTCCACGGCGCAGTGCTCTGCCTTGCTTCTCGCTGGAGTCGTGTTGCTTGCCCATGTGGTGGACCCAATTGCCACGACAGCAGCGAGGCCAAGCGCGACGGTTGCGCAGGTTCTGGTGCGCATACTTTGCCGGTGCTCCGTTCGATCCACCAAGGAGCCTATCTCAGAATCGGCCGCCCGTCTTGAAGCCACCGCCCTTGAAGCCGCCGCCGAGTTTGAAGCCGCCCGACTTGCCGCCCATTTTCGGGAAGGAGGACGACGGGAAGCGGAAGCGGGGGCCTGAGCGCGTGCCCCAGGACGTGCCGCGGTCGC
>CAZLRW010000435.1:0-1531 GCA_964561925.1 uncultured Flavobacteriaceae bacterium
TTGGCCCGCGTGTAGCGAATCCACGCCTCGGCGATCGCCAGGTGGAGCAGAAACGCCGCCACGAACGACACGAGCGAGATCGGCCGCGCGCGTTCGTCCGTGATCTCGCCCATCATCAGCCACGGCACGAAGATGAGCCGCATGGTCGCGATCCCCGTGCCGATCGCGAACGCGCGGATCATCCACTCGCGATGTTTGGCGAAGTCGCGGCGCCGGGCGCGGTCGAACGCGGTCACAAGCGCGCCGATGAACAGCACGGCGAACGGCATGACCAGATAGACGGCGGCCGGACCGTGAAAGGGAAACAGGATCGTGATCGCGATCGCCGTAATTCCGGCGACGATTCCAGATGCGATCGCTGCGCGACCCGTCGCGCGGTGCACGGCCGGCCAGCGGGAACGCACCTGTCCTACGAACTGCAGCATCCCGCAGGCGAGATAGAGCGCCCCCGCCACCACATGCGCGCCGATGATCATCGGAAACTGAACGAAGCCCGGATTGTAATGATCGGCGCCCAGAAAATGCTCGAACGACAACGCAATGCCGAGCACGGCGAGCGTGGCCGTTACGGCAACGAGCAGGCGCTTCATGGCGGCCTCCAGATGAGGGCGGCACCCGCCACCATACACCCCATCAGCTTGCGCCAACAGGCGGGAACCGCCGTCAGCGAAAGCTAGGCAACGCCCATCGTGAGCAGCACCGCCGCCGCGGCACAGGCAACCGCAAAGCGTGCGAACTGGAACGTCAAGGTGGCCTCGCTCATGCCGCGGTTTCCCTGAGCCTCGTCGCGGCTTGCGCGATCGTGATCTCGCGTTCGGTCAGGATGCCTTTCAACATCTCCTTTGCGATCGCGACGCGCTCGGGTCCCGCCTTTTCCGGCGAGCCGCAATCGAACGGTGGCTGCGGATTGTATTCGAAGCCGAGCTGCATCTGCTTTGCGACGTCCTCGCCCCACACTTCCGCCAAGACGGTGAGCGCGAAGTCGATGCCCGCCGTGACCCCGCCGCCCGAGATCCGGTTGCGGTCCTTCACGACGCGCGCATTGACGGGCGTCGCGCCGAACGCCGTCAGATAGTCGCGCCACATCCAGTGACATGCGGATTTGTAGCCATTCAGCAACCCCGCCGCGCCGAGCACCAGCGAACCCGTGCACACCGACGTAACGTACTTCGCCTTCTCCGCCTGTTTGCGGAGAAAGCCCAGCGTCTCTTCGTCGGTCATCAGCGCCACCTGCCCCGCCCCGCCCGGCACGCAGATCATGTCGAGCTGCGGGCAATCTGCGAACGTCGTCGTCGGCATGAGCGCGAGCCCCGCGTCCGACGGCACCGGCGCGAGCGTCTTCCAGATGTAGTGCGCCTTCGCGCCGGGCGCGCGCGACAGGAACTGCGCCGGCCCGGTGAGGTCGAGTTGCGTCAGGTTCGGATAGAGCAAGAAGCCAACGTGAAACGTCATCGGGGTTCTCCTTCTGATGTCGCTTGCGTAGCACGGCCTTGTCATGGCACAAATGACAATAAATCGACGATTTGTGCCA
>CAZLRW010000436.1:0-1518 GCA_964561925.1 uncultured Flavobacteriaceae bacterium
CGACGATGTATCGGTCAAGCTCGGCGACGATTTCGCGGGGCGTGAGGACGGTCATGCGTGCTCTCTGCCCGTGCGTGTGCCCCGGGTGTCATGGTCCGCGAAGGCGGACCACCCACGACTTTGGTGCAGCTGAGCTGCGGCAAGAAGAGGTTTCACGCGAAGACGCGAAGACGCAAAGTAAGAACGCGAAATGTGGTTCTTCGGCGCGAAGCGCCAACTCAAAGACTTTTCATGCGCCTGCGGCGCAAGAAGGTTGGTTCCGCTCTTCGCGACTTCGCGTCTTCGCGTGAAACCTCTTTCTTCTGCGCGGTTGTCGAGGCTCGAAGTCGTGGGTGGTCCGCCTTCGCGGACCATGACAGCGATGGGTTGGCGATCGCAGGGGTGCCGTGTCACTTACAAACTCTCCAGCGTGATTTCGTGGTTCGTGTAGACGCAGATGTCGGCGGCGATTTTCATCGCGCGGCGGGCGATGTCTTCGGCCGAGAGATCGAGCGGCAGCAGGGCGCGGGCGGCGGCGAGCGCGAAGTTGCCGCCGGAGCCGATGCCGATGAGGCCGTCTTCCGGTTCGACGACGTCGCCGGAGCCGGAGAGGATCAAGCTCGTCTGGGCGTCGGACACAGCGAGCATCGCTTCGAGGCGGCGCAGATAGCGGTCGGTGCGCCAGTCCTTCGCGAGTTCGACGGCGGCGCGCGTCAGGTTGCCCGGATGCTGTTCGAGCTTTGCCTCCAGCCGCTCAAACAGCGTGAAGGCGTCGGCGGTTGCTCCTGCGAAACCGGAGATGACCTTACCGCCCGCGAGGCGGCGGACTTTGCGGGCGTTCGCCTTCATCACGGTTTGGCCGAGGCTCACCTGGCCGTCGCCCGCCACCACGACCTTGCCCGCCTTGCGGACGGACAGGATCGTCGTGCGGCGCCAGACGGCGTCTTCGCGGGCGTCAACCATGGACATCAGGCCTTTTCGCTCAAAATTAGGACTGCTGCTATATGACGGCTGAAGCCCCGCAAGCAAAGGGCTTGAAAGGCTTAAATCCGATGCGCAAGGCCAGCGTCGATCGCAAGACGCGCGAGACCGACATTTCCGTCAGCCTGAACCTCGACGGAACGGGCAAGTACGACGTCGCCACGGGTATCGGCTTTCTCGACCACATGCTCGAGAGTTTCTCGAAGCACTCTTCGATCGATCTCAAGGTGCGGGCGAAAGGCGATACGCATATCGACTTTCACCACACGACCGAAGACACGGGCATCGTGATCGGGCTTGCGATCGCCAAGGCGCTCGGCGACATGAAGGGCATCCGCCGGTTCGGCCAGTCGCTCATTCCGATGGACGAGACATTGACGCGCTGTGCGGTCGATGTGTCGGCGCGGCCCTACTTCATTTGGAAGGTTTCGTTCAGCCGTGCGAAGCTGGGTGAGATGGACACGGAGCTTTTCAAAGAGTGGTTCCAAGCGTTGGCGCAGAACGCGGGCCTGACGCTTCACATCGAAAACCTCTACGGCGAGAACAACCATCACATCG
>CAZLRW010000437.1:0-1515 GCA_964561925.1 uncultured Flavobacteriaceae bacterium
CATGCGTTGTTAGGTTAGCGCGACACTAACGAGACGCCGGGCCGGCGATCGGCTATGATCCGGGCATGAAGTACACGCGCATCACCATCGACCCCGAGCAAATGGACGGCGTGCCGTGCATTCGCCGCATGCGTATTCCCGTCGCAACCGTTGTTGGGATGGTCGCTGAGGGTATGACGGAGGCTGAGATTCTAGCCGCCTATCCGACGCTTGAAGCGGCGGACATCAAGGAAGCGCTGCAGTTTGCGGCGGAAGCCGTAAGCGAGCGCACGTTGCCGTTGGCGGGCGAGTGAAGTTCATTGTCGACAACGCTTTGTCTCCGGCACTTGCGGAGGGCTTGCGCCGTCTAGGGCATGATGCACGCCATGTGCTCGAGTTGTCGCTCGACACCGCCAAGGACGACGTGATCTTTGATCGAGCCGCACATGAGGGAAGCGTCGTGATTTCAACGGACACTGACTTTGGGACGTTGCTGGCACGACGCAATGCGAACAAACCATCTGTCATATTGTTCAGACAGGGCATTTCACGTCGTCCGGAACGCCAACTTGCTCTGCTCGCGGCAAACCTTGAAGCGATTGCTGGACATCTCGGCAACGGATCCATTGTCGTGTTCGAGAGCACGCGTGTTCGGGTTCGTTCGCTGCCAATGACTTAATCCGTCGGCATTGCACGGCTCAAGACTGCGCCCACCTCCACCTCTGCGTCGAATGCGCCGTAGGTGCGCCAGCGTTCGCCCAAACGGGTGGCGATGAAGGCGTCGGCGACGACGTTGGGGGCGTGGCGGGCGAGGAGCGCGGCTTGGAGGGCGAGCGCCAGCGTTTCGACGGTGCGGCGGGCGTCGGGTTCGGTCGTCTTGGCGAGGCGGGCTTTTGCTTCGTCGATCGTACGGTCGAGCGCCGCGTAGGTGCCGCGCGCCTTGTCGAGTTCGGCGAAGAGGGCGCCTGCCGTTTCGGGTTCGCGGGTGAGGGCGCGCAGGACGTCGAGGCAGATCACGTTGCCGGAACCTTCCCAGATCGAGTTCAGCGGCGATTGACGGAAGAGACGAGGCATGATTGACTCCTCGACGTAGCCAGCGCCGCCGTGGCATTCCATCGCTTCGTAGACGAAGTTTACGACGCGCTTGTTCAGCCAGTATTTTCCGATGGGCGTCGCGATGCGCGAGAACAGGGCGGCGTCCTTGCCGTCGTCGAACGAGCGGGCGATGCGGAACGCGAGCACGGTCGCCGCTTCGCTTTCGAGTGCGAGATCGGCGAGCACGCGCGACATCAGCGGTTGGTCGATTAGTTTCTTTTGGAACGCGGTGCGGTGCGACGTGTGCCAGAGCGCCTGGGCGAGCGCCTGGCGCATGTAGGCGGCTGGCGCGACCGTGCAGTCGAGGCGCGTGTGGTGCACCATTTCGATGATCGTTTTGACGCCGCGGCCTTCTTCACCGACTTGGCGCGCGTAGGCGCCGTGAAACTCGATCTCCGACGAGGCGTTCGCGCGGTCGCCGAGTTTGTCCTTGAGCCGCAT
>CAZLRW010000438.1:0-1508 GCA_964561925.1 uncultured Flavobacteriaceae bacterium
GGTGGCAATTGGTTGGCGCGCGCGAGGATGCCGAAGCGGCGGCGGATCAAGGGTGAGAGGAACTCCGACTGAATGCGGCCGAGGTTCGGCCCCATCAGCCGGAGTTTCTCTTCCTGCCTGCCCAGCCATTCGGTAGCAGTCATCGTGGGTGAGCCGACAAGCTGGAGCAGGGAAAAGTAGAATCCGTCGCGGATCGTGTTGCGCCGCGCCTCCATCATCTCGAACGCGACGGACACGTTCGCGCCGGTGTAAAGCGGCTTGATCAGCGGATTGCCCGCGCCGTCGAGCGCGCCGTAGGTCACGCCGCCGGAATAGGTGCGCGCCGCCTTCACCACGCCCTCGTCGCCCGCGAGCAGCGGCGGGTCGGCCATCTTCTCCGCCGCGCGGATCGTCGTGCGATCCATGCGGTTCAACATCTTCACATCGGCGAGAACCGCTTCGCCCAAGCCCCGGCCGTAGACTTCGCCGGAGGCTTGCGTCCAGCGCGGCACGTGGTACGGCGTTTCGGCATAGCCGCCCTCGCCCACCGTGCGGCGCGCCTCGACCTCTACATAGGTGGACGCGACCGGATGCAGCGTGCGCTCGCTTGCCGGTTCGACGGCATGAATGAATTCGAAGCGACGGAACGGTTCGCGCGTTGCGGCCTTTTGGATGTCAGCGCTCAGACGATCGCCGAACAGCGCGGCGGCGTTGCGCGCCTCGATCGTGAAGCGGCGATAGACCGTGTCGACCTCGCCGAGCGCGTCTTCCGCGATACACACCTCGGCGAGCGCGTGGGTGCGGTCGAGGATGCGCCAACGGTCCGCGAACACCTCTTCGCTGGAAAACACCGCCGTCCCGAAACAGGCAAGATCGGCATAGAGTGCGGGAATCGCGTTATAGAAGCGGCTGACCTGCGGCCCGAACGAGGCGAGCAGCCGCGTTTCCACGTCGTAGAGCCAGGCGCGCGCCGGGGCGTAATCGTCCAGCGCCTCATCCTCGAGCTTCAGCGCAAACCAGCGGTTCGCCGGGTTCGTCATCATCGCATAGATGCCGCCGGTGAAATTGTCCGCGGCGACGATCGGCGTGGAGTCGAAGACGCGTTGATCGCGGCGCTGACCGGGCGTGCGCGCACCGCTCAGGAACTCGGCACGGAGCGGGCGAAGGAAATCGGCGATTTCCTGCCAGACGGATTCGTACGTCGAGCGGTCATGCTTCAGCCGGTGCCAGCGATCGACGATGTGGGTGGGGTTGGGGGACATCTCTTCCTGGGAGCGCCGGCATCCTGCCGGCTCTTGCTGAAGTTCCGCCGCATCAAGAGCCGGCTAGAAGCCGGCGCTCCCAGGCTACTGGCCCAACAGAGTCTTCTGCGACACAGGCGCGAAATCGCTGAGGCCGAGACCGCTGGTCAGGATCGTCGATGCAAAGCCGCGCACGCGTTGGCGCCGTTCGCGTTCGCGCTCGCCGGCGAGGGATGCGTCTTCCGGCGACGGCGGCTTCGGCGGCGGCGGCGGAAGCTTCGGTGATTT
>CAZLRW010000439.1:0-1501 GCA_964561925.1 uncultured Flavobacteriaceae bacterium
GCCGCCGAGATCAGGGCGATGACGGCGCCGACGGGGAAGATTTCGGTGAACGTGATCGCGAGGCGGAAGAGTTGGTTCGAGTTGTATTGCGTCTTCATCGCCTGCATGTCGGCGATCAGCTTGTCGAGTTCGGCGCCGGCAAGGCCTTTGGCCTTCTCGCCGTCGATATAGGCTTGCATATAGGCGTCGAAGAAGGCGCCGCCGGTCGCGGCCATGTAAACCTCCCAGACGAGGACGTAGATGACGCTCGCCACAGCGGCGATCGCGAGGCCCATCAGGAACGCGGGCACAAACTTGATCACGCCGCCAAGTTCGCGGTCGCGGTAGCGCTTTACGCCGACGAAAATGAGCGAGAGCGCGACGATCATGCCGAGATAGCCGAGCCACTCGGACCCCGGCGCGGGCTCGGCGCCCAGAAGCGTGAACGCGGCGAGCAACGTCGTCGTGACGATGAGCCCGGAAAGCGTGCCGAAGAGGAAGATGATATTGGTCATGGGTGGTCTTTCTTAATGCTTGGGTTTGGTCGCAGGCTTCACGTCACGCCGCGCGGATGGCGGCGTGGTTGGAAGCGCCGGGACGACGGAGTCGCGTCAGCTCGGGTCTTTGCCGGCGGGTTCCCAGAGTTCGATCGGGTTACCTTCCGGGTCGTTGAGCTTGGCGAAGCGGCCGTTCGGATAGGTCTCGGGGTTGATCTCGACGGCGATGCCGGCGGCCCTGAGCTGGGCGGCCATGCGGTCGAGGCTTTTGACCCGGAAGTTGATCATCCATTGCTGCTTCGGGTCGCCGAAATAGCTCGTGTCCTGTTTGAACGGCGCGAAGACCGTGATGCCGGCCTCCGTGCGCCAGACGGGGTGGTCGTAGTCGGTCGGGACCTTCAGCACGCCGAAGTGGCGCTCGTACCATTCCGCCAAGGCCTGCGGGTCTTTCGCCCGGAAGAAGAAGCCGCCGATACCGGTGACGCGTTCCATGGTGTTCTCTCCTTGTGTGGGCCGGAGTTTGGACGCACGGGGGGCGGATTTTCTATCGCCCGAAAGGGTGATTTCGCGAAAATCCGCTGTTCGGATGAGCGGTCAGGGGATCAATCTGAGTTCGCGGGCTTTGTGGATCGCTTGGGTGCGGCGCTCGGCGCCGAGCTTCTGGAACAGATTCGCGATGTGCGTCTTGACCGTGTTCGGCGAAACGTCGAGGACGCGGGCGATCTCCTTGTTCGCGTGGCCGGCGGCGAGGAGGTCGAGGATTTGGCATTCGCGGTCGGTCAGCCCCAGCGACTTCAGCGCCGCGTCGTTGCGCTCGAACGCCGAGGGGGCGGACTTCGGCGTCAGGCGGTAGCCGGCCCAGATGCCGAGCCCGGTGAAGCCGAGCGCGATGAGGGTGATGTAGATCTCCGGCGCGAAGACCTTGGCGACGTAGTTGTACTGCAGCCACTGCAGCGCGAACGCCCCCGCGGCCAGCGCGACGGCATAGAGCAGAACCGGCTTCGCCATGGGGGCGAGGCGCGCCA